>JBKQUF010000134.1:0-16162 GCA_052140285.1 Limisphaerales bacterium | reverse complement strand
TCGATGTTTACCCCCTTCCCCAAAGCGGCGTGTGCCCCCACCCCCACCCGCCGCACTCCACGACGCTACCGCGACTGCCGTGCGTCCTGGCGTGGTTGCGGCCCAAGCCGCGTTGGGTCCATCCGTGCCCATCCGCGGTTAAAAATTTGGTTGCGGCGAGTGAGCCTTTTGTGTGTTTGGTGTATTTCGTGGTTTCAATCAATTTTGCAAAAGCATGACAATTGACGACAACGGATATGGCACCCTCGCGCCATTGAAATTATGAAAACGAAACTTGGCATCTTGCTTGTCCTCCTGGCCGCGGCGTTCGCGCGCGCCCAAACCACCAACCTCACCGCCCTCCTCCAGCAGGGATTGTTTGAGGAACAAGCCAATCGCAACCTCCCCGCCGCCATCTCGGATTACCAGGCGCTCGCCAATCAATTCGATACCGACCGCCAGATTGCCGCGACCGCCATCTTCCGCCTCGGCGAATGTTACCGCATGGAAAATAAAACGAACGAAGCCGCCCAGGAATATCAGCGCATCATCGGCGATTTTTCCGACCAGAAAACGCTTGTCACGTTGAGCCGGCAGAATTTGACGGGCATGGGAATGACCTCCGGCAATCCAGCGGATCAATTGACTTCCGCCGCGCTTTCAGAGACTTTCGCGTCCAGTCCGCCCCAAAGCGCCGAATTGTGGGACAAAGTCAAAAATCTTTCGCGGGCCGACCTCGAAAAGGTTCTTCCGATGCTCGCGCCGGACCCGGTGTTGACCAGCCTTTTGCAAAAACGCGACGAAGCCGAAACCAAGCTCTCCTCTTTGAGTATTTATTATTCGACCAACTTTCCCGATTACAAGGCGCAGCAAGCTGTCCTGGATGAAATCAACAGGCAGATTTCTGGAAAAATTGACGGAATCATGGAGGTCCTGAAGCTCAATGCGCAAGAGGCCAATTCAACCCTCGCTCAAAACAAAGGAAGTGGCAGTGCGCCGACCGACGCCGAAGACCAGGAAATCCAGCGCATCCAGCAAATGATCCAGAACAGCCCCGATTTGATCAACGCCTCGAGCGACGGCACCACGCCGCTCGTTCAAGCCGCGTACAACGGTTGGCTTAAGGTGGCGGCGTACCTGCTGAACCACGGCGCCGACGTGAATGTTCCGTGCTGGAAAATTCCCGGCACATTGACAAGATTTCAAGGCAACAATACGCCCTTGATCGCCGCCGTCGCGGCCGGCAACAAAGCCATGACCCAGTTCCTCATTGACCACGGCGCAAATGTCAACTTCACCGGGCACGACGGCATGACACCGCTGGCTTTGGCGGCAAGCAAAGGTTTCCAAGCCGTCGCCGAATCCCTCCTGGCCGCCCATGCGGATGTCAATCCCGCGGATACGTCTGGCAACACCCCGCTATTTTGCGCCGTACAAAGCGGCCAGTTGAAGATGGTGCAGATCTTCCTGGCAGCCGGTGCTGATGTAAACCATATGGATGCCAGCGGACGCACAGTTTTGAACCTTGCTGTCGGCGCTTCGCCAGAAACGATGCAAACACTCCTGAATGCCGGCGCCAATCCCAACACGAAAGATTCGCTGGGCCGCACGCCGTTAAGTTATGCAATGGAAAGAGGCGCTACCGAGGAGGTTAAACTTCTACTGGCTGCCAAAGCCGACCCAAACGCCGGCACATTGGATGCCCCATTGCTCCGGGCCATTTACAATGGTGACACCACTTCGGCCGAACTGCTGCTCCTGGCAGGCGCGAATCCGAATGTGAAAGGGGAGGTTGATTGGCAAGAACATAGTTTCGATTTCAAATACGAAGAGAGATCCAACTTCGGACCCGTTGGTCGCGGTTGGGCAACTCCCTTATGGCAGGCGATTTCAATGAACCAGCTTCCCATGGTCCAATTGCTTTTGAAATACAAGGCCGACCCAAACGACACGCAAATCGAAAATCAATCTCTGTTATTTGATGCGTTGCAATACACGAACATTCTCGCATCCCTGCTGGACGCCGGCGCTAAAGTGGATCCCGCCGATAATTTAGCTAATCGGCGCGCCTCCCCTCTGGAACTCGCTGCTTCCGCCAATAACGTCTCGGCGATGGAGATTTTGTTAAATCACGGAGCAAATCCAAATTATCGCGACCCCTACGGCTATGCTCCTTTGATTTACGCTGTGAGCAACATCCCGCATCGCGAAGCCATCGGGTTGTTGCTGGATCATCACGCCGATCCTAACGTGAGAAATATTGGAGGCAATACCCCCTTGGATATCCTCAAACAAAGAGCCGGAAATAATAATTCCGCCCAGGACGAAAGAGAACGTGCCGCCCAATTAGCCGATTATCTCCGCCAGCGCGGCGCGCTGGATGTGCTCCCCGATTGGGACCATATCACCGTCAGCCGGCCTTATGCGCACTATTCGCAAACCATCCCGGGCTGGGGCACAAACAACTGGAACCAGTTCACCCTCTTTGACCTCCTAGGCGTTCAATATGATTTGCTCTCTGCGTATCCTTCCGGCCATGGCCAGGGGAACATGTCCCGCAGCTATAGTAGTCTTGCCCCAAACCAAAACAACCTGGCCTTTCCCGATTTCTCCCGGATTATCATCCACCGTCCGTCCCCGGTTGGCACGAACTGGACGGATCTGAAGATCAATCTCGCCCAAGCACTGGACACCGGCGATTCCGCCGCCGACGTGCCGCTGAAATTTGGCGACGTCGTGGAAATCCCCGAATCCGATCACGTCCTCTACGCCCGCTGGATGGGACTGTCCACCAATCAATTGTTCACTCTGAAAAACGGCCTCACCCGCCATCTGCAACTTACCGTCAACGGAGTAACCACCAATCTGGTCCTCGCCCCGGATGTTGAACTGGTTCAGCCCGGCACGCAGGACGCCTTTGGCCGTAGATTTGGAGGAGGCGCCGGAGGTAATGCGATTAGCATGATCGAACACGAGCCATTGATGATTTGGCCGGTCCTGGAAAATTCCCAACTACTCCTCGCCTCCTCCGATCTCTCCCGCGTCCAGGTCAAACGCCGTGACGCCGGCGGCAAACTGCGCGAATGGACCGTTGATTGTTCCAATCCCAATTCGCCGCCGGATTTCTGGCTCCGCGACGGCGATGAGATTGTCGTGCCGGAACAGCCGTAGCGATTTAATCATCCTCACGATCGAACAGCATCATTTCAGCAAAGACACTTTTAGTAACCGGCTTTCGACCAGGTATGGTTTCGGGTGTTGTAGCTCCAGCCGCGTTGTTCCAATTGCCGGACGAATTCTTGCCGATCCAGATTCAGGCAGCTCAACGCCCGGCGACGCCAGAGTTCAATGATCAGCCGGTTGAACAAGGCTTCGCTGGCAAAGCTGGTTGCGCCGCTGGCGAGGCAAGCGTCGAAAACTTCCGAAAGAACTTTTGAAGGGTCGGCGGCGGCAGGCGTTATAATTTTGCCCGGCTGGCGGACCTTAACCGGTTTGTAAAAAGTCAAAATCATCTCGCCCGCCAGCACGCTGGCAGAATTTTTCTTTTTGTGCATGGACCAGATGACATCGCCAGTCTGGGTAATGGCGGCCTTGAGTTCGCCGCCGCATTCGGACGCAGTTTCGAGAATCGTGGCAAAGTAACTGGTGTCCCAGTGCTGAAAGACAATGGAGAGCCAACGGTGGGGTTTCAAAAGGCGGAAACAGGTTTCAACGCTGTGGACCAGGCTCTTTTTGTAATGTTCCTCCGTGTGGCCCTGTTCGCCCCCGACAATGGTTTCCTGTTCGCGCGTTTTGTCCGTGACCGGGAAGCCGAGCCAATGGTTCCAGAGGATGGAAAGGTCAAGGTAGCTGATGAACGCGCCGTAAGGCGGGTCGGTGAAAATGTAATCAATGCTGCCCGGCTTGATTACCTTGTCGAGCGCGGCGGCGTCCTGCGCCAGCACGCGGAAATTCTTTTCACTGTCGAGATGGAGCGCGCCGCCGGAATTTTTTATCCAATAGTCGCGCAGTTGCAAAACTTCTTCCTTGGCGGCAAGGACATTAAGGAAGCGGCCATGGAAGGTTTCCCAAATTGGCAGTTCAACCGATTGCGCCGCCAGTTTATAACGGTAGATGCTAAAGATGCTCGACCCGCCCCGGCTCTCGGCGCGGCCCTTGGTGGAAAGAAAGGTTTTGTTTAGCTTGGCCACTGACGCCGACCAAGCCAGCAGCAGCAAATCGCGGATCACACCATTCTCGTATTCAATCGCCTGTTTGATCAGGGCCAGTCCCGCCAACTGCCGCGGCGTGAACATTTCGCGAAAAAACTCCGCACTGAATTGCGCGGCAGCCGGATGTTTTCGGGGAGCGGAAGTTTTTCAAGCCACTGCCCGGCGACGGCCTCATCCTTTTCGATTTCGTGAACCTGCCTGGCGGCGGCCTGCTCAACACGCTCGAACGCCTGGCGAAGTGGAGCGGTGTTGGCCAGGGTTGTGTCGGCGATATTGCGGGCGATAAAATTGGCGAACGGATTCAAATCGTTTTGGATGGCGCGGCGCCCGAGCAGGAACGCTTCAATTGCTGTCACGCCCGTGCCGCCAAACGGATCAAGCACCGCGTCGTCTTCCTCGGAATATCGCCTGATATAATCTCGAACAACATTAGCCGGGCGGCGGGTGAAATAGGGGTGTACGCCATAATGCCGGGCGTCCTCCTGCCGGGCGGCTGGAATTGCTTCAATAATCGGTTCGATGCGGGCGCGCGTCATTCAGTCGTGAAGATAATCCGCCAGAGCAGAAAGTTCGAGAACATCAACATGGTCGGGCGCATTTTTCAGGTCATGCTCGATGCACAACACCACCGCCCGGGGCAATTTTGTGTAACGCATGATTTGGTAATCAAACCTCGACGAGCGCTTTTTGACTTCCACCGGGCATGGATAGGGCGGGAAACCCGAGAATTTGAATTCGCTTTTGGGGCAGTCATAACCCTTCGTCAGATAAAGGCCCAAATCAACTCCTAAAATGGATAGTGCGCCCGCCGTGCGAAGGAGATCGGCTTCATGCACATGATTGCTTGCAGCCAATACTGTTGCCCACCCGACTTCCGGCTCTTGTCTTTGGATTGTTGCAGGTGCATAAAATTAGTCAATCGTTGCGTGCGTTAAAGGCATTTGGCAAGCGTCGCGTGATTGGTCTTTCGTTTGTTTGCTGTATGGCCTTTTTCCCAGTCGTTGCGAAACATGACGGCGGAATCCTTCCGCATGATGAATGCGAGTGTGTGCCGCTTGCATGACGGCGTCAACCGCTTTTCACCCACCGCTTTTCACCCAACCTTCCTTCGCCCAATGATGACCAGATTGTCGGCCATTAACACGGCCCCCAACATCTTTTCTGCAACCTGATACCCGGCTTTGATTGGCTTCATCCACGGCGATTGCTTGTACGCCGTCGTTCGCTTGAGCAATTCGTATCGTTGCGCCCGCGACACCTCGCCCGGCCCCCGGCGCGCGTCCTGCCAAATCACCAACGGATTGAAATGCGTCGCTTTCAAGTCCGCCACCGTGAATTCCCTTTCCACGAATTTCCGCAACGTCGCCGGCGTGAAATAATTCAGGTGTTCCGCGTAAATGTATCGATATTTGGCCCCCAGCAACCGCACGGCCAGCGACCGCATGTTCGGCACGAGGATGAAACAAAGGCCGCCCGGTTTCAGAATGGACGCTGCTTTTGTCAGGAACAATTGCGGCTCGAACAAATGCTCCATGACCGCCCAAAAAGTGACCGCGTCAAATTGCCGTCCGAAATCGTGCGTCAAAAAATTGTCTTTGATGACGGGCACGCCCATTTTGGCGGCATGGTCCAAGGGCGGACCCGAGGCGTCCGTCCCCAGGATTTTGTAATCGCCGGGAAATCGCTTGTTCAACTGGTACAAGAACGCCCCTGAAGAACACCCCACGTCCAGCACGGCGCCGGCGGAGCAAAACTTTCTGAACAGCCGCAGTTCCCTCTCAAACCGCACGTCCGAATAATCGCTTTCGAGTTTTTCCGGCGTGAGATATTCGGTTCCCGCGCGATCGTAGAATTCCCCCGAAGCCAAATCCGCCGCCACGGGGTTGGTATAAATCATCGAGCAACTTAAACAACGCAGAAGCTGGAAATTGTTCTTCTTGAGAAAGAGTCTAGTCCGAGGACGAAGATCGTTCTCACCACGAAACCGACGGACCCTCACCTCACCCTGGCCCTCTCCCCTCCCATCCGATGGGAGCGGAGAGGGAACAGCAGGCGAATGGCTGCTGTCACTCGAAAGCCTGGCAGAATGCGGCAGGTTCAGGGGGTCAAGGCGCGAATCTTTCAGTGAAATCTCACCCCTCACCCTCAATCCCTCTCCCCGTTGAGGGGAGAGGGAGGAAGCTATCGTTTCACTTTGAAAGATTCCAGGTTCATGGTCCCGAAGCGTGTCCATTTTTGGAGGTCGAAGCTCACCACAAACCGGGCACGGCCTGTTCAATTGTTCGCTCATTTCGTCTCATCTTTCGCATCCCTCTGAAAACTGAAGGCTTGTCTGCACTCCACAACTGCTCAACTCATCATCCATCGCCATCACCTTGTAGTCCCAATTTACCGGCGTTTGGTTTTTGGAATTTCCACTGGATGTTGGTTGTTGGACGTTGAATGTTTTTCCCTCTCTCATCCCTTAGCTCATCACCATCTCCTTCGCCTCCGGCTCGACCCATTTATTGTGTTCCTTGATGAGGTCCACGAGCCGGTCCACCGCTTCCGCCTCCGGGATGTTGAACTTGATGGCTTGTTTGCCGACGTACAGGTTGATCTTGCCGGGCGCGCCGCCCACGTAGCCAAAGTCCGCATCCGCCATTTCGCCGGGGCCGTTCACGATGCAGCCCATGATGGCAATTTTCACGCCCTTGAGATGCTCCGTCCGCGCCTTGATTCGCGCTGTCACGGTCTGGAGATTGAACAAGGTCCGACCGCAACTCGGGCAGGCCACGTAATCCGTCTTAAAACTGCGGCAACCGGCGGCTTGAAGGATATTGTACGCCAGCCGCAGCGATTGGCCCCCGCCTGATTCCCCGCGAATCAGAATCGCATCACCGATGCCGTCCGCCAGCAACGCGCCAATGACCACCGACGCCCGCAGCAACGCAATCTTCGGCTCCAATGGCGCCGTCCCAAAATGAATGCAGTCCTTGAGCAAAATCGGATTGTTCCGCCCCAGCCGCTTGAGCTTCGCCGCCAGCAACCGAAACGCCGTGATGGCCGGCAGATTCACTCCGTCCTTGACCGTCACCAACTGCGTCTCGCAATTGATTTCAAAATCCCGCGCCGGGTCGATTTCGGCAATATTCAAATTTTCATAAACCGCCTCCGGCCGCACGTCGTCCTTGGGCCGGATTTTGCGCGCGACCTTGTCCCATGTCCCCTGCGTCACCACCACGCGGATCAATTGGGCGCCGCCGCATTTGACGCCGTCCGCCAATTCAATCTCCGGCGTTTCGCGCCGCTCAAAATGGAACGGGTCGAAGGGAAATTCCGACTCCGCGATTTCAAGTTGGGAATTCGACAAGCTCGGAATCTGCGTCAATAAATCATTGCACACTTCAATCTCCCTCGGCGAATCCTCCGTGAGCGAAACGCGAATGGTGTCGCCCAAGCCGTCGCACAGCAGCGAACCGATGCCGATGGCGGATTTGATGCGGCCATCCTCGCCCTCGCCCGCCTCGGTCACGCCCAGGTGAATCGGATAATTCCAATCCGGCCCCTCCTGGTCCAGCCGCGCGACGAGCAGGCGGTAGCATTCAATCATCACCTTCGGGTTCGACGACTTCATCGAGAACTTGAAGTTATGAAAATCATGTTTGCGGCAGATGCGGGCGAATTCCAGCGCGCTCTCGACCATCCCCAGCGGCGTGTCGCCGTAGCGGTTCATGATGCGGTCGGAAAGCGAGCCGTGGTTTGTGCCGATGCGCAGCGCGCGCCGCAGTTTCTTCGCCTCAATCACGAGCGGCGCGAACTTTTCTTCAATGCGCTTGAGTTCGGCGGCGTACTGCTCATCGGTATATTCCTTGGTGGCGAATTTTTTGGAATCGGCGTAATTGCCCGGGTTCACCCGCACCACTTCCACCCATTTCACCGCTTCCATCGCCGCTTCCGGCTTGAAATGAATGTCCGCCACGATGGGCGCCAGGCAATTCAGTTTGCGCAGTTCGGCCACGATGGTTTGCAGGTTCGCCGCGTCCTTCACCGTCGGCGCGGTGATGCGCACAATCTGGCAGCCGACGTCCACCAGTTCCAGCGTTTGCTTGACGCATTCGGCGGTGTCCATCGTATCGCAGGTCAGCATGGACTGCTTCACCACGGGATGGTCCCCGCCGATGATTACGCCGCCACGCTGCGGATTGCCGATGACAATCTCGCGCGTCTTCCGCCGCTGATAATAAAATGGAGATTCGCAATAACGCACGGTCACAGTTTCGAGGTTCACGCCAGAAGTTGCAAGTGGATTTCGCAAGGCTTCCATTCCATAAACTTGAGTAGCGTCAGGCCTCCTGGCCTGACGTAAAGGGCGGCATCTTGCCGCCCGGAAAAAGCGTGGATGGGGCGATGACTTCCGAAAATTTCAACGTGTTTTGATTGGCATCGATTTTTTCCGCCGGGCTGGAAGCGCCGGTCCCGCAACCGCGGGAGCAGGCAGGATGCCCGCCGCTACGGTACACGTCTCCGACGCGCGCGTCGGCGTGAAGATTACTTCACCGGCGCGTTATCCCCCGGTTGCGCCGATTGCTGGATTTGCACTTTGGTATTGAACAAGACGCGGAATTGCGGAAAGCGTTTGATGTCGAAGAAGGTGACATAAAGCATGAATCCGATGAGCAACGCCGCAAATCCGGTGGTCACCACTTCCACGAATTTCAGGCTCAAAGGCCGGCGACGGATTTTTTCGATGATGGCCATTAATACATGGCCGCCGTCCAGAACCGGAATCGGCAGCATATTAATGATGGCCAGATTGATGTTTAGCAGCACCATGAAACTCAATCCCAGCCGGAAATCTGTGTTCCAGTACGCCGCCAGGATGCTCAAAATGCCCACCGGACCGCTCAAATCCTTCGCGCCCACGCCGGTCTCGTGCGAATGGACCAATGCGCTGATCGTCTCGTAGGTTTTATTGAGCACGTCCTTGACCTGCGCCCACGGCGTCGGGCCGGGCTTTTGCACCACATAAACCTCTATGTCGCTCGAGCCAAGGACCACCCCGATGCGTCCAATCTTCGTCCCGGGGTCCAGCGTTGGCGTAATGCTCATGGTCACCCGCTTCCCGTCGCGTTCCACTTGAATCTGGCTCGGCTCGGCGCCGCGCTGGCGGACTAAGCTAACAAACTGGTCGCCGCTCACGATGGGAACACCGGCAAAGGAGACGATAACGTCCTTCTGTTTCAACCCCGCCTTTTCCGCGGGACTTCCCGACATGACCCCCGAAACATCCGGATGGTCGCGCGGATCCAGGTTCAGCATCTTCAGGTTCAGGGCGTTCTCTGTCGAGGTTTGGAGGTTGTAGGTGTGGTCCTGGCCGTCATGTTCAATCACCACCGGCAATGAGGGCGTGCGCGCCACAATGGTGTACATGCTGACGTCCTGCCACGATTGCACTTTATGCCCGTCCACGGAAACAATCCGGTCGCCCTCCTGGATGCCCATCTTCGCCTCGGGCGAATCCGGTTCCACGTAGCCGATGATTGACGGGTTGACCGCCACCGGGAGTCCCACGATATAAATGACCGAGGCTATCGCAAAGGCAAACACCACATTCATCAACGGCCCGGCCACCGCCACTAAAATCCGCTGCCAGGGCAATGCCGGGGCGACCGGTCCGCTCGCCGTCCCTTCCAGTGCTTCGGAGGTGATCATCTGGGGCAATTTCACAAAACCGCCGGCGGGAATCCAGCGGAGCGAGTACTCAATCCCGTTACGGGTGAAGCCGTAAATCTTTGGCCCGAATCCAACTGCAAATTCCTCCACCTTCATCCCCACCTTCCGGGCAACCCAGAAATGCCCCAGTTCATGGAAGAAAATGGACGCGCCAAAAGCCAGCACCACGGCGGCGATTACGTAAATGGTGGTTAAAATATCCATTAGTCAGCCTAAAAAGTAAACGCGGCGAATTGATTCGTCAATGCGGCATCGCCTCGCGTCTTGCCCACGCGTCCGCCTCCAGAATCTGCTCCAACGTCGGATGCGGCGCCACCTGATGCGCTTCCATCGTGTTCCGAACCGTTTCGGTGATCTGCGGAAAATTGATTTTGCGGTTCACGAAGGCTTCGACCGCCACTTCGTTCGCCGCGTTCAACACGGCTGGCAATGTTCCGGCGATTTCCCCCGCCCGCCGGGCCAGTTCCATGGCCGGAAAACGTTCCGTGTCCGGCTCTTCAAAGGTCAACTGCCCCAGTTTCGCAAAATTTGTCTGCACCCGCTCGCTGGGCGCGCGGTCGGGATACGTCAGCGCGTACTGGATCGGCAAACACATGTCCGGCGTGGACAACTGCGCCAGCATTGCTCCGTCCACAAATTCCACCATCGAATGAACAATGCTCTGCGGATGCACCACCACCGCCACCCGCGGCATTTCGATGCCAAACAGCCAGCGCGCTTCAATCATCTCCAGGCCCTTGTTGAACAACGTCGCCGAATCAATCGTGATTTTCCGGCCCATCACCCACGAGGGATGCTTGAGCGCCCGCTCGACCGTGATCTCCGCGAATTTCTCCTTCGGCCAGTGGGTTTTATCCCGAAACGGCCCGCCGCTGGCCGTCAGCCAGAGCTTGCGCACCGAGCCGGACGGCTTTCCGTCCAGGCATTGAAAAATCGCGGAATGCTCGCTGTCCACCGCCAAAACCCGCACACCGTATTTCCGCGCCTCGCTCATCACAATCTCGCCGGCCATCACGAGAATTTCCTTGGAAGCGATGGCGATGTCCTTCCCCGCGCGGATGGCCGCCAGCGCCGGTTTCAATCCCGCCGTCCCCACAATCGCAATCAGGACAATGTCGGCATCTTCCATCGTTGCCAGCTTGATCAAACCCTCCGTGCCCGAAAATACCCGTGCCGAAGTCCCCACGGCGTCCTGAAGCTGCTTCGCCTTGGCCGGATCGCTGATGGACAGCGCCGCCGGCTTGTGCTGGCGCGCCTGTTTCAGGAGCAGTTCGAAATTGTTCCCCGCCGCCAGCGCGAGGAGCCGGATCCGGTCCGGCAAATCCACAGCCACTTTGACGGTGCTCGTGCCAATCGAGCCAGTCGAACCGAGGAGGACAACGTTTTTCATTGCTCAACGATTGATAAACACAGATTTATGCGCATAAAATGGATACGGGGCTGAAAACTAACTATCGGTGCTTTGATTTAGACCATAAAAAATTTTCTTCAAATTGTTAACTTTCATTCGATATACTGCTCTTTCGAAAGCAGAATATGCTGGTAGCTGCCTCAAAGGTGAAAAATCGTCTAAAAAATCCACTATTCTCCTAAAGGCCTGCGTTGTATTGAATTTCTTAAGCCGCCGACCTTTTAATTCACTCGCGATTTGGAGCGCCGTTTGAAGGTCTTTTTTAGGATTAGGACGACTTTCAAGTTTGTTCAATTGAGGAAGATTCAACGCTACTTGCCCATGAGGATTTCCCGCCGCCTTTCTGATGGCGCTTTCGTCAAAAAGCAACCAGGCTTCTGTCATGCGAATTGGGACGATGGCAACAGCGGGCAATGCACAACCCGATCCAGACGCGCTGGCTACAGCGGCACGAATTTCTGCATTTCGTGTTTCCAAAGTTTCTCTTTCAGCATCACGATGAATGAACAGAATATCACATGGAAACAACTCCATCGCCTTGCAAATGCGACCTTCGAGACTGCTCGGAATGCATGGCAGTCGCCAAAACTCTGCGCGAATACCCTCCGCCAAATTGATGCCAGCCACTTGTTTCAACGTCCAATTTATTATCGGTATCAAGTTAACATCGGTCGGGCCATCAGAAAGGAGAGTGTGTTTCAGAGGTTTCATGCCGTTTGCGGAGAGAAAAAAGCAAATTCCGGATGATCGTCAATCACTCGACGGTATCGTCGGACGATGGATGATTGTTCGCGTCTAATTACCGCAGCAGGGTTCAGATAGCTTAACATTTCCCCTTTGCCCATTTCCAAACATTTAGACTCCCCCTTGTTCCGCCAATTTTTCGGCAAGCAGGCAAAAACGACTTTAGTGAACGGCTCTTTGTCTCGCATATCGCTGGCCGGTTTGGCAAGCAAGACACTATCTTCAGGAACAGCCATGACAACTGATGGAGAATGCGTATTTACTATAACTTGACGAAGAGGATTTGTCACGTCGGCAGGTTCTTCGGGGTCTGTGGCAATATCTTGAAGCAATTGAAGTATTGCGGGAATTCGATCAGGATGAATTCCATTTTCAGGTTCTTCCAAACATATTAGTCCTGGGGTTTCTGGATCTAATTCCAGCACGGAGAGGGCAAGAAAGCGCAACGTTCCATCTGAAAGAGCTCGTGCAGGCAACTCCGTCCCGTCTTGATGAGTCAACATAAGTGTTAGAAGCTCACGTTTCTCATCGCGATCAATACGAATACTTTGAACACTGCCAATCAATTCGCTTAAACGATTTGAAAGTTGACTGTAAATTCGCGCGGCTTCATCGCGTATTGCCAGACGATTAAGATTCGCCGGCAAATGACTCCCGTTGCTTTCCAAGTGAGGCGGAGCGTTAAATTCATCTGGTTTCCGCAATGCAACAGGCTCAAGTTGTAACAACCGCCAAGATTGCATCTCGCGTCGCGCACAAAGAGCGGTTGGACTTTCTGCAGCAGTGGACGATGATAGGACAGTCCGGGGCAAAGTGTTTGCGGCACGTTCGTAGGCGCGACCCTTTCCTTTGGCATCTTGGTGCAATTTGATAATAAGACTGCCGTCTTCCTTTTTTGCCGTCGAAATAAAAGCAACGCCACCTCGTCTGCCTGTCACAACCCTTTTTCGCCATTTACTGGCATCATGCGGAAAAAGTATGTATCGGGATGCGGAACCTAGTTGAATGTGGACCAATTCTTCGCGGACAATTTCAAGAGGATTCGAAGAAGATCCATTTACCCCCCCTGGTCGCAACCGGACTTCCAAAACATACCGAAGGAACGTAATTGAAGCCTTTCCTGTTTGTCCCAAATCATCAACTGCTTCGGGAGGCACTATCATTTCGGCTTCGAACGAAATCGTGTCAACTGATTTATCTCCAATACGATGGAAAAGACCCCGAACATCAGTGTTATGGCCATCGTCATCGCGAACGCGCAATGCCGCTTCCAATAGCGAATAATTGGCCGTTAAACTTAAAAACCGAATGGCGTCAAAAAGATTAGACTTGCCCACGCCATTCGCTCCAGCGATGCATGTAAAGGGACCAAAACGAACATCCACTTCTACGAGGTTCTTGAAACCATTAACTTTTAACCTTGTGAGCATTGACTAAAAATAATCGAAATTCCAACTAAATGCTACTCCTTCTTCTGCGCCTTCACTTCCAGGTAAAGATCGCGCAATTGCCGCGGCGAGACCGGCGCGGGGGCATCGGTCATCAAATCAACCCCCTTCGCCGTCTTTGGAAAGGCAATCACGTCGCGAATGCTCGGCGTGCCGCACAGGATGGCAATCATCCGGTCAAAGCCCAGCGCGATGCCGCCGTGCGGAGGCGCGCCGTACCGGAACGCCTCCAGCAGGTAGCCAAACCGCAGCTTGGTCTCCTCCGGCGAAATCTGCAGCACTTCCTCAAATACGGTCTTTTGCACGTCCGGCTGATGGATACGAATGGACCCGCCGCCCAATTCCACGCCGTTGACCACGATGTCATAATGCTGTCCGCGCACGCGCTTCGGTTCCGTCTTCAAAAACGGAATGTCCTCCGCCACCGGCGCCGTGAACGGATGATGGCTGGAATACCAGCGGTTCTGCTCCTTATCAAAGCTCAACAAGGGAAAATCCACAACCCACAGGAAATCGAACCGGTCCGCCGGAATCGCCAGCTTCCCCTGCCCTTTCAAAACATCCGCGCAATACAATCGGATTTTGCCGAGAATTTCGCAGGCGTTCAGCCATTGGTCCGCCGCGAACAGGATCAAATCGCCTTCCTCGATCTTCAATTTGGCCGTGAGCGCCGCCTTCTCGGCCTCGTTGAAAAATTTCACGATGGGCGATTTCCATTCGCCTTTTTCCACCTTGATGTACGCCAGGCCCCTGGCGCCGAAACTTTTGGCGTACTCGGTCATCGTCTCGATCTGGCCCTGGGTCGCGCCGGCGAGTCCCCTGGCATTCAACGCCTTCACCACGCCGCCGTTGGCCACCGCGCCGCTGAAGACTTTGAACGTGCTCGCCCGGAACTCGTCCGTGAAATCCGCCAGTTCCATTTCAAAGCGCGTGTCCGGCTTGTCGATGCCATACCGGTTCAACGCCTCCTCAAATCGCAGGCGCTTGAACGGCGTGGGAATCTCCATGCCCAGCGCCGTCTTCCAAATCCGCTTCAGCAGCCCTTCAATCAGATGGTAGATGTCCTCGCGCTCGATGAACGACATCTCGATGTCCACCTGCGTGAACTCCAGCTGCCGGTCCGCGCGCTGGTCTTCGTCGCGAAAACAGCGCGCCATCTGGAAATACCTTTCCACGCCGCCCACCATCAGGATTTGTTTGAACTGCTGGGGCGATTGCGGCAGGGCGTAAAACGTTCCCGGTTCCCGCCGGTTGGGCACCAGAAATTCCCGCGCGCCTTCCGGGGTGGACTTGAACAGCACCGGCGTTTCCACTTCCAAAAATCCCTGTTCGTCCAGGTAACTGCGCGTGGCGATTGCCGCCTTGCTCCGCAATTTCAGGTTGCGCGCCATTTCCGGGCGGCGCAGGTCGAGGTACCGGTATTTCAACCGCAATTCCTCGTTTACCTTGTTCGATACCTCCGGGTCATCCACCGGAAACGGCAGCACGTCCGCCATGTTCAACACCTCCAGCGACTGCGCCATGACCTCGACTTCCCCGGTCGGGATCTTGGGATTGTTGGTTCCCGCCGGACGTTGCCGCACTTTCCCCGTGATGTTTACCACGCATTCGCTGCGCAATTTTTCCGCCCGGGCAAAAAGCTCCTTTGGCAGGTCCGAAGGATCAAACACCGTCTGGGTGCGGCCTTCGCGGTCGCGAATATCAATAAAAATCAGGCCGCCCAGGTCGCGGCGCGAGTGGACCCAGCCGGATAGCGTAACGATTTGCCCGATCTGTGCCGGGCGAAGTTCATTGCAATGATGCGTGCGTTTCATGTAAATGCGGACCCTGACACCCAGGAATCCAAAATCCAAAGCGAACGATGAGTTTGTCCCAAAAACGAATGGATTTCAAAGCAATAATGGAGGGAATTGCCCGGAAGATTCGCGCCTTGTCCCCCTGAACCTGTTCGGGACCGCGCTGCGGCGACAAGGGCATCGCCACGCGATGTCCCTACCGCAATCGGTTCATGGGTGAGGCGAGGGTCCAGCGGGTTCATGGGAATTTGATTTCGTTTTAATTCGCTTCGTGTTAATTCGCGTTAATTAACGTTAATTCGCGTTAATCGTGTCCACACACAAAAACGAGTCCAGACGCAAAAAAGCGCAAAAACACGCAAATTTGCGCAAAAAAGAATCGCGCCGCGGGGGGGAAGACGAAAAACAGAAAGCAGAAATGCGGAAATCAAGTAGCGGCCTCGCCGCGGGACGCTGCGAAAACTCGCCGCCGGGACAGATGCGCTACGCCCGGTCTCCAGATTTTTTTCGCTGGCTCTCATTGCAGCGATTTAAACACGAAACGGAGAAAGCGTAAAGTTATCCGAAAGTGAAAAAGCTGCCTCATGCCAAGGTCGCAATGAACGCGAAGGAATTAAATTGTCTCGCAAACACGGACCCTCACCTCACCATGAATCTCAAGGGACAAGAAGGGCGGGCGGAGATCATTCTCACCCCTCACCCTCAATCCCTCTCCCCTCAACGGGGAGAGGCCCGCCGGAGGCAGGGAAGCTCCAGCCAGGATATTTCATAGTGGGCATGAAACGCCGGCAGACCGGAGCGCCGACATGTTGTCGGCTTGGAGATTCGGAACGCCAAAGCCGGTTGCAAACCGGCGCT
>JBKQUF010000133.1:0-14514 GCA_052140285.1 Limisphaerales bacterium | reverse complement strand
AACATCCAACAACCAACATCCAACAACCAACATCCAACATTCAACATCCAACATCCAACAACCAACATCCAACAACCAACATCCAACAACCAACATCCAACAACCAACATCCAACAACCAACATCCAACAACCAACATCCAACAACCAACAACCAACATCCAACATCCAACAACCAACATCCAACAACCAACATCCAACATCCAACATCCAACAACCAACAACCAACAACCAACAACCAACAACCAACAACCAACATTCGCCGCGCTACCGCGTCAGTGGGCGAGGAGTTCCTGGACGGAGATGCCGCGGAGTTCGAAGAGGCGGCGGATGGTGTCCTCGATGAGGTTGTTGGGGCAACTGGCGCCGGCGGTGACGCCGACGGTGATTTGCCCGGAGGGCAACCAATCGGGGGTTTCGATTTCCTGGCGGCGATGCAAATCAAAATGGCGGATGGATTTATCGGACTCCATCTTGGCGGCGTTCTTGACGAAGTAGGTGGGCAGTTTGGCTTCGCCCATTTCGGCGAGGTGCGAGGTGTTGGAGGAATTGTAACCACCGACGACGATGAGCAGGTTCATCGGCTCGCGGAGAAGTTTTTCGAGGGCGTCCTGGCGGTCCTGGGTGGCGCCGCAAATGGTATCGAAGAAGCGGAAATGGTCTTCAATTTCGGCTTCGCCGTATTTTTTGATCATGGCGGCCTTGATGCGGCGCTGGACTTCCTCGGTTTCGCCGCGGAGCATCGTGGTCTGGTTGGCGACGCCGACGGCGCGCAGGTGAAGGTCGGGATCGAACCCGGCGGAGAAAGCGCCCTTGAACTTTTCCAGGAATTCATTCTTATCGCCACCGTTCAAAATATAGTTACAGACGTAATCGGTTTCGGCGAGATTGAAGACCACGAGGTAATGTCCGCTACCGTAAGCGCGGGCCTGGGAGGTGGTGGCCTTGGTTTCCTCGTGCTTGGCCTTGCCGTGGATGATGCTGGAAACGTTTTCCTTGGAATACTGGCGCACGCGCTTCCAAACACTCATCACGTCGCCACAAGTGGTATCGACGAGGACGCAGCCCTTGGCCTCGAGTTTCTGGCGGGTGCCGACTTCGGTGCCGAAGGCGGGAATAATGACGGCATCGCCGGATTGCAACTGGGACAATTCCTCGTCGGTGGGCTTGGGCGAAATAATTTTGATGCCCATACGGCGGATCTGGTCGTTGACCTCGGGGTTATGGATGATTTCGCCGAGCAAATAGATGGGCACGTCCGGGGAGACCTCGGAAAAGTATTTTTTGGCGGCGTAGGCGAGGTCGATGGCGCGTTCGACGCCGTAACAGAAACCGAATTCCTTGGCGAGTTTCACGGTGAGGTCGCCGGAGGAGAGGACGCCGCCGTTGGCGCGGATGCGCTCGACGAGTACGCTGCGGTAATGGGAAAGGACCTGCGCCTGGACCGCCTCCATGATGTCGGGACGGCGGAGGTTGATTTTCTTTTGGGCGACTGGAACCTCAATTGACATGATAGAGTAATTTAACAGGAACGGCGGGGGCGTCCAGCGTCATTTATTTTGCTGTGAGGCAACGGCTTATACGTCATCCATGTAGAGGGCGCGGTTGCGCCAGAGGTAGATGAGGCCGGAAATGGCCGTAAGCACGACGGTGAGCCAAAGCATGACGGAGGCGAATTCCGGCGCCCAAGGGCGGAAAAAATTCCGCAAGGGCGCGGGCCATTCGGCTCCGGCATCGACGACCAGCAAGGCGATGATAGTGACGATTTGGGAGATGGTTTTGTGTTTGCCAAAGTTTTCGGCGGCGAGCACGAGATTTTTGGAAGCGGCAAGCAGGCGCAGGCCGGTGATGGCCAGTTCGCGCGCGACGATGACAATGACCATCCAGGCGGCGACGGGGACGGAGGCGCCGGGCCGGGCGTGGGAGCTTTCGACAAACAGAATGAACGCGGAGCAGACGAGGATTTTGTCCGCCAGGGGGTCCATGAGGATGCCGAAGTTGGTGATGAGATTGCGGCGGCGGGCGATGCGCCCGTCGAGAAGATCGGTGACGCCCGCGAGGCAGAAAAAGAAGAGCGCGAGCGTCTTGCCGAAGGGAATCGGAACGAGCATTGACCAAATAAACAACGCCGCCAGCGCGAAGCGGGAGACGGTGAGTTTGTTCGGCAAATTCATTACGCGCCGAATTTATCGAACATTCTGGCGTTGGCCTGCATGAGGCGGATCAGAGATTTCGACTCGAAAATGCCGAGGGAGCCGAGGTTGGCGCCGGTTTCGGTGAAGCGTTCGAGTTTGTCCGAACCGCTGAGGGCCGAGTGGAGCAGGATGGGCTGGGGATGCCAGGAATGGCCCTTGACGGCGACGGGCGTGGAATGATCGCCGGTGATGACGAGGACGTCCGGTTTTTTGCGGAGGAAAATCGGGAGAGCGGCATCAAAGGTTTCAATCGCCTTCTTCTTGGCATCGAAATCACCGTCTTCACCGGCTTTGTCGGTGTATTTGAAATGGATGAAGAAGAAGTCGAAGTTGTTGTATTCCTTGAGATACGTCTCGAACTGCTGCTGGATGTTGGGGGTGTCGATTCTTTTCATGCCGACGAGCTGGGCGAGGCCCTTGTACATGGGGTAAACGGCGAGGCAGGCGGGTTTGAGCTTGTACCGTTCCTCGAACAGGGGGATATGGGGCTGATGGGCGATGCCGCGCATGAGAAAGCCGTTGGCGGGTTTTTCGCCGGCCAGGATGGGCAGGGCGGCTTTGTAAAAATCCGCGATGAGGGCGGCCATTTTTTTCTGCCCGGCGTTGTTTTCATCGCGCGGATGGACGGTGGGGATGGCAAAACCTTCGCGGTTCGGGTCGGCGTCGGTGAGGGGGCCTTCGAGTCCCTTGCCGCGGAAGACGACGACGAAGCGATGCTCTTTTCCGGCTTTGATGATAATGTCGGTGTCGCCCAGCTTTTTGATTTTGGCGGCGAGTTTGGCGCAGAGTTTCTCGCAAATTTCGGTGGCGATGCGTCCGGCGCGGCGGTCGGTGACGATGCCCTTTTGATCGAGGGTGGCGAAGTTGGCGCGGGCGCAGACGTCGCCGGGTTTGAGTTCAACGCCGAGGCCGAGAGCTTCGATGACGCCGCGGCCGACCTGATATTCGAGGGGGTCGTAGCCGAAGAGGCCGAGATGGCCGGGGCCGCTGCCGGGGGTGATGCCGGGGGCGACGGGAATCATGCGTCCCTGGGCGGAGTCCTTGGCCAGCTTATCAAGGTTCGGGGTGGTGGCGGCTTCGAGGGGCGTGAGATAATTTTGTTCTTTGGTGGCGAGATCGCCGAGGCCGTCCAGAACGATCAGGGCGAGCTTGGCATTGGTTTTCAGAGTCAATTCCGAGTAAAGAGAGTCTAAATTCATAGCCTTTAGTTTGCGGCCAGGCGGGAATTTTCGCAATCGATTTCCGAGCGGATATCGGAGCGGCTTGAAATTTGGCGAAACCACCGACGGAATCATTAAATGCGGTGCTTGCCAAAACGATTCGCGCTGCCAATCATTGAGCCGGGAAACATTTGCCGTTATTTGCAGAGAAGATCATTATGGAAGAAGTAATATTACCGGTTTTGCCGTTCACAGAAAATCTGATTGGCAAGACAGCGGTTTGCAAGTCCGGGCCGAACAAGGCGGCGCGAGAGGATAATAAACTCAAATTGAATGACCGGGCGGCACATCAATGGTACCGGTTTGTGCTTTCGTTTCCGCCTCACTTGGTTCGGGAATATGTGACTAAATTCGGGTTGAATTCACATCATCGGGTGCTTGACCCATTCTGTGGCACCGGAACCACGGTAGTTGAATGTAAAAAGCTTGGTATTCCCGCGGTTGGACTCGAACCGAATCCGATGACTTGTTTCGCGTCCAGAACGAAACTCCAATGGAGCCTTGATCCGCAGAAGCTGTTGCGTCATGCCCTGGCCGTGGCGGAAACAGCCAATCGTCGGCTGGAACGGGATGGATGTTTCGACGACGATGCCGATCGCTTGCTCGACCGTCCGGCAGGAGCCATAAAGTTGCGCACACTTCCGGAGGAAGCCGCCAAACTGCTACTGACTAATTCGATCAGCCCGGTACCGCTCCACAAGACGCTGGTTCTGCTTGAAGTTTTGGCGGAGAATTATGACGAGCGTTTCAGTAATCACGAACGGCTCGCTTTGGCTTCCGCACTCGTCGATGGAATCAGCAATCTGCACTTTGGCCCGGAGGTTGGCGTGGGACCTCCGAAGTCCGATGCTTCGGTCATTTCACTCTGGCTGGATGGCATCCGGACCATGGCGCAAGACCTGGATAATTTACCCAAAATGAATCCGCGGGAAGCGACGGTTTATGAGGCTGATGCCCGCGATGGCGCGTCGATATTGCCTGTCGAATCAATTGATGCAGTGATCACCTCCCCGCCTTATCCCAACGAGAAGGATTATACCCGGACGACGCGGTTGGAATCCGTGCTGCTGGGTTTTATTCAGTCCAAGGAAGACTTGCGCAATCTTAAAAAGCGGCTGCTTCGCTCCAACACGCGGAACGTGTACAAAGCTGACACTGACGATGCCCATGTGAAAGGACACCCGCAAATTGAACGCATTGCGGCGGCAATCGAAAAGAGGCGCATTGAGCTGAACAAGGATTCCGGTTTTGAACGGCTTTATGCGCGGGTGACCAAACTTTACTTTGGTGGCATGTCCCGGCATTTGTCAGAACTGCGGCGCGTGCTTCGTCCCGGCGCGCACTTGGCATACGTGGTGGGCGATCAAGCATCCTATTTGCGGGTGATGATACGGACCGGGCAATTGCTGGCTGGCATTGCGGAATCGCTCGGCTATGAAGTTGTCGGTTTGGATCTATTCCGCACTCGTCTGGCAACCGCGACCAAGGAACAATTGCGCGAGGAGGTCGTGCTACTCCGCTGGCCTGGCGCAAACGGAAGAAAATGAAATTAAAAAATCGATATTCCGCCATCATCGAAAAAATCTTCGCCTCGAAATTCAAACCTGGTATGAGGGTGGTGGATTTTGCCCGGGAGGAATTTGAAACCGTGGCGCGCCAACTCCGAATCAAGCCGCCGAAGAACCTCGGCGATTTAATTTACAGCTTTCGATACCGGACTGATTTGCCCGAACGAATTCAAAAGGAAGCCCGCGAAGGGGAAATTTGGATCATCCGGCCAATAGGCAAGGCTCGCTATCGGCTGGCACTGGTTACGGATCGTCCCATCCAGCCAAACGCAAACCTGGCGATTACCAAGGTTCCCGACGCGACACCGGGAATCGTCACAAAGTATGCATTCGACGATGAACAGGCATTATTGGCGCGACTGCGCTACAACCGGCTGATTGATGTTTTTACAGGCATTACGTGTTACTCGTTGCAGAATCATTTGCGCACGACGGTTCTCAATATGGGGCAGGTCGAAACGGACGAGCTCTACGTGGGGCTGGATAAAAAAGGCGCCCATTACATTTTCCCGATTCAAGCAAAGGGCGGCACCGACAAGTTAAATGTGGTTCAAATTGAGCAGGATTTCGCTGTTTGCGCGAATAAATTTCCCATTCTGATCTGCCGCCCCATTGGCGCGCAATTCATGGACGGCGGTATAATCGCCTTGTTCGAATTTGAGGAGGCCGAGGGCAGTGTCAGAATTGGCGCCGAAAAACATTACAAGCTGGTTCCGCCTGAAGAAGTCACCAGCGAAGACCTGAAGAATTATCAGCAGCGAATCTCAGATTAAAATTTAGGAATCGTCTCGCCTCAAAGCCTGTGTCCAAGCGGGAATTTTCGCAATCGATTTCCAGCAGCTTGAAATTTGGCGGAATTCGGCGACGTTAGGGGCATGGACAAGGTGGTGGCGTGCCAGACGTGCGGGCTGGTGCAGGAGGTCGGTGAAGTGCCGGGGAATTGCGTCGTGAAATGCGCGCGCTGCAATTTCAGGCTGTTTCATCGGGCCGTGGACAGCCGGATGCGGACGCTGGCTTTTTCGATTGCGGCGGCGATCCTGTATTTTCCGGCGAATTTTTATCCCATTGTCACGGCGGAATACCAGGGCCAATACAATCAGACGACGATTTTCCAGGGCATCAAAGGGCTTTGGGAAGACGGGCAATATTTCATCAGCGGCCTGGTATTTTGCACGAGCATGTTCACGCCGTTGTTGAAAATCATCGGCTTGATTTTCATCGCCTCGACGCTGGATTGGACGCGGTGGCATAAAGCGCGGACGTGGGTTTATAAAATGATCCAGATCATCGATCCCTGGAACATGCTGGAGGTTTTCCTCCTGGCCATCGGGGTATCGCTGGTGGAAATGGGGGAAGTGGCCACGGTACACCCCGGGCGCGGGGTCTTTTCGTTTACGGCGGTGGTGGTGCTGACGCTGCTGGCCACATACAGCTTTGATCCCCGATTGCTCTGGGATTCGCCGGAAGAAAAAAAACGTTATGAGTGAAAAAAGCGGATTGCCCCGGGCCAGGATCGCCAGGAATTATTTCACGTGGGGATTGTGGCTGCTGCCGGTGGCGGCGGCGGGTGTGTGCGCCTTCTTTCTGCTGCACGATTTCGTTTTTACCGGTCCGACGATCACGATTTATTTTCAAAGCGTGGACGGTTTGGAGGAGCAAAATTCGCCGGTGATGTACCGGGGCGTCAAGATTGGGCAGGTCGAATCGCTCAGACTGACGAAGGGTGAGGACGGGGTGGCGGCGCGGGCGAAACTGGACGACTCGGCGGGCGACGTGGCGCGGCAAGGGTCGATTTTTTGGATTGTGCGGCCGGAACTGCGGCTCGGCTCGATCAGCGGCCTGCGAACCATCGTCTCGGGGAGTTATATCACCGTGCAGCCGGGGACCGGGGAGCGGACGAACCTGTTTGCGGGGGCGGAACAGGCCCCGCTGGCGCCGATCAAGGCTGTGCAATTTGAATTTCTGACGGACGACCTGGGGTCGCTCGAGGCGCAATCGCCGATTTTTTACCGGGGAATTCAAGTGGGGGAAGTGACGGCGTTTCATCTGGCGGATGATTCGTCGGCGGTGAGGGTCGAGGGGCGGGTGCGCGAGGAATACGCGCCGCTGGTGCGGGTGAATTCAAAATTCTGGAACGCGGGCGGGATTAATGTTCATGCGGGGCTGTTCAGCGGGCTGCAAATCTCGGCCGAATCGGCGCAAACCGTGGTGAGCGGAGGGATCGCGTTTGCGACGCCGCCGGACTATGGGCCGGCAGCCACGAACGGGACCGTCTTTGTGCTGAACAAGCAGGAGAATGATGATTGGAAGACATGGAACGCGACGATTCTGTTGCGCGCAGTGCCGGCGGTGAGCAAGGAGAAGAACACCCTGCCGCAGTTGAATCAATAGGGAAGCAAGTCATTTGACGGGGCGTTGAAAGAGGCATACAACTATTGCCACCAAGCCAAGGAAATTCATATGGAAATCAAACGAATCGGCACTCAGCCATCCAATAAGGGACCGGCCGACTGGTTTACGGGCACGGTGCGCATCGATCCCTTGTTTCAAACCACGGCTCCGGCGCGCGTGGCCGGCGCCAGTGTCACGTTCGAGCCGGGCGCCCGGACGGCGTGGCACACCCATCCGCTGGGACAGACGCTGATAGTGACCGCCGGTTGCGGACGCGCGCAGCGCTGGGGCGGCCCGATTGAAGAAATCCGGCCCGGGGACGTCATTTGGTTTCCGCCGGGCGAGAAGCACTGGCACGGCGCCGCGCCCACCACGGCCATGACGCATATCGCCATTCAGGAGAGCCTCGAGGGCAAGGCCGTGGACTGGATGGAAAAGGTCGGCGACGAACAATACCGGGCGTGAAAGGCCGGATATTTCAAAAAGGATTCAATCATTCAGCCCAAGGCTGCGAAGTGATTTTTAATTAACCCGATGCCGGAGTCGGCTGATGCAACCGCCGATGGTCAGGATGCCGATCGAGGCGATGACCAGAGGGGCGACCATATTTGAAGGGTTTCCGCGCAGCAACCCGCCTGAACGCAGAATAATTCCAAAGATCGTCAAATACCATAACCCGACGCCGATGCCCGGCCAGAGCATCCAGCGCGGGGAACCCGGCCTCCAGATTCCCATTGACCAGCCAATGGGATAAGGCAACAGCAGGAGGCCCCACCACATGGAACGTCCCGAATCACCTCCAAAACCGCCCATCGAACTCAGCACCCACATGGCGGCCGTGCCGATCGCAATCAGAACAAATACCAACGCGCTGTAAATGACCAATCCGCGTTCGTTGTCGCCAAGAAAAGTGCCGAGCACGACAAGTCCGCTTCCCGGCAGGATGAGTACCGCCCCTTCCAGCGGGTCAACAGCTCCGGCCAGCATGGCGATGCCACCCAACACGACGAGAATTTTGGCCCACAAGCCCCGCGAGTTTTTAGGATTCATACCCTCTATATAGCCGATGGCTGGATTAGGCAACAATTGAAAAAAACTTGATGACCATTGAAATTCTTTATGTCTAAACGCACCGCCCGCAGCGAATGTTCACGCCGGCTGCCGGCGATATTCTTCCAGCCAGGTGGGACCCGGGCCGTGGCCGCGTACGGACGTGTCGGGGCGCCGGGTCAATCCCACGGTCTTCGCCAGGAGCCATTCCAGTCCGTCCCAAAAACGGATCCCGTCCAGGACCAGGTTCGGGAAATTGGTGATGGTGCAATAATGGCTGTTTTTTGGGTCGGTATGATGGAGGGCGTGATGTTTGGCGGTTTGCAGGAGTTTGAGGTCCTGTAAAAAGGAAATGAAACGTCCGTTTTCCTTGCGGGTGCGATGTTCCCATTTATGGAATTCATTGGCATTGGCGGCGAGGGCGGCAAAGAGCCAAACCTGCCACGTCAATAATCCCAGGCACGCGGCGCTGATCAACAGCAACACGACAAGCAGGACCAGGTCCCGGGACGTGTACCACCAATTATGCCGGGTCATGAAACGCGGATAATGATGGTGAACGATGTTCGGGCGCGCGATCCATTTGCCGATCAGCGGCGTATCTTCGCGAATATAGGCGTCTTCCAGCCAATGGACGAATCCACCGGCAAAATCGGCGGCGAAGATCACCGCGGGGATTTGCCATAAGAGCGTCAGGAATGTTTTCATGATCGGGTTATTGGTTGACGGGGTTGGAATTGGCATTCAGCGCGGCGAGTTTTTGCAAAAGCCCGTCGCCCAGTTTGGCGGCAACCTGGTCGCGGACTTTGGCGCTTAAATCCGCCGTGGCGCCATTGGCCATTTCGTCCGGGGAGAGTTGCGTCTCCTGGCATTCCGCATTCACAAAAGCGATTGGTTGACCGGTGTTCGCATCAATGAGGACGCCGGCGCCCTTGCCATCCACGTGGATCCGGCCACCCGGGATGATGAATGCGCCGACCAGGGTGAAGTCCATCGCCGCGAGGGGATTGGAATCGCGCCAGGAGTCAACGTTTCCACCAAACAGGAAGAGGTAATCGGCGCCGGAGGCCCGCGCGAGGCCGCGCAGGGCTTTAATGTTTTCGGCATAATCTTCCGTGGGTCTGTTCCCGGAATTGCCGCCGTTATACGAATGGTAATAGCCGTCCATGTTCTGGTCGCCGGGAACAGGCAGGCCGCTCACCGAGGCAATCAACGCCGGCTGTGCGGAAAGCTGGCCGAGCATCTTGTCCGACGGCGCCGTTTCGCCGACTTGCGCCACGGCCAGATGAACCGGCAGGATGAGCTTTGCCGGCGCGTTGGTGGCGGACGTCTGCAGGCTGAGGATATAACGGGGATAGGTAATGCCGGCGCGTTCCCGGGGTGATAAACCTTCGCTATCGCAACCGGCCAGCACGACAACGGCCGAGATGGCCAGGACTGATTGAATCATTTTTTTCATAATTTTTTTCTCCATTGTTGCCGCACTTTGCGGCGTTTGCTTCGGGAAGAGTTTTATCGCGGCTTGCCGCGAAGGTGTTAATCGATAAAACTGGGCGGAACATTGACCGGCTGAATGAACGTCCATCACCTCGAATTATTTTATTACGTCGCCCGGCACGGAGGCATCATGCCCGCGGTGCGAAACATTCCCTATGGCATCCAACAGCCGGCGGTGAGTTCGCAGATGGCGCAATTGGAGGAATTCCTTGGCGTCACCCTGTTCCAGCGGCGGCCGTTCAAGCTGACGCCGCCGGGCGAAAAACTGTTCCAGTTCATCCAGCCGTTTTTTGCCAATGTGGACAAGGTGGCCGACGAGCTTCAGGGCGGCCAGGCGCGGCAAATTCGCATCGGCGCTTCCACGATTGTGTTGCGGGAGCATTTGCCGGAATTGTTCCGGGCGGTGCGACAGAAATTTCCCAAATTAAAGATGTCGCTGCGCGAAGGTTTTCCGGCGCAGCTCGAGGAATTGCTGGTGAAGGACGAGATCGACCTGGCGGTGACCTTGATCGAAAAGAAGCCGGCGGCCGGTGTCCGCTCGGTGGTGTTGCTGGAACTGCCCCTGATTTTGCTCGCGGAGAAAACAAGTGCCGTGAAGTCGGCGGAAGACTTGTGGGAGCGCGATAAAATTGACGAGACGCTGATCTGCCTGCCGCCGAGCGAATCCATCTGCAAAAATTTTCAGAAAAAGCTGGGCGAGATGGAAGTGGATTGGTTCCCGGGCATCGAGGCCAGTTCGTCGGACTTGATCGAGTCCTATGTCTCGGCCGGTTTGGGCATCGGGCTGTCGGTGGCGATGCCGGGCAAAACGCTGCCAGCCAATGTCAGGGCCTTGCCGTTGGAGGGGTTCCCCAAGGTGATCATCGGCGCGCTTTGGCACGGGCAAAGGACCCCGCTGATCAATTTATTCCTGACGGAAGGACAGAAGCGCGCGAAGCGGTTCGCCTAAACCGGAAATATCATATTGCGAATGAAACGACGACAGACCGATGCGCCGACAAGTTGCCGGCGCGGGACTTTCGGACTGCCAAAGGCGGTTGCAAACCGGCCTCCGACCGTCACGAGTTGTCTTTGGCGCTGGCGAGATGGAATTTGTGCAAGGCGCGGTGCGCGAGTGGCGCAATGAGAATTCCCACGGCGGAAATAAAAACCAGCCCGCTGAACAAGGCGTAGCAACCGGCAAAAATTTTCCCGCCATTGGTATTCAACTGGTTCACCGGTCCCATGCCGGAGAGAATCATGGCGGCATTCACAAAGGCATCCACCCAGTTCAACCGCTCAAAAGAGTGATAGCCAATCATCCCGATGCCCAAGGCGACCACGATGATGGCCAGGCTCAAGAGAGAGCAGTTTCTGACACGCCGATAAAACTGCCGGCGGGGCAGGAGCGGGCGGGTGCGGTTCTCGAACATGCCGGACAGGGTTGCCGCGACGACGGGATTTTTCAAGCTCCCAAATTGACATGGCGATTGCCTTCAATTCGGGATTTTGTGATGATACGTTTACAAAAAAAATCAGAATATGAACGCCCCACCGGTCCTCGCCAAGCCGCGCCGCACAAAACGGAGCAAATTCATCATTATTGGAATTGTGATCATCGCTGCCGTGGTGGTGGCGATGGTCTTCGCATTGCGGCACCAGACGCCGCCGATTATCGTGCAGACGGCAAAAGTGTTGCGCCGCAACATCACCGAAACGGTCGTGGCCAATGGAAAAATCTATCCGGTGGTGGAGGTACACATCAGCCCGGAAGTCAGCGGCGAAATCATCGAACTGCCGGTCAAGGAGGGACAACAGGTGAAAAAGGGGCAGTTGCTTTTGAAAATCAACCCGGACGTTTATGTCGCCGCGCACAGCCAGGCGCAAGCCAGCTACGAATCGTCCGTGGCTGCCGAAGCGCAGGCGGCGGCGAACCTGGAAAAAGCCGACGCGGATTACGCGCGGAACCAGAAGCTATTCCAAAGCAAATTGCTCGATGAATCGGATTACGTCGGCTTCAAAGTGGCGCGGGATGTGGCTTATGCGCAGCTCGAAAGCGCCACCAACCAGGTGGAAATGGCCAAGGCCGGCGTGGACAGCGCCCAGGATTCCCTCGATAAAACCACCATCGTTTCGCCGCTCGACGGCACCATCAGCAAGCTCAATTCGCAACTGGGCGAGCGCGTGCTGGGCACGGTGCAGAATGCCGGCACCGACATCATGACCATATCGGACTTGAGCCGGATGGAGGCGCGCGTGGACATTGGGGAAATGGACGTGGTCTTGATCCAACCCGGCCAGAAGGCCAAATTGGATGTGGACTCCTTTCAGGACAAAAAATTCAGCGGCGTGGTCACCGACGTGGCCAGTTCGTCCGAAGGACTGGACACCGGTTCCTCCCTGGGCGGCGCTTCCTCCTCGTCCAGCTCGTCGTCGCAGTCGGCCACGCAGTTTCAAGTGCGCATCCGGGTGAATGAAAGCGCGGAATTTCGCCCCGGCATGTCCGTGACGGCGGAAATCGAAACGCGCTCGCGCACCAATGCGCTGGCCGTGCCCTTTGCCAGCGTCACCACCCGCGCGCCCAAGACCGTCGCGGGCATCGACGCTTCCAAAACCAATGCCATTTCAACCAATGCCGTTGCCTTTGACGCCGGCAACACCAATTCCGCCGACGCGAAAAAAGACGCGAACTACGTGGTCTTTGTCGTCGAGGGCAGCCACGTAAAGGCGACGCCGGTAAAAATCGGCATCAGCGACGATAATTACTGGGAAATCACCGATGGCCTCAAGGAGGACCAGGAAATCGTCATCGGTGGTTATAGCGCGATCAGCCGCGACCTGGAGGACGGGAAGAAAATTGTCAAAGGCCCGGCCGTTCAAACCGCGCAATTACAGTAAGCCAACCGCCGTGAGCCTCATCCGCCTAGATAAAATTTCGCGACGCTATCAGATGGGCGCGGAAACGGTGCATGCGTTGCGCGAAATCTCGCTCGAAATCCAGCGCGGCGAGTATGTGGCCATCATGGGGCCGAGCGGTTCGGGCAAATCGACCCTGATGAACCTCATCGGCTGCCTCGACACCCCCACCTCCGGGACTTACGAATTGAACGGCAATCACGTGAGCGAAATGAACGACAATCAGCTCGCCGAAATCCGGAACGGCGAAATCGGCTTCATTTTCCAGACCTTCAATTTGTTGCCGCGTTCCGACGCGCTGCGCAACGTCGAACTGCCGTTGATTTACGCCGGCATGCCGTTCGAGGAACGGCGGCGGACGGCGCTGGAGGCGCTCGGAAACGTCGGGTTGGGCGACCGCATCCATCACAAGCCCAACGAAATGTCGGGTGGCCAGCGCCAGCGCGTGGCGGTGGCCCGCGCCCTCGTCAACAAGCCGTCGCTTCTCCTGGCGGACGAGCCGACGGGAAATCTCGACTCCAAAACCGGCGCGGAAATTCTGGCGCTGTTCAAGCAGCTTTCCACCCAGGGCAATACGATCATCGTCGTCACCCACGAAGAAGACGTGGCGCGTCATGCGCGGAGAATCATCCGCATCCGCGACGGCCTGATTGCCAGCGACGAGAAAATTGGATAAGTGGATTTATGGATAAATGGATTGATGATAAACTGCCACGATTGATTGAATCGTTGGAAACCAAATGGCAAACAAAGGGCTGGTCGGATACAACAATCCCATGAATTTTCTGACTGAACTGCGCGAAGGACTGGCGATTTCCTGGAGCGCCATCCGGGCGAACAAGCTGCGTTCGGTGTTGACGACTTTGGGCATTGTCATCGGGATTGTCACCGTCACGCTGATGGGCACCGCCATCGAGGGCATCAACCAATCATTCATGAAAAATATTTCGTCCATCGGGGCGGACGTCCTCTATGTGGAGCGAACCTCCTGGTTCGTCGAATCCCGCCAGGATTGGTTTAATCTCATGAAACGCCCGAATGTCACGTTGGACGACGCCTACGCTTTGCAACGTGACATGACGCTGGCGGTGTCCGTGGCGCCCGTGGCGCAGGACGAGGAATCGGTGAAATATGGGCGGCACGGTTCTTCCAGCGCGCCGCTCATCGGCACCACGGAACAATTCCAGATCACCAGCGGCGTAGTCCTGGCCGACGGCCGTTTTCTCTCCGCGGCCGAATGCGACGGCGGCCGCCCGGTTTGCGTCATCGGCGCGGTGCTGGCGACCAACTTGTTTCCACGGGAAGAGCCGGTCGGCAAAAAAATCATGATCGCGGAACATCCCTTTGAAGTCGTGGGCGTTTTGCAAAAACAAGGCGGCTTTTCGATGAGCGGTGGGACCGACGATGGCGTCATCATGCCGCTTGGCCCATTGACCTCTCTTTTTTATGAAAGCCCCGACTACCAGATCCAGGTGAAGGTGAAAAGCCTCGGCCAATTGGACGATGCCACGGAGGATTTGCGCGGCGTGCTGCGCCGCGAACGCCACCTGCCGCCGGAGGCGCCGGACAATTTTTCCATCAACCAACAGGACGAATTTCTCAAAGTGTTTCATCGTGTGGCCGGCACTCTCGCCGCCATCGGGCTGTTCATCACCGGCCTCTCGCTGTTTGTCGGCGGCATCGGCATCATGAACATCATG
>JBKQUF010000132.1:0-5206 GCA_052140285.1 Limisphaerales bacterium | reverse complement strand
AGAGCTTATCCGTAAATAAGAATTGACGTATTTTTGCTTTTCCGCGATGATTGCCACCTGCCGACAACTCAATCTTGGGAAGTTTCCGAATCGCTCTGGTCCCGTGTCGAGCCGCTTCTGCCTCGGCGCAATCCACGCGTGGGGCCAAAACGCAAGTACCGGCGGCGTCCTGGTGGCGGGCGTAAATCGATTGCGCCGCGAGAGATTTTCGCCGCCATTGTCTATGGGTTGCGCACCGGTTGCCAGTGGAAGGCTCTGCCCAAAAGCTTCGGCAGCGCCAGCGCCATTCACCATTACTTTCAGCAGTGGCGGCAGGCGGGCTTCTTCTTGCGATTGTGGCAGGCAGGGTTGGCGGAGTACGATGACATGGCGGGGATTGCCTGGGAATGGCAAAGCTTGGATGGGACGCAAGGCAAAGCGCCGCTGGCGCAAGAGGCTGTGGGAAACAACCCGACTGATCGGGGAAAAAAAAGGGACCAAGCGCAGCCTGCTGGTGGACGGCCGTGGCGCCCCGCTCTCGCTTATCGTCGCCGGAGCCAATCGGCACGACGTGAAGTTGCTGGCCCAGACACTTGACGCGATCGTGGTTCGACGGCCCAAGCCGACGAAGCGTCGCCGCCAAAACCTCTGCGTGGATAAGGGCTACGCGGGCAAACCCGCCGAGCAACAAATGCGGGAGCGGGGTTATATCCCGCATGTACCCAAGAAAGGAGCGCCGGCCACCCGACACAAAACCAAAGGGCGCGCGCGTCGTTGGGTGGTGGAGCGAACGCATTCGCGGATGAACAACTACCGCAAATGGCGAGTGCGGTATGAAAAAAAAGCCGCTAATTTCGAGGCGTTGCTGCATCTGGCAATCGCGATAATCTGTTGGCGGATGTGAAAACATCAAAATTGTTATTTACGGATAAGCTCTTAATGTTTTTTCAACGAGAACCCAATAATTCTTTCCATCTTGTGGCCGCCAAATATCTGTGCGGATTTCACCCCATTTATCGAGATTTGTCGGCGTGTTATCCATCTCAAAAGTGTGTAATTCATTTCCACAATATATTTTTTTCCAGCTTCCGGAAGGTTGTCTCCTAGTGTGACGCAACAGTTAAAGCTTTACAATAGGTTGCCGACTGGTATTCTTGGGGCATGTGGCAATCCGCCGGTTTGCTCCCGATGACAGTCGAGCAAAAGAATCAACTTGAGAACTGGGTTAAGGCGCCCTCGACGCCGCAGAAGATTGTCCTGCGGGCACGCATTTGCCTTTTGGCTCATGAGGGACTCCCCAACCGACGCATTGCGCAAAATCTGAGAATCAGCCGACCGACTGTCATCCTGTGGCGGGATCATTTTTGGCGGGGCGGGGTGGCGGCCTTGGAGCACGAACCATCGCGAAAGGCCAGCACCCGGCGCACCAAAGAAGATCAAATTCAGGCTATTGTCGAAGCCACTCTTCATTCGAAACCCGAGGATGCGACTCATTGGAGCAGCCGAACTTTGGCGGAACGATTTGGCGTCAGTCACATGACGGTGGCCCGCATTTGGGACCGCCACGGATTGCAGCCCCATCGAGTGAGCAATTTCAAGCTGTCTCGGGACAAACATTTTGTGGAAAAACTCACCGATGTGGTCGGTTTGTATCTCACTCCCCCTGATAAAGCGCTGGTTTTATGCGTGGACGAAAAATCCCAAATTCAGGCATTGGATCGGACCCAGCCGGGCCTGCCGATGAAAAAAGGACGCTGTGGAACGATGACTCACGACGATGTGCGGCATGGAACCACAACGCTGTTTGCTGCGCTCAATGTTCTGGATGGCACCGTGATCGGTTCGTGCTTCGACCGCCACCGGCATGAGGAATTCCTAAAGTTTCTCAGGCAGGTGGATCGGGATACTCCAGAAGGCATGAACCTGCATTTGATCGTGGACAATTATTCGACTCACAAACATCCACAGGTCAAACTATGGATTCAACGGCATAAGCGATTTCACCTGCATTTCATTCCGACCAGTTCCTCCTGGCTCAACTGGGTGGAACGATGGTTTGGCGAGATCACCCGCAAACGCATCCGACGAGGCGTCTTCAAAAGTGTGCCGGACCTGATTGAAACCATCCAGCATTACATCAAAATCAACAATCAAAATCCCAAGCCGTTTGTCTGGACCAAGCGTGTCGACCAAATCTTGGAAAAAGTGAACCATTGTAAAGCCAGCACTGTTACAGCACATTAGATGCAGCAGCACATCCCCGCCGTCCCAGTTTTGCGGCAGATCAAACGCGCGGCGGAACCAGAAAACACCACTGTAATTTTCTCGCCGTCACGCGCCGTGCCCCAGACCGGCACGCGCACGCTGCATTGCAGAACGGCGTTGTTTTGAAACAGCGGGTTCAGTTCCTCCGAAATTCCCGCCGTGGCGACGGCGAAAAACAAGGCGCAAATAACTTTAACTGTTTTTTCATGGTTCAAATCCGCGCAACAATTGTTCGTCTGAATTCAACTGCTTACGGCAGCGGCGGGCCCAGCTTGATGCGGTAGAAACGCTGCGGCAAATTGCTCGTGTCGGTGTCCGTCCAGACGAACGGCACCACGGGCGAATTGGTGATAAAGACGCTGCTCCATGCCTGCGTGAGATTGGTCGAGGTTTCAACCGCGTAATCCGGGCCGCTCTGGCCGCTGACATTGAAACTGAATTGCCCGCCAACAAATGAAATGTTGCTGATGCCCGGAGCGGAAAGCGGATTGACGCCGACGGAAAAACTTTGCGTGGCGACCATTGGCGGCGTGCCGTTATCGGAAACCTGCAGCGTGAAAGCGTTCGTCGAGTTCGCCTGCGTGACGAACGGCCGGAAGGAAAACGCGCCGCTGTTCGTGTTGAGCGTGGCGTTGGTCGCGCCGGCCAGCAGCGCAAAAGTAAGTGTCGGCGGCGGCTGATTGGTGTCCGTGGCGCTAGCGGTGAAGGCGACGGTCTGGCCGACGTTGACAGTGCGATTGGTGATTGCGGCGAGCACGGGTGGCTCGTTGGTAGGCCCAGTCAGCGCCAGCGCGATGGTCTGCGCGTGGCTGATCAATCCGGCGGTGGCGATGACGGTCACATTCGATGTGCCGGAGGTGACGGTGTTGGATGCCGTCAACGTCAGCAGGCTCGCGCCGCCGGTGCTTGGATTGTTGGTGAACGTGGCGAAGACGCCGCTCGGAAGGTTGCTGACGCTAAGCGTGTAGCACGCATTCAGGCCATTCATCGCCGTCACCGTAATCGTGCTCGCGCCGTTCGTTCCGCCATTCACGGTCAGGCTGGTTGGGTTCGCCGACAGGTTGAAATCCGGCGAAGGAGTAGTCAATGAAACGGAATCAATGTAGCAGGTGCCTGTCCAGGCGGCGCTGGTAAAAAACTGAATGCCAAGTTGCTGCAATGGCGAAACGGCGTTCGTCGGCACAGTCAGGGTAAGAGTGTTCCATGCGTTGGCGGTGAAACTCCCATACCAACTGCTGCTCCAAGTATAATTTTGATCCATTATATAGGGCTGGAGCGCGGTGACCTGACTGCCGCTCGGTATCCAGACATGGAAGGTAATCGTCGTCCCCGGAACTACAGCCACGTTGCCCACAGACGGAGACGCGGTGCCCGCTGCCGAACCATTGAAATTCACGGCCAGCGACTGATTGCCGGCATAGTGCTGGGCGATGGAAGTCGCGACGCCGGAAACGATGCCTCCTCCTCGTGTCCAACCTTGCGAACTGGTTTCAAAATTAAATTGCGCCAAGTCGGCGCTGCCGGAAGTCGTGGCGTGGGCTTCGGCCGAAAAACCTGACGACAAGGAGTTGCTGACGGCGACCACCTGATAGTAATCGGTGATGCCGCTGTTGAGACTGGTATTGGTATAGGATGTGCCGGTGATGCCGGTGATGACAGGTGCTGCGTTGGAACTCTCGAAGCCGCTTGCCGTTGAGCGATAAAGATTATAGCTGGTCGCCCCGCTGCCGGCGGTCCAGGATAAATTGACCTGGCTATTGCCTCCGGCCGCAGTGAGGCCGGACGCGGCGTGAGGAGCGCCGTTTGGAGGCGGCGGCGCGGCCCCACCCGTCAAAACGGAAACACGTTGCGGGTCAGTGACTGCGCCTGAAGTCCAATCGAAGATATCGCTGGCTGAGGTCCAATAAAAAGGACTAAGTCCGTGGCCACGGGCGGATTCGGCGACATACTTGTTCCAATAAACCACGGAATCATTATTCCAAGTTGCCTCCGTGGCGTTGGTTAGGGACGACGTGTAAGCCCCAAATTCGCCGATCATCACCGGAATGCCATTGCTGACATACAGGTCGGCCAACTGTTGATTGAACGAGTCTATGTCATATTCTTCACCCCAGGTGGCATTGCGCGTTGGGTCTCCAGAATAATAGTAAGCCGGTCCCCAGAAGTAAATCGCATCGCCCCACGACTGGTCGGTATGAATGATCGTGAACAGAGATGGCGTATACTGATGATATTCGACCATGATCCGATTGGAAACGGTATCCGTCGGCAAGGCGTTCATCCACGTCGGGTCCGATACGCTTTGAATCACCAGCCAGCGATTGGTGTTATTGCCGCCGGTGGCGCGGACCGCATTGACGAACGTTTGATAATAATACATCAGCGTGACCTCTTCCGCAGTATTGTTCACGCTTGGCTCATTCGCTCCGCCAAACAGCAAATGATTGTCGTAACCGGCAAAGGCGGTGGCAATTTGGGTCCAGTAGGACTTCATCTTCGCGTTGATGGTTGGATCCACAGACGTACCAATGTTATCTTCCAGCCAGCCGTCATCCCAGTGATCGTTGATCATGACATACATTCCCGCGCTTATCGCCCAGTCAACCGTCTGTTTGACCTGTGTCATGTAAGCGGGATTGATCGGGTAGTTGGTGACGCCGCCGCTGATGTTGGTGGTGGCACCGGCCAGGTCCCACGCGCACGGAATGCGCACGGCGTTGAACCCGTTTTGCACGGCCGAGTAGAACAGCGCCGCGTTTGGTGGACCCCAGTTCAACTCCAGCTCATTTCCGACGTTCATCCCGTAGGTCGGATTCGGCCACGGCATGGTGGCGGGTATGTTAGTGGCCACCGCTTGCAGCCCCAGATCGAACACCGCGGCAAAACCGCCGCCGGTGGTGATCGTGCCGCCGCTGACGGGAATGGTCGCAATTTCGCCGCCCGCGTATGCGTTTGTAGCCAC
>JBKQUF010000131.1:0-29918 GCA_052140285.1 Limisphaerales bacterium | reverse complement strand
GGCGCGCCTCGCGTTGCGCGTGCTGGCGCTGCCCGCCGTCGAGACGAAACTGACCTTGAATGGAAGTTCCCAGATTGCGCGCCGGTTGAGTCATCTGGCTCAAAAGGGATTGGGCGCCTGGAATTGGAAACACACGGTCGCGGGAATCAGCTTGGTGGGAATGCTGTTCCTGATGACCGCCGGCTGCGATTTTTCCAAGACCAGTTCTTCCGGCTCAACCGGTGCCAAGCCCACTTCGAGTTCGCAACTTTTGCAGAAATTTGAAACCGACCTGAAAGCAAAAAACAAGGATGCCATTTTAGCGCTTTATAATTCGGAGGGGGTTTCCGATTGGATGAAAGCTGGACTGGCGGACGAAGTTGACGATTGGCTGACGCGGGACGTCAAGGGCGTAAACCTCTCTCCTTTGCCCGCAGGTTTTTCTCCGACCGGCCAACATGGGGAAGTCCGTTTTCATCTAAACGTAAAGCCGATGGGCGTGATTGAAGCGCATTTCACCGACGGGTTTGGAATAGGAATGCCTTATGGCAAAAAGGGCGGTGTTATTTACATCGCCGGTGTGGTCACAGAACAAATTCCTGTTCCGGAAAACGCAACGAACAAATCCGTTACGATATATGTCCGGTCTGCGGACGGCAAACCGGTCCCGCATATCGTGGTTGGGAGCGGCGCTCCAAATGCGATTCCGATTCTCCACTTCAAAGCGCTTTATGGCGGGGCTGACCAGTTTTTTACAGATGGACAGGGCGGGTTAAGTCTGCCCCAGGCCGCTACAAATCTTTTTCTCGTGGTGGCGAACAGCCGCGGTTTTGGCTGGCTTCCCAACGGCAACCTCACCAATGGGGCGATTTTGGTCATTCAGCCATGGACACAAATTGAGGGCACTTGGAAGAATCGAACCCAACCTGTGGCTGGCGAAAAGCTTTCCTTGTCAATTCCCCCGGCTCTTTACGCCGTGCGGCCTGTCCGTTTCGGCGGTGTGGAAACCAGGACGGACGTCAACGGCCATTTTGTTTTTACGAACGTTCCGCCATTAAAAATGGAAATTCAACGGTTTGGAAAGCAAGGAACCGGGGCGGAAATCTTTGGCAGCGCCATCGCGTCAATTGAATTAAAAGGGGGTGGAACCAAGGACCTGGAAATCGACACACACGGAAGAACGGTGTTGGGCAAGGTAATCATCGGAAAGGGGCTTGATACAAACATTGACTTGGCCGACTGCTCAGGCCAGTTTGAGCCAGCCAATAGGAATCTGGACCACTTGTATTTTCATGCATCGTCCAACGGTTGCTTCGAAGAGGACTTCGTTGAACCGGGCGATTACACCGTGGCTGGCAGCATTGATTCGGATGGAAAACATGTGGCGCTGCTTGATTCGATTTCGGTACACGTTCCCGATGACCCGTCTGACGCCGCAGATGCGCCGTTCGACATGGGCGCTGTCACTCTTAACGCTCCTGTGAATTTGAAGTCTGGCGACACGGCGCCTGATTTCGCCACGACTACGGTTGAGGGCCAGCCCCTGAAACTCTCTGATTTCCGCGGCAAGTATGTGCTCCTGGATTTTTGGGCGACCTGGTGCGGACCTTGTGTTGGCGAAACACCAAACCTCAAGGCAACCTATGATGCTTTCGGCAACGATAAACGCTTTGCGATGGTCAGTTTGAGTCTCGATGCTGAACGCGAAGCGCCACAACAATTTGCCAGGAACCACGATATCGCCTGGATTCAGGGTTTTCTCGGCGATTGGTCCCTTGATAAATTAACGTCGAAATATGGAGTTTATGGCATTCCCTCAATTTTCCTGATTGGTCCAGACGGGAAAATACTGGCCACCGATCTGCGAGGACCAAAAATCAAGGAAGCCGTGGCTGCGGCATTGGGCCGATGATAATTGCTGCTTGATGAATCTCGCTCCCCGGGAATGACGAATTATTACGCCCTGACGATGGAGCCGAAAGGCAAAGATTATATCGGAAGCCGTTAAACCCTGACAACAAGGGGAACGTCCCGCACACTGTTATCTGCCCAATTTTTCGCATGCGTTGGGGCTATGAACCGAAAGACGCGCGCGCCGGCGCACGAGCGTCGTGGTGCGGTGGCCGTGACACCGCTTTCAAATTGAGGGTGATTTCCAAATGTCCAACGTCATGCCCAAAGCGGCGGCGCGCGCCGCTTGCCGCGCTCCTATTAGCGCCGTAGGCGCGGCCTATTTATAGAAATCAGACCGGGAAGATTTTAAAGCTCCGTCGGAGCGGCCTATTCTCTTTCGTAATATGCTACATTGCAATAGATTACATTCCATTTCTCTTAAGTAAGCGCAATTCTCCTGAAAGGGCAAAACAAGATCGCCTGGGGCATTGCAAGTCGGCGAGCGCCGCCCCGGGTAAATCGCCCCTAAAAACACCAAGCCCTCCAAGGGCGAACCAAAACAACCCCGTCGCCAGCTATGCGCCTCATCGATACATATTTCTTTGCGGCCTTGGCGAGCTTTGCGTGAGATTGAACCGCGTTGTTCCGGCTCAGAGTCCAACACATCTGACTGGGCAACAATGATGCCGACCCGGCTTAAAAGGCTTGCAAACCTGGGGAGCAGGAACAAAATCTCAAAAACGGCCCATGCTGGCCGTGGGCAGGAAACCCGATGGGAAATATCAAATGAAATTTACTGTTGCCCGGCGCTGGCGGGCGCGAAGGAACGGGCGGTGCGCACCCACTGTCTGAGCAACTTGAGGCAGTTCAACCTGGCTTTGGCCATCTACGGGCACGACAGCGGCGATAAAATGCCTGAATTGAAGGGCGGTCTTTGGGCTTGGGACCTGCCGGTTTCCGTTTGCGATCCGCTCATCAGGGCCGGCGTCTCCCGCGCTATTTTGTATGATCCCGGCTTCCCCGAGATGAACCAGGACGGGTTATGGTTTTACGGCGGTCTCGACCTGCAGCATCCGTATCGCGTGATTGGTTATGCGATGACTTTTCCGGGAACGGCCAGTGTGACGCCGACGAATTGGAATGCTTCGCTGGTCGTGCCCAACCCTTCCGATCGCGTCTTGGTTGCCGGGGCGGTGATTTCCGACCGGGGCCAAAACGACCCCGGCCTGCGGGATTCCTACGACTATGAAGGCATCCGCGGAGGGTTCACCCCCTTGCCGCATCGGTGCGCGCACTTGGTCAAACACTTTCCCGCCGGCGACAATGTGGCCATGATGGATGGGAGCGCCTGCTGGCGCAATTTTTCTGACATGACGCCCCGGACCGACGACCCGGCTTGTCCTGTTTTTTGGTGGTGATGCCATGAACCGCAGGGGACAAAAAGTTTAGTCGCGCGAAGAGGCGCGATGAATCCGACAGTTGCCGACGCCGCCAAAGAGTTGAACGAGTTGCGCGAAAACTGGCTCAATCCGCCGGAATGGACGGTGAAAAAAATTCTGGAATTCCCCGGCAGCATCGGCGGTCCGTGGCAACGCTACATTGCTCCCCAAACCGTGGATGCAAAAACCGGCGTCGGCACCGTCCGTTATCCGCGCCTTGAACCGCGCGACGCGGATTGCGCCGCCAAACTGAAAAAGCGCGCGCTCACGAAACTTTACAACGAACGCCCGGCCTGGCTGGACCTGGCGCACAAAAAATTGGACGCCGCCGTTGCCGCCGCCTACGGCTGGCCTGCCGATTTGAGCGACGAACAAATCCTCGAAAAATTGCTCGCGCTCAATCTTGAACGCGCCGCTCAAGAAGCCAAAGCCGCCGAAGCCAAAAAACCGAAAGCGCAACGTGCGAAAACAGCGGAAGAAATGATTTGATCTATGGGTTTGACTGTTCATTTCAAATTGACGGCATCCGCCAATATCAGCGCGGCGCAGGCGGGAAGGCTCGCGCCTCTCAACATCGAATCGCCGTGAAATTTCAACACGAAGGATGGGTGGACAAAGTGCATCCGATCACTTCGGACGCGGGAACGCTGCGGCGTTATGCGTGCCGCTGGATAATTTTAAAAGGTGAAGAAAACACTTCCACCGACATTGAAGTGTTGCCGCTGGCTGGTTTTATTTTCTGCGTGGATGTCGGCACCGATTGTGAGCCGCTCTGGCTGGGCTTGTGCCGGTATCCGGCAACCGTGCGTTTTCAAGGCAAGGAGCTGCCAACAAAAACCGGCGCGCCCTGGCGGTTGGCCGGTTTCAGTAAGACGCAATTTGCCAGCCTCCACGGCTGGGAACATTTTCAACGCTGCCATTGCGCCGTGGTCAATTTGCTCGCGGCGTGCCGCGCGCCGGAATTGCGCGTGAAAATCTCGGACGAGGGCGATTATTGGCCGCGCCGCTCATTGTTCAAATTGCGCGAAAATCTAAACGACATGAATGGTCTTGTCGCCGCCGCCGCCGGAGCATTGAAAGATAGCGATGAAACAGCGAGCGGCATCGAATCTCCAATTTTCAGGCACAAAAACTTCGAACGGTTGGAAGCCCAGGGCGCAACCCGCGTCGTTCCGGCGTTGTCAAAATTACGCGAATTGTTGCGGAAGTCGTGAGCCGGATTCTCCGCTGGACTTTGCCTCGGGAATTTTTCGCGCAAATTGCCTCGGCAACATTCTCAAACCTCCACTTTCGCCTCCATCGTCACCTTGGCATTCAGCACGCGGGAAATCGGACAACCCGCCTTCGCGGCGTTGGCAATCCCCAGAACCTTGTCCCGGTCCCCGCCCGGGACCCGCGCCGTAACGTCCAAATGCGATTCCGTGACCGTCGGACCGCCCGGCAGCATTTCCAGCGTCACCGTGGCCGTGGCGGCGATGGATTCGGGCGTAATCCCCGCCTTGCCGAGTTCCGCGGAAAAGGCCATCGCGAAGCAACCCGCGTGCGCCGCCGCGATCAGTTCCTCCGGATTGGTGCCAATGCCGTTCTCGAAGCGCGTGCTGAATGAGTACTGCGTGTCCTTGAGCACGCCGCTGTCGCTGCTAATGCTGCCTTTGCCGGACTTCAAGTCTCCGCGCCAAACTGCCGATGCTTTTCGTTTCATAAATTCCTTCCGTTGCCGGAAACGTGAATTCGTTCCCGTCGCCGCAAACACTAATGCCCCTTGAACAATTTTTCCATCCCCGACTGCGTTGTCCGTAGGAAACGAGTCTCATTTCTTGATCTCATCCTCATCCTCGTCCTCGTTCTCACCCTTCCCGCCCTCCGCGTTCAACTCCCGCTTTTTTTCTTTCCGCTTTCTGCTTTCTGCTTTCTGCTTTTCAATTTCCGTCATTCGACAAACGCCCTTCCCGGTCATAAAATCCCTTTCGTGACCATTTTGCGAATCAGCGGTATGACGTGTGGCAACTGTGCGCGCCACGTGACCGAGGCAATCCAATCCGTGCCCGGTGTTCGCAGCGCCGGCGTTTCGCTCCAAAATGCCCGCGCCGTGATCAACTGGGATGCCGGCGCCGCGGAAAATCTTCCCGCGATTTTCGATGCTGTCAAAGCGGCGGGCTACGAAGCGAAACCCGCGGCGACTGATTCCGCCGGCCGCCCCGAATCGGCTCCCAACGACTGGCGGTTGGGCCTTTGGCTGGGAATCGTCGTGACCATTTTCCTGATGGCAGGTGAATGGCTTTTCTCCTGGGGCCTGGCCGGATGGTTTGCGTGGGTTTCGTTCGTGCTTGCCGGCCTGGTTCAAGGCATTTCCGGCGCGCCGTTTTATCGCGGAGCATGGCGGCAGTTGAAAATGGGAAGTTCCAACATGGATACGCTCGTAGCGCTCGGCTCCACCACGGCGTTCGGCTACAGCGCCTGGGCGCTTTTGAGCGGCGCGGGCGGCCATCTTTATTTCATGGAATCGGCGGCCATCATTACGCTCATCAGTTGCGGCCATTGGCTCGAGGCCCGCGTCTTCGAAACCGCCGGGCAATCCCTTAAATCGCTCCTCCAACTCGCCCCGCCCACCGCCCGCAAAATTCAACGGCCGAAAATGAAGCCCTTCGACCTGCGAATTACTTCGTTTTCAGAGCGGTCCAAACCGGTGGCGCAGACGGAAATCGAGGTCCCGGTATCCACGCTCCAAACCGGCGATGAAATTATCCTGCGTCCGGGGGACAGCGTGCCGGTGGATGGAATTGTAATTGAAGGTGAATCGGCCGTTGACGAATCGTCGCTGACCGGCGAGCCCTTTCCAGTTGAAAAAAAATCCGGCTCGGAACTTTTTGCAGGCACGGCCAATGCCAACGGACGCTTGGTGATGCGAGTAACGGCCATCGGCGAGGCAACCGCTCTGGCGCATATCATCGCCGCGGTGCAACGCGCGCAGGCCAGCCGTGCGAACATCCAGCGCTTGGGCGACCTCGTGAGCAGCGCCTTTGTCCCGGTGATCGTCGTGGTCGCCGTCGCCGCTGGCCTTTGGTGGGGGCTGGCGCCGGCGTCCGCCGTCCAGTTGCACCAATGGCTGGCGCGGTTTCTCTGGCCTGCCCATACTCCGGCGGGGGGCGCGGCGGGATTCATCATCGCGGCGGCGGTCCTGATCATTGCCTGCCCGTGCGCGATGGGCCTGGCGACCCCGGCGGCAATCATGGCTGGCGCCAATACTGCCGCCCGGCGCGGCATCCTGGTTCGCGACGCCGTGGCCTTGGAGAAAGCCGGCACGATTACCGCGATCGTTTTTGATAAAACCGGCACCCTGACTTTTGGAAAACCGGAAGTCGCGGAAATCCTGGCATTCTATGGTGAAAGATCCGCCGTTGAAAAACTCGCCGCTTCCCTCGCCGGAAATTCCGCGCATCCCATCAGCCGGGCCATCGCAAAAATCTCCAGTGCCAGGGTGGAATTGAGCGGCTGGCATGAAATCCGCGGGTGCGGCAGCGCCGCAGAAAACGGCGATTTGACTATGTTTCGGCTCGGTTCCTTGCGTTGGCTTGGCGACGAGGGCGTCGAATTGGCCCCCGGCGAAAAATTCATTTCTGATTGGTCCAATCAGGGTGCAACGATTGTCGGGCTTTCGGTGGACAAAAAATTGCACGGACTGATTGCGCTTCGCGATTCGGTCAAACCGGACGCGGCGGCGGTGGTAAAGAATCTCACACGGAAGGGACTGAAGACCTATCTGGTCACGGGCGATAATTCGCAAACCGCGGCCGGAATTGCCAGGCAGGTTGGCCTCGCGCCGGAAAATGTCTTTGCGGAAGTGCGGCCGGAACAAAAATCGGAATTCGTGAAAAAATTGCAGTCGCAGGGCGAACGCGTGGCGTTTGTCGGCGATGGCATCAATGACGCCCCGGCGCTCACCCAGGCGGATTTGGGGATTGCCGTGAGCCGGGCCAGCGACATTGCCCGTGAGGCGGCGGACATCATTTTGCTCAAATCAGAGATTGCCGGGGTGCCGGAAGCGCTCGGACTGGCGCAGGCAACCTTGCGGACGATTAAACAAAATCTGTTCTGGGCATTTTTTTACAATGCCGTTGGCGTGCCGCTGGCGGCCTTCGGGTTTATCAGCCCGGTCTTTTGCGCCGCGGCCATGGGACTTTCCGATCTGATCGTCATTGGCAACGCCTTGAGGCTGCTGCGCTGGCGGCGGTCAAATAGCTGACCGTTGGAATTCGCCAGAGTGTGGTGAGGACCAGTAGGATTTATGACACTCAAGAAATGTTTTGACCCGCGCGAAAACTTCTTCTTGGGTGACCTTTCGGATGCAAAACGGCTCCGGAAACCGGCAGTAGTCCGAGCAAGGCAGATAGGGACAAGCTTTTCCCGCGATCCATTCCGCCTGGGGATGCAACGGCGCAAACCATTCCGGCAATTGCGACCCAAAAATCGTGAACGTGGGCACCCCCAAAAAGGCCGCCAAATGGCCCGGCCCTGAATCGTTCCCGATGAATGCCCCCGCGCGGTCCGTAAGCTGAATCAGCTTCTCCACCGTCGCCGGCGCCACCACGGCTTTTTCACCAGCGGCCAGCCACCAGGCGCGCTGGTCGGCATCGCAAGCGATTTGCACCTGGTAATCCATTTTCCTCAAATGGGCCGCGAGGATCTTGTAATGTTCCAAAGGCCAGACGCGTACCGGTTGTCCGGCTCCGGTGTGAATCAAGATGGTTTCGCGCGGGCGGTTCGCAACGGGCATGACGATCCGGTCGCGAATTGGCAATTCCATCCCCAATGCCCTGCCGATGGCGCGCCAGGATTCATAACGATGTGCTTCAGGGTGGGGCCGGGCAAGGGAATCCGTCAAGAACACGCCGCTGCGCATCCTCGGAAAACCGATTCGTCTTTGGGCGCCAAAAAGTATGAGCAAAAGGTGATCGCGCGGGTCCCATCTGGCCGAAATCCCGGCATCAAAACGCTCCGCAGTCAGTTGTCGGTGCAGCCGCGCGATTTCAGGAAAGGGCCAGCGCCAAAAGTGATATTTGTTCTTGAATGCCGTCCATGGGGCAACGAAGGGCACGACCCGTACCGTCGGCCAGAGACGGCGCTGCAAATCTTGGGCGTATGGCTTGGCTACCAGAGTCACCTCAAATCGTTCCGCCGCGGCGCGCAAGAAGGGTGTGGCGATGATCACATCGCCCAGTCCCCACCATTCCAAAATAAGCAATTTAGGTTTCAAGATGCCATCCGCGCCAAGGGGTCCCGGCTTCGGCAATTGTTTCGGATCCAACCGCCGCCGGAATTTGTCATAAAACCGGGATCATTCAATCAAATAAATCCGCATTCCGGCGTTAAATCATTCTCGCAAGACATGCATTTGAGGAGCAGAATACGGCTGATGATCGCAGTTGTGGAAAACCAGCCGTTGGGCGTGAATTTGATTTCTCAAGTTGAACAGATCTTTTCGGCAAACGGGATTTTGTCCAAAGCCAAAAATTTTGAGTTTCGTCCGCAGCAACAGCAAATGGCCGTGGCCGTCGCCCGCGCCCTGCAAGACCGCGGGCACCTCGCCGTGGAAGCCGGCACCGGCGTCGGCAAATCGCTCGCTTACCTGGTCCCGGCCATTCTGTTCGCCGTTGCTCAAAACAAGAAGGCCGTTATTTCCACCCATACCATCAATCTCCAGGAGCAACTCACCGAGAAGGACTTGCCGATGCTCGCCGGCGTGCTTGGCGCGCTGCCGGCGCCGGTGAAATTCAATTTCACCATGCTCAAGGGCCGCGCCAATTACCTCTGCACCCGCCGATTGCAAAAAGCCATGCAGCAAAGCGGCAACCTTTTCACCTCCTCCGAAGCCGAGGAACTCCGCCGCATCTTCGATTGGTCGAAGAAAACCGCCGACGGCAGCCTGTCCGACTTCGAGATCGAACCCGATCCCAAAGTCTGGGCGCAAGTCTGCTCGGAACGCGGTCTTTGCTCGCCGAAAATCTGCGGGCATCCGTCGGACTTTGCCAAAGAGCATGGCGTCTGTTTTTTTCAGCGCGCCCGGAATAAAATTTTGTCATCCGACGTTTTGGTGCTTAACCACACCCTGTTTTTCACCTTGCTCGGCGGCATCGACGAAGATCAGGGCGGGGGGATTCTCTTCAAGAACGATTTTGTCATTTTTGACGAAGCGCATATCGTGGAACAAGTCGCGTCGCGCCACATTGGCCTGAGCGTTTCCAGCGGCCAGATGCGCTATTCGTTGAACCGCCTGTGGAATCCGCGCACGGAAAAAGGATTGCTCGCCACCCTGCGCAAGGGCGGCGCCGTGAAACTCGTCGAGGACATTCTGCAGGAAGCCGATAAGTTTTTTGACCAGGTCGAACTAGCTTGCGAAAAAATTCAAAAATCCGCCGCCAAAAGCCGGTTGGGCGGAAATGAAACCGAACGCCGCCGCGCCTGGACCGAACTCCGCATCCGCCGCGCCGAATTGGTGGAGGACAATGTCACCCTCCCCATCCAACGCCTGCGTGAAGCCCTCGGCGAACTCATCAAAGCCAGCGAGGACAAGGACCTCGGCCAGGAACTGATCGAATGCAACCGGCGCCTGGCCGAATTGCGCGAGGAGGTGGTGATGTTCTTGAACCAGAGCGCCGAGAAACATGTTTATTGGGTCGAGCGCGGCGGCAAAATGCACCAGAACGTCTCATTGAATGCCGCCCCAATTGATGTCGCGGATTTCCTCCGCCGCAGGCTCTTTGACAGCGATACGTCCATCATCATGACCAGCGCAACGCTCGCCACCGTGGGACAGGCGTCCCGCCTGGCTCCATTTTCAAATCAAGAAACAAGGAAGTCCGAGTCAGGGGCGACGCCTGTCCCACGCAATGACGCCCTGGCCTATTTCGCCAAACGGGTCGGCGCCGAGTCGGCGGAAAAGTTGCAAGTCGGCACGCCCTTCGACTATGAGCGGCAGATGAAATTGTTTGCCGTCAAAAAAATGCCCGACCCGCGCGAGTCCGGCTATCGCGACGCCTTGATCCATTGGATCGGGCATTTCGTGAAGATGACGCACGGCAAGGCGTTCGTGCTGTTCACCAATTACAAATTGATGCAGGAGGTCAGCGAAGCGATGGAGCCGTTTTTTGACAAGCTCGGGATTGCTTGTTTCGTGCAGGGGACCGGCACGCCGCGCGCCACCATGCTCGAAAAGTTCAAGGACGACGTGGACTCGGTGCTGTTTGGCACGGACAGTTTTTGGCAGGGGGTGGACGTTCCCGGCGAAGCGCTTTCCAATGTGATTATCACCCGACTGCCGTTTGCCGTTCCGGACCATCCGCTGATCGAAGCCCGGATTGAAGCCATTGAAGCCCGCGGCGGCAATTCCTTCGGTGAATTTTCGCTGCCGGAAGCCATCCTGAAATTCCGCCAGGGCGTCGGGCGGCTGATTCGTACCCGGACCGACACCGGCATCATTGTGGTTTTGGACAATCGGATTTTAACCAAGCAATATGGCCAGTCCTTTCTCGAGGCCCTGCCAAAATGCCCGGTGGAGATTGCTTAAAAACTAAGCGCTGGCTATTAACGGAAATTTCTCCGGATGTTCAATCCGTTCCAAATCCAAATCCACGTCCAGTTCGGGCCAGTAAAGATGATTGCCATGTGAAAATTCTATGTCGAATAATTGTTTTACTGAAGCGCTCCGGAACCAGGGGAAATCATAAAAATGAAGAAAATATTCCTGTCCGGCGACGAACAGCCGGAAGCCCTTGCGCGATACGTTTAATACTTCTTCAGTCTTTGAAGTGTTAATTGGCAACAGGAGTCGCCAACTATTTCGGATTTCATCTTGACGCTCCTCGACTATTCTTTTCAGCTCGTCCAATTCGGCGGCGCTCAGCCCCTTGTTGACGGCCAATTCAATTTTCGGCTCCAACCAGAATTTCGCCTCGCCCTCCGGCGAAATCACCTGCACGTGCATCACCGGTTCTTCGCGTGAGAAAAAATAAAAACGATAATTACGATGCCGGAAAATCGTCGGAGTCACCCGGATAAAATACCAAATCTAAAAAACGGTTCAACCGGCATTTCTTGACGTCCCCCCGCCAGATGTCCCGGAGTTATCAGGTGGCTTCCGGAGGGTATTCCGCCGGCGCCAGTTCCCTTTTTTTCTTTGCCAGGCATTCGGGACACATGCCGTGGGAGGTTTTGGTGGCAAACTTGGATTTAAAATACTTCTCCATATCCAGCCATTCACCTTCATGGCACACCTTGCGGCACCAACCGCAGATGCGCAGAAATTCCTCCAGATGATGCAGCCGCTTGAGCAGCCTCCTGGTCAGGAAATGGACCCACGTCCAGATTATCAGCACGACTAACGTCCGCACGACCGCTCGACGCCAGTCCCGTTCGGGAGATTCGTCGAAAAAATAATGCGGAAATCGAAGAAGCTCCGCGACCCAGCACATTAGGATCAAAAATCCGAAGCCGGAGGCTTCGATCCAAAGGATGCCGCTGGTTTTTCCATTCTTCTGTTTCACACGTTCCACTGTGCGCAAGACAAATTTTTTCGTCCAGTCTTTTATGACGATTCTCGACGGCACAATGTTCAATGGTTAACCTGCCGCCCGATGGAATTTCATGAGGTTTTGAAAATAGCCGGCGGCGTTGGGACGCTGGCCATGTTCATTCCCATGACCCGGGAAGTCGTCCAGCGCAATGGCGCCGGCCAGAGTTTTTCCACCTGGCTGCTCTGGGCCATGCTGGATTCCATTCTCGCCGCCACCACCATGATTCGCCACGGCAATTTTTTTCTGCCCCTCGGTTACGCCATCGGCGGATGGATCCTTGCGGCAGTGCTCATCATCAAGGGGCGTTTCCAATGGGGCGCCTTGGATCACGTCGTCCTGGCGCTCGTTTTGGCATGCCTTATTGGATGGGCAGCCGGCGGCGCGCGGATGGCTATCGTCTTTGCCACAATGGCTACCACCGTGGCCACCGCGCCGGGCTTCGTTGCTCTGTGGTGCAACCCGCAACGAAGCGTCGGCAATGTCTGGGCAGGATACGTTGTGACCAACAGTTTGTCTTTTGCGGGAGGAACGGCCATGACCATTGAGGAACGATTTACCCCGGCCGTTTTTGCGGTTCTGTCATTGATGATGGTCATCGCCAGCCGCCGGCAGCCCGTTATCAAACGTGTCAAACGTTGATTCTCAACAGGCAAATCGTTACCCTGCGACCATGACGCGCACCGAAAAACTGCTGGCCGAACTCATCGCCTTGCCCAGCGTCAATCCCGCTTTCGCCGCACAGGATGCCGCCGGTCCGATTGGCCATAAATACGGCGAGCAAAACGGGGCGGAATTCCTGGCGGCTATCGCCGCGCGCTCCGGGCTGGAAATTGAATTTCAACCGGTTTTACCCGGACGCCCCAACCTCATCGCCCGCCTGCTGCCTCCGGCGAAGGCCCGTCAAACCATTCTGCTCGCCCCGCATCTGGACACCGTCAACGCCACCGCCGCGCAACTCGTCCCGCACCGTAAGAATGGCCGGATGTATGGCCGCGGCGCGTGTGATACCAAAGGTTCCGTCGCCGCGATGCTCATTGCGCTTTGTGAACTGGCCGAATCGAAGTCGCGGCCGGCCGATACGGAAATTGTTTTCGCGGGTTTAATTGATGAGGAACAGGCGCAGGCCGGCTCCCGCGCCCTGGTCAAAAAAGGTTCCGCGCTCAAGGCCGGTCTGGCCATTGTCGGCGAACCCACCCGGTTGCAAGTCGTCACGGCACACAAGGGCAGTCTCTGGCTCGAAATTGAAACGCGCGGGGTCGCCGCGCACGGCGCCACGCCGCACTTCGGCAAAAATGCCGTCCACGAAATGGCGCTCATCGTTGACTTGCTTCAAACGGATTATGCCGCTCATTTGCGAAAGCGACGCCACCATCTCCTCGGCCAGGCCACGGTGAACGTGGGCGTGATTTGCGGCGGTGTGCAGCCAAATATCGTTCCCGACCATTGCACCATTACCATTGACCGCCGCACCATCCCGGGCGAAACCGATGCGCGCGTCAAACGGGAGTTGCAGACCTATCTCCGCTCGAGAAATTTTCCGGCGACGATCACGGACACAAAACTTGCGCCAGCCTTGCCGCTCGAAACCAATCCCCGATTGCCGCTGGTCCGGGAATTTCAGAAGGCCGTTGGCCGGCCACAGCCTGCGGGCGTCCACTTTTTCTGTGACGCGGCGGTTTTGTCGGCGGGCGGCATTCCCAGTGTGGTTTTTGGTCCCGGCAATGTCGCGCAGGCGCATACCGCCGATGAATGGATTTCCCTTGCAGAACTTGAACGCGGGAAAAATTTGCTCTTGAAATTTTTGCGCTCGCTTCCGTAAGGGTTTCTCGAACGCCATTGTAAATGCTCTTTCCTTCCGGCACTCTGGTCGCGCCGATGTCCGCCGATAAAGCAGCCACCATTCCGACCGTTGACCACAAACCGCACGCGGCGTTTTTTCGCCAAAGCGGCTGGTTGATGATCGCCAACATCGCCGCGGGCTTTCTCACCCTGGGCGTCCACTTTTTATCCAAGCGCATCCCCGACGCTCAATACAGCATTTTTGGAACCATGCTGATGGTCACCGCCTGCATTCCGACGATTCCCCTGCAAATGGTTTTCGCGCAGCAAACCGCGCGCGCGCTGGCCACCAATCGCGAACGCCAATTGTCCGGCATGATCCGGCTCGGCTGGCTTTGGACCTTCATCGTGTGGGGCGTGGCGTCGTTTTTAATCTTTGTGTTTCAACGACAAATCATCCATGACTGGAAACTGCCCAACTCATTGGTTCTCTGGGTCACCATGGCCGCCGTGCTCATGAATTTGTGGATGCCGCTGTTTTCCGGCGTGCTGCAAGGACGGCAGGATTTCTTCTGGCTGGGCTGGGGAACGATTGCCGGCGGCGCGGGCCGCTCCTTCATCGCCATTTTCATGGTTCTGGTGCTTGCCAGCGGGGCTACCGGCATGATCCTGGGTGCGTTCGCCGGACTCGGCGCGTGGGCCGCCATTGCCATTTGGCGGTCGCGGGACTTATGGACGATGCCGCCGGAAAAATTCGATAGCGCCAGCCTGCTCAGGCAAATTGTCCCGCTATTTCTCGGCTTCGGCGCCTGCCAATTCCTGTTCACCACCGACACCATGTATGCGATGGCGTTCTTTTCCAATGACGAGATGGCCCCGTATGTCGCGGCGGGGACTTTATCGCGCGCCCTCTTGTGGCTGGTGCTGCCGCTGGCCACGGTCATGTTTCCCAAGATTGTTTACGCCACCGCGAAATCCGAAAAAAGCGGCTTGCTCGGAATCGTTTTGCTCGGCACCGCCACGCTTGCCGTCGTTTGCGCCGCCGGCTTGTGCGTCGTCGGGCCGACCGCCGTGAAAATAATTTTTAAGAGCGGGTATGTTACGGAAACCACCGCCCTGCTTCCCTGGTATGCCGGCGCTATGATTCCCCTGGCCTTGGCCAACGTGCTCGTCAACGATCTGCTGGCCCGAGGAAAATTCCGGATCGTTCCCTTTCTGGTCGCGCTGGCGGCAACCTATGGATGCGCGCTGCCGATGATGCTGCACAAATACTGCGGCCACGCGCCGGACGTGAAGGTCATGGAAATGGCGTTGCAACTCCTTGGCGGGTTTAACCTGCTCCTGTTGGGATGCGCCGTGTGGTTCTCCTTCTTCAGCCCAAAATCCAAAACCTGAACTTCTGCGATGCCGTTCTTCAGGCCCTGGATTTTGCGTTTCCATCCTGCGCCCCCGGTCTCGTTTGCGGCAGCGGTTGCGGCGCTCGCAACGTCTTATAAATCCATCCCTCCAACGGACGCAACGGACGCAGCCATTCATAAAACGGCGAATAAATCAGCCGGACCCGTACTACTGAAAGAAACATCGTCATGGACGACCGGAACAATGACGATGTGACCTTGGAACCAATCTTGTCCGTCCATTCAATCGGCACCTCCAGGATTTTAAATCCCGCGCGTTTCAGAGAAACCAGCAGATTGACATCAAACGCCAGATCGGCAATCCGCAGGTTGGAATGAATCCGCTCCACCGCTTCGCGCCGCATCAATTTGCAGGGGCACTGCGTATCCTTGATGCCCATCCAGAACAGCGCCTCAACAATAAAATGAAAGCACCGGCTGAATGATTTCCGCAGAGTCGTCTGTTCCTGGTGCAAGACCGAGCCGGGCAGCCAGCGCGAACCGATCACACAATCCGCTTCCTCGATATGTTTGGCCAGCTCCAGAAACGAATTGGGCGGAGTCGCGCCGTCCGCATCCACGTAGCCGATCAAATCTGCATGGATGGCCAGCTTGAGTCCCTCAATCAGTGCGCCTCCTTTGCCGATGGCTTCTTTGAATTCCAAGGCGCTGACCGCCGGAAACTCCGCCGCCACTTTCTGTACCACCCCCAGCGTATTGTCCCGGCAACCATTGAGCACAACCACGATTTGGAACCTCCCCGAATACTGCGCCTGAAAAAATTCCGCATACTCGCGCAGAACAGGTTCGATGCGCGTTTCCTCATTATAAGCCGGGATCAGGATTAGCAGGCTTGGTTCGGGCACTTGAATTCAGTAGCAGAAACCAGTTCGGCAATCAATCTTGGTGAATTGGAAAGGTTTAACCCAAATTTAACAATCCCTTTCCCCCGATCATGTTATCAACTTGCGCTTGTGGCCGGCGATTTTTTCGCTATACTGAGAAAACCCGTTGGTGATTACTATGCTATGAAAACGTTTGCAGAACTGAATTTTCCCGGACGACTCGTCGCCGTCGAAGGACTGGATGGCTCGGGCAAGTCCACCCAGATTTACCTGCTCAAGCGCTGGCTCGAGGCCGAAGGTATCAAGGTCTATTTCAGCGAATGGAACTCTTCCGAACTCGTCAAATCCGCCACCAGCAAGGGTAAAAAGCGCGAACTCCTCACCCCAACCACTTTCAGCCTCATCCACGCCACGGATTTTGCCGACCGCTATGAGCGCCATCTGCTGCCGCTCTTGCGCGCCGGTTACATCGTGTTGTGCGACCGTTATATTTTTACTGCGTTCGCGCGCGACGTTACACGCGGTTGCCCGCCCGATTGGGTGCGCGGCCTCTACGGATTCGCCGCCCAGCCCGACTTGACCCTTTTCTTCAAGGCCGACTTGGATGTTTCCCTCAACCGTATCCTCGAAGGCCGCCCCAAGCTCAAATTCTTCGAGGCCGGCATGGACCTCCGCCTCTCCACCGACCCTTACGAAAGTTTCAAAATCTTTCAGGGCCGCATTTTGGAACAATACATGTCCATGAGCGCCGAATTTAATTTCGTCGTCATGGACGCAAACCAGAACGTTGAAAAACAACAGGTTTTGGTGCGGAAATTGGTCGGCGAGAAGATTGATCTCAAGAAATTCAAACGCAAAACCCCGTTGCCCTTGCCACCCGCGCTGCAAGGCGATCTCGCCATCAAAGATCACGAGGAGGACCTGGCTGCCGTATGAAAAATTCTGAAACAAAATGCCGCAAGTTTTTCGGCCACGGCATTCCCCGTGTCAAACTCGAAGACCTCCAGGGCAAACTCATTGTGGTCGAAGGCGCGGATGGTTCCGGCCGCTCTTCGCAAATTGCCCGCCTCGTGGATTGGCTTGAGACCGGCGGCCACCCCACCGTCCAAGTGGGCTTGAAACGCTCTTCGCTCGTTAGCAAGGAACTGGAAGAGGCGCAACAGGGCAACATCTTGAGCCGCACCACCCTGAGCCTTTTTTACGCAACCGATTTTGCCGACCAACTCGAAAACATGATTTTGCCCGCCCTCAAGGCAGGGTTCATCGTCCTCGCCGACCGGTACATCCATACCCTCATGGCGCGCGACCTCGTCCGCGGCATGGACGAAAAGTGGCTCAAAAACCTCTATGGCATCGCTTTGGTGCCCGATGCGGTCTTTTACCTTTCCGTCGAACCGGAAGAACTCGTCCAGCGCAACCTTTCCAAAAGCGCCACCCTCGATTATTGGGAAAGCGGAATGGATTTGGGATTGTCGCGCGACATGTTCGACAGCTTTCTAAAATACCAGACCGCCATGACCGAAGCGTTCCTCCAGTTGCGCAAGTATTACAGCTTCGATGTCGTGGACGCCAACCGTTCGATCACTTCCGTCACCAAGGAATTGCGGAAAAAAATCGGGGCGTTGCTCGAGGAAAATTAAGAGCGCGTCTGAAAAATGTAGCGTCAGACATCCTGCCTGACGGAGATCCGGCGCTTCCAGCCCGGCGGTCGTTGGCGTGAATGATGTGATGGTGCCGCGGAATTTAAATGCCGATTTGGATTTTGAGGCTTATTGCCGGGCGGCAAGATGCCGCCCTCTACGGCAGCCGGGGATGTCTGCCGCTACCGCGTCAAATCGCCAAAGAGTTGGTGATCACTACATTGGTCGGCTGCAGTTCCGGCGGCGCATTGGTGATGGCAGGGAGACGGCGCGGTTGGCGAAGCAGGTTCTCAAATTGTTTTCTCTGCTCCCCGGTCAAGGTCGCGCGAATGCGCTGGCGGGCGTCCTGGTTGACGAGACTCATTTGCGGGGAGACCAACTGCCAGAGATTCCGGTTCCGTTGCTGCGCTTGCGCGATGATTTTCTCAATTTGGGTCCGTTGTTCCGGCGTCAGGTTCAATGCGTCGTCCAGCCGCTGGACAAAATTGGTTCTTAAGATTTCCGGGCGCGCCACTGAATCCTGCAACTCTGGTTGGGGCTGAACGGCCGGCGGATGGCGTACTACCGGTTTCGGGTGTTCCACGATATTGACCAGCAGGCCGCCGCTAAAAACTCCGGCGCCGAAAATCACAATCGTCGCCAAAATGAGCTTCCACGAATTCACTGTGCTTGATCGCTTTGGTCAATCGCCGCCAAAAGCGTTTTGTCCAGGCTCTGCGAAAGATTATCGCCGGGTGAATTGGCGGAGGCGGAGGTGAACAAGGCAATTGCCCCGCAGACCATCGCCACTCCCACGCAGGAAACCGCCGCCCGCCACAACCCGGCCACCCACGCATCCAGCGCCCGTGGCGCCACCCGCGATCCCAGCAAGGCCGTCACGCGCTTTTCAAACGCATACGGTACCCGGTCCGACGGCGCCTTTGCGCGCGCGGCGGCAATCAGTTTCTTCTGTAGTTCAAAGACATTCATTCGACTCACATTTTTAGACGCGGCATCGCCTCGCCGGGTTACATTCATAAGTATTTCTCTTTGCTGATTTTGGCCAGTATTTTCTTCATCTCCGCCCGCGCCCGAAATGCGCGGACCTTCACCAACGGCGCCGACCATCCCGTCAATTCGGCGATCTCCTTCACCGACCGGTCCTCGATTTCCAGTAAAGTGATGACCAATCGCCCCTGGGGCGAAAGCCTTTCCATCACGCGGTCGATGAGTAATTTCGCCGCGTCCGCCTCCTCGCCGGCCGTCTCCGGAGCGGCGGCAAACCGCTCCAGCCAGTCGTTTTCCGGCTCGCTCAACTCCGAAAACGAAGATTCCCGGTTGCGCTGGTGCCCGCGCAAAAAATCATAACACGTCCGCACCGTCATCCGCATCAGCCAATGCTCGAACGGCGCTTCCCCCCGGAAACTGCCCAGCTTCTCGAACGCCTTCAGCCAAACCTCCTGGGCGATGTCCTCCACTTCGCTTTCCCGCCGGGCATAACGCCGGGCCGTGGCGAAAACGCGCGGCGAATACTTCTGCACCAATGGCTCGAAGCTTGCCGCGTCGCCTTTGAGCACCGCGGCAATCAACTCCACTTCGGTTCGTTCCATCGGCGGCAGTCTGCCAAAAAGTCCCGTGCCGGAAAATTCAATTCATGATTGGCAAACCGTTGGAGTCTCGTGGCAAGGACGGGGGCAATGGCAAATGAACCTCCGGCGCGGCGGGCGGCGTACTGGTCCCGCGCGGCAATTGCCTGGGTTGAATGCTCCTGATTTGCCGGATTTGCTCCGCGGAAAGCGGAGGTTGTATCTCCGAAAGCGCCTTGGCATAAATCACCGTTAACTCCCCTTCGGCCTCCGCCGAGGCTTTGGCGTTCTGGCGCGCCGTTGCCTCGTCAAATTTCCCGCTCGTGATTTCATCAAGCAATGCCTGGCGCGACGCCCGCATCTGTTTCGCCAGTGATTGAATCTGGCCAAGCTGCGGTCCCAACGCCGTTTGCAGCGACGCCCGCTGTTCATCCGTCAACAGCCGGCCAATTTCGGGAAAATACCGGTCGCCCGCATTTTGGCGCGATGGTTGATTCTGGGCCGGCATGGTGACCACCCAACCCAGGAGTAAAACGCAGAGAATGATCTTTTTCATAAGAATTGCGGCAAAAACGCATCCATTTAGACGAAAAAAAACGCTGAAAGTTACGTAAATCTCTACATCCCTCCTGGCGCTTTTGCGCGAGCCACTTGTTTTCTGCTTTCCCATTTTTCCCCCTTTCCCACTTTCGGCTTTTCTTCTACGATTCTGTCATGCGGCTGCTCAAGGACAAACCGTTCGTTTACGCCCGTCATCTGGCGATTGTTTTTACACTTCTTGCGCCCCTTGGTCTGCGCGCCCAAGGCACCGCTTTTACCTTTCAGGGCGAATTGAATGCGTGCAGTGTTCCCGCCAGCGGCAGTTTCGATTTCACTTTTACGCTCTTTCCGACCAATATCGGCGGCATGGCCGTCGCCGGGCCGGTCACCAACACCGCCACTGGGGTCAGCAACGGCCTCTTCACCACGACGATGGATTTCGGCAACGTCTTCAGCGGCGGCGCTGATTGGCTGGAGATTGCCGTGCAAACCAACGGCGGGACCAACTTCACCGTCCTGGCGCCGCGGCAGCCACTCCTGCCCGTGCCCTACGCCATCACCGCCAGCAATGTCACCGGCCCGCTTGCGCTCGCCCAATTGCCCGCCGCCATAGTCACCAACAACGCGATTGGACTCAACCTGACGGGCGTGTTTTCTGGAAATGGCGCCGGCCTTACTAATGTCGCCGCCACCAACATCGTTGGCGCCTTCACCACCCTGGCGGTGGGAAGCAATTTTACCGTCAACGCGTCCGGCAACGTGACTGCCGCCAACCTTTCCACCATTACCGCGATTGCTTCTGCTACCATCTCGGCCAACCTCGCCTTCGTGCCGACCAACTACATGTTCTATTCCCTCGATATTACCGCGTCCAACTTTGTCGTGTTGGGAACCGCTCTCGTCGCGAATACCAATCCCGCATCTGCCAACTTCTATTCCTCACCGCAATCCGGGTTGACCAACGGCGTTGACCCGCCGGCTTGGTCGTTGGCCTTTGGCATGGATGGCAGTTGCTTCGTCTTTAGCACCCTCGACGCCGGCCAGGGTGTGATTGTCTCCGTGGACGGAAACGATTGCGCGCCCGCCATCGCCATTCCCGACGACGATAATCAAAGCTACGTGCAGGTGAACCTGACTGCGCCGGGTTACCATTGGATTATCCTTAAAAATATTAATAACGCCTCCGGCGTGTATCTGCCCGTCACCAACGGCTTTTTTTCCACCCCGCCGCTCGCGTACACCACACTGGCCATCATCGGCGATTCGTTTCTCGACATCACCCCCACCAATACCTTCGCCGATTATCTCGCCGAATTTATGCCTGCCCTCAACGTCTGTAAATTTGGCGAAGGCGGCACCGGTTGGGAAGCCACGCAGAATCCGGCCTTTGGCTATACCAACTTTCTCGGACGCATCAACGACATGCAGAAAGTGAACCCTTCGTACATCATCTTTGCCGGCGGCATTAACGACCACGATCTGGCCAACGCCGACACCAACGCCTACTACCAACTCGTTTACAACACCGCCCTCGCCGCCAAAGCCGCCTATCCCAACGCCAGATTTGCCGTGCTCAGCCCGTTTTGGCCGCGAACACCCGTGGACGCCGATGTCCTCCTCACCGGCTCGGTTATTTCCAACGCTTGCGTCGCGGCCGGACTCATCAACTCAAACCAGTTCTTCAACATCCTTTCACCGCCCCTGGTTACTGGCAACGAACTCGTGCCCGACTCCGGCACCGCCGACCAATACACGTCCGCCGATACCACGCATCCGACGCCGAGAGGCGCCGCGGCCATTGCCCATTGGCTCGCCGCCAAAATGGCCGCCACCTGGCCCCAGCTTTTTTACTCCTCTCCGCCACCGTAAACCGGTGGGGCAAGAACCTCGGTCTTCCTCATCACTCCTCCTCTCTGCGGTACATCGCGTAAATTCTGGGGCAAATACTCATTGACAGACAAACTTATGTCGGTTATAAGCGTGTTTTGCGGCCATTGTCGTTTGATGTCCGGGGGGAAGTTATTTTGTAACAATCAGTCCAATCGAACCCTGTGAAACATTTAATCGTTGTTTTGGCATTTCCACATAGTCCCCATCTCCAGGAAAGGACCCCATGAATCTTGTGTCTCTTCACACCGGTGTTGCGCGCGTCTTTCTACGACTTTTATCCCTGCTGGCCGCGGCGGGTATTCTCGGAGCGGCGCATCGCCTTTCCGCCCAAACTGTCAATTTTCCCGACACCAATCTCGAAGCGGTGGTCCAGTCCACCCTCGGATTGTCATCAGGGGCAATCACTGTGGCGGAAATGGGCGCCCTGACGAATCTTTCCGCCGACAACCGGCAAATTCAGGATGCCACGGGACTCCAATTTGCCACCAACCTCGTCGTTCTGGATCTTTCCGGCAATGAGTTGACCGATATCAGCCCGCTGGCGGATTTGACCAATTTGACCATGCTGTACATCGAAGGCAACCAACTCATGAACATCTCCCCCTTGGACGGCCTGAAGAATTTGACGCAATTGGAATTTGGCGAGAACCCCGCGCTCAGTGACTTTTCACCGCTCACCAATCTGACGGCCATGGTCGGTTTCGACGCCGGTTATGATGACGTGACCAACCTGCCGTCTTTGGCGGGGTTGACCAATCTCACCGTCGCCCTGGTGGATAACAACCAGTTGGTCAGCCTGGACGGATTCGCCGGCATGACCAACCTGTCATACTTGGAAGCCGGGGCCAATCAACTCACCAACATCGCCCCGGTGGCCACGCTGACCGGCCTCAACAATCTTTTCCTCTATAACGACCAGCTCACCAATATCGGGGTGCTGGCTGCCTTGACCAATCTCCCTTCACTGTCGGTGAACAATAATCAAATCGCGGACCTCTCGCCACTGGCCGGATTGACCAATTTGAATTTTCTCGACGTCAGCTTCAACAATGTGACCAACCTTTCCCCGCTGGCCGGCCTCGCTCAATTGAGCCAGTTGAATGCGAGCTATGATCAAATCACGGACCTTTCCCCCCTCGCCGGGTTGACCAATCTGACGTGGCTTCCCGTCAGCAACAACCAGATCAGCGACCTTTCACCCCTGGCCGGATTGGTTAATCTCAATTCGCTTTTCCTCGGCAGCAACCAGATTTCTGACCTGTCGCCCATTGCGGATTTGACCAATCTGACCGATCTCGATTTTAGTTACAATCAAGTCACCAATCTTTCGCCGCTGGCCGGGCTGACCCAGTTGAGCCAGTTGAATGCAACTTACAATCAAATCACTGATCTCTCGCCGCTCTCTGGATTGATTCAGTTGAACACGTTGGGCCTCGACAATAATGGCATCTACCGTCTGAATGCCCTGACCAATCTCACGAACCTCGGCACGCTGACTCTTGCTTTCAATTTTCTGAGCAATCTTGATCCATTGGTCGGTCTGACCAACAACCTCAACGCCTTCGATGTTAGTTTCAACAGTCTGGACCTCAATCCCGGTTCCCAGGCGTTGAACGTTATCAATCTCTACCTCGGTCTTAATTCCAGCGTCACCTACCAGCCGCAAAACACCACCCCGTTCATCGACCTGCCGCCAACCAATGAAACCGTGTATGCCGGAAACACGGCCACCTTTGCCATTGCCGCCACTTCCAGCTCGCCGCCGGACATTTATTACCAGTGGTATTATAATTACAGTCCGCTTGCCGACAGCGCCGGTGTCACCGGCTCGGCCAGTAATGTCCTTAGCTTGACCGTAACCAACATCAGCCAGACCGGCGCTTATTACGTCGAAGTCTCCGACGACAACGGCGCCATCTTCAGCGACGATGCCTATTTGACCGTCAGTGTTTCAAACCCCATCACATTCCCGGACACGAATTTGGAAGCGGCGGTCCAATCCGCACTGGGACTGTCGCCATCAGGAATTATCACCGAGGCGCAGTTGTTGACGCTGACGAGTCTCAACGCCAGCCATGATAACATTCAGAATGCCACTGGCTTGGGATACGCCACCAACCTGACCTACCTGGATATTTCCATTAATGAACTGACCAACATCAGTCCCTTGGCGAGTTTGACCAATTTGAACACCCTGTATGTCAATGGCGACCAAATCACCGATCTTTCACCGCTGGACGGCCTCGTGAATTTGACCCGGTTGCAAATTGGTGAAAACCCCAACCTCGATGACTTTTCGCCGCTAACCAATCTGACCGGCCTGGCCAGCTTTGACGCGGGTTACGATGACGTGACCAACCTGCCGTCGTTCGCCGGTTTGACGAACCTAACTACTGCTTTGGTGGACAATAATCATATCTTCAACATTGCGGCTTTTACCGGCATGACCAACCTGGATTATTTGGACGTCGGCCGGAATCAACTCACCAACATTGCCCCGGTTGCAACGCTGAGCAGCCTTGAGACCCTCTATCTGAATAACAACTACGTCTCCGATCTTTCCCCCCTGGCGGGTTTGACCAACCTGGCTGTTCTGGACTTCAGTTACAACGACGTCACCAATCTCTCCCCCTTGGCCGGGCTTAAGCAATTGTCCCAGATGAATGCGGGATACAACCAAATCAGCGACCTTTCACCCTTGGCCAACCTCGTGAAATTGAGCTGGCTGCCCCTCGAAGAAAATCAAATCACCAATCTTACGCCACTCGCCGGTTTGACGAATCTCACCACCCTCTACCTCGATCACAACCAGTTAACAAGTCTGGCGCCGTTGGTGAATCTCACGAAGCTGGCCACGCTATTCGTCAACAACAACGAAATCGCGAGTCTTTCGGCATTCATCGGATTGACCAATTTGAATGACGTGCAATTGAATTACAACCTGCTCAATCTCTCGCCGGGTTCCGCGGCGCTGGTGGAGATTCAAAAACTTGAGACCAACGGCGCCACCGTGCTCTATCTCCCGCAGGACCTCGCGGCGCTATCGACGCCCGCCAAATTAAACGCCCGCTCATTCCAATTCTCAATCAACGGCGCGGCTGGTTTGGTCTATCAAGTGCAGTTTACCACCAACCTTGCCACCGGCACGTGGTTGTTGCTCGGCAGTGTAACCAACGCGACCGGCGACCTGCCTTTTACCGATGCCTCCGCCACAAACTCCACCCGCTTTTACCGCCTCATCGGACCTTAGCCCGCGTCTAAAAAATCGTAAGGGCCGGCGCAAGGACGCTCTGGCTGCTTTCCGATTTCTGCTTTCTGTTTTTTAAAGTTCTCCCTTCACGGAAGCGTTTTAGCCGGACCGTCTTTCAGCCGGGTCGCGAAAGGAAACGTGAAGGTTGCCTTTTTCGTGGCCAGTGCCAGGCCGAAATCCATCATGGCCTCATGGCCGTCCACCGGCACGGTGAGCGGCGGAAGAAGCAAATTGGCCACCATCCCCTTGACCCTGCCGACAAGGTTCTGCCACGTACTATCCCTGGCATCCTCCGGCTTCAATGAGGCCAGGATAACTTCCATTTGAGGCGTCCCGGCTTTCCGGCGGAAAACCAACGCATCAACCCGCGCCACGATTGCATTTTCCAGGTGGATGGCCCCCTGGCGATAAACAATGTCGTGCAGGGTGACGGTTACGGGGCTGATGCGGCCATGGCCGTTGAATTGCAGCCGCACTTCGGTGACGGTGGACCGGCCGTGGGCCATCTCGCCTTCGATTTCCACGCTGCCGCTGCCGGAGCCTTGCACGTTGATCGCATCGAGTTGATGCAGCATGGGTTTGCCGGCCTTGAGTTCCTTTTCGTGCTTATGGATGCCATCGGTATGGTCAAAAACATTCTGTTGCAAGCCCTCGCCCACGACCTCAAATTCGCAGGTGGCATGAAAGAACGCGCCATTGGTCTGGCAATCCGAAGAAATTACCCGCGCGCATTGCGTGTTCCCGGCATTGGTCGAAACCGAAATCGGGTCCGGCGAAATCAACGGCACAAAATACATGAATTGGCTGACTGGATTATCCAACGGCGTTCCGGCGCCATAATCTAGGTGCAGCGTGGGCCCGGTCGTTGCCGCCATCAGCCGGCCCGCCATGACGGAAAAGCACATCAACGCCGTATAACGGCGAATTATGGTCTTGATCGGGCGCAAAAATATCGGCGCTCCGCGCATCAAACACGTGTTTTTAGGCATCAGCTCGGTGGGTTTCATCCCTCACCAACCCACCTCGCCAGTCTGCCGGGGAAAAGTGGCCGGTTCCAGCCAGGAAAAGTGACAAATCGGTTACAAATATCGTCGGATTTGTCCCTCCGAATGGTTTCTTCGGTCTTTAAAATTCGCGTCTATTCGCGGTTGAAAATTTATTGCAGGTCATGACCGCGCCGCGAAAAATTCCCGCCTTTCGATTCCTGTTTCACTTTCTTTTTTCCACGTTAGAATGGTTCCATGTTCGACTCGTTAAGCGGCAAATTACAAAACGCCTTCCGCAACCTGCGCGGCCTCGGAAAAATTTCCGAGACCAACGTCGCCGATTCCCTGCGCGAAGTCCGCATGGCCCTCCTCGAAGCCGACGTCAATTTCAAGGTCGCCCGCGATTTCATCGAGCGTGTCAGGCAAAAGGCCCTCGGCGCCGAAGTCGTCGCCAGCGTTCAGCCCGGCCAGCAAATCGTCAAGATCATCCACGACGAACTCGTTGATCTCCTCGGTTCGCAGAACGCCGCGCTCAAGCTCGATGGCAACCCCAGTTCCATCCTGATGGTTGGCTTGCATGGCTCCGGCAAAACCACCTCCAGCGGCAAGCTCGCCCGGCTCCTCCAAAAACAGGGCCGCCAGCCCTTGCTCGTCGCAGCGGATGTCTATCGCCCCGCGGCCATGGACCAATTGGAGACCCTCGGCAAACAACTCGACCTGCCCGTCTTCCTTAAGCGCGGCGAAACCGACGTCCTCAAAATCGCGCGCGAAGCCATCGAGTTTGCGCGGCAAAACAGCCGCAACGTCCTGATCTACGACACCGCCGGCCGTTTGCAAATCGATGAACCCCTCGTGCAGGAACTCGTCCGCCTGCGCGATTTGGCGAAACCTCATGAAATTTTGCTCGTCCTCGACGCCGCCACCGGCCAGGAAGCCGTGAACGTGGCCACCCACTTCGACCAAGCCCTCCACATCACCGGCGCCATCCTCACCAAATTGGACGGCGACGCTCGCGGCGGCGCGGCCCTGAGCTTGAAAGCCGTCACCGGCAAGCCCATCAAGTTCGCCGGCACCGGCGAAAAACTCGATGAATTCGAGCCGTTCCATCCCGAACGCATGGCCTCGCGGATTCTCGGCATGGGCGACGTTGTCAGCCTCGTCGAAAAAGCCGCCGAAGCCGTCAGCGAAGCCGACGCGAAGAAGATGGAGGAGAAAATGCGCAAGGGTGAATTCACCCTCGAGGATTTTCTGGATCAATTGCGCGCTATGAAAAAGCTCGGCTCGCTCGAAAGCGTCATGAAAATGCTGCCGGGCGGCGCGGAAGCCTTGAAGCAGGTGGACATTGGCAAGCAGGAAAAGGAATTCAAGCGCATGGAAGGCATGGTTTGCGCGATGACGCCCAAGGAACGAAAAAGCCCGGCCATTCTGAATGCCAGCCGCCGGCGCCGCATTGCCGCCGGCAGCGGCGTCAGCGTCACCGAACTCAATACCATGCTGAACAAATTCTTTCAGATGCAGCAGATGATGAAGAAAATGGGCAAGATGCAAAAAATGATGGCCCGGATGGGCGGCGCCATGCCCGGCATGTTCCGCCGGTAAGCACTGGAAAAGCGAGAGTCCCCGCAAGCCGTAATTGTATTTCGTAGGAGCCGGGGTCACGAAGCTCATTTCTCATCCTCAATTCCGCTCCCCCCCTCTTTTTCCCTTCTGTCCTGCGCGGGGTTGCCCGCCATCCGATTGAATTCAATTGCACGGTTGGCTCGAAATGGGGGGCTGGCCGAAAACCTCAATGTTTTGTGCCTTTTGCGCCTCTTTGTGGCGATGAACCAAGTAAAAATGTTTTAGCCGTTAAGGCGGCAAGAGTGTTCATCTCGCAAACCGAACAACCCTCCGCCCAAAACCAGCGCGAGGCAGAGGAGGAGTTTAGGGTTCATAACTTTGGCCTCATTTCCAACTCACGAGCCGGTCGGATTCGTCAAACTGTAGCGTGGCTTCGCCGGCATCAGGGGTGAAATCGTATTGGGTTTGGCGGGTCATCCCCGATGTCATCCCCAATTTGCGGGTGAAGTTGTAATTTCTTAAAACCCGGTCCACTTCTCCCAATGTCATGCCTACGCGCAAGTCGGAAAGGAAATCGGTTACCGATGGCTTGAAGGCATGTCCGTGAATGTATTTATAAAGGCTCGAAGGCACAACAACCCGGAAGGTTTGATCGTCAACCCTGACCTCTACCTGTCCCTGCATCTCAAATCATCCGCGCCGCGGTCAAAAATGTCGAACGTATCGGTCCGCCGCAAATGGTTGTCGTCGAGATGCAGATTGACGCATTGGCCTTCGACTGCCGTGCCGTCGGCATTCAGAAGGCGCGCGTCCGTATGCGGCGAATAGAGATTTTGCGCCTTTGGATAATTGTAAAGATCCACATCGCTCACCGCGTCAAACGGATTGGACTGAATCAGGGACAACTCACGGCCATCCCGCGTCTGGCCCAAGTCATAATGAACACTTTGCCAGCGCACCACATGGTCATGCTCCGTCAGCAAGTTCATCGCGGAAACAAATTGGGGCGCGCCATTGGAATTGGAAAGTGCAAGTGGCTTCGCCGGATTTCGGTCAAATCCATAGGGAACTTCCACCCAATAACGTTCCGCGCCGATCGTGACTTCAATCCAGCTTTCCTCAAGGACATTTGATCCCCATGGAAAATAGGTCATCACTTGCGGCGCAGGCTCCTCGCCGGGAAATGACCCCGAACTCGCGGCACCCGGATCATTCAGAAGCTTCTTCCCTTCCACGGTTGGTTCGACGATTTCTCCGTTTGCCCGATACAGCCGCGCGACAATGGCGTTGGTTTTGAAAAAAGCAAATCCTTGTGTGATGTTGAGAATATCCATGCGGAGGCCGCGTGAAGATTCTTTAGATTTCTCCGTTCCGCCAGAGGGCCAGCCGATTACAAAAGTCGGGCAGTTCGGAACGTTCAAAGGATACTGGATAAATTCCCAATCGTGGATGCCTGCTTGCGGCGGGTTGTTGGTGCCCGGTTGACTGGCGAACAAGTTACCGCCCAAAACGAGCGCGAGACAGAGGATGAGTTTGGGTTTCATGGCTCAATCTTCCGCAACCGGATGTATTCGTCACGAAGGATATTTCGTCCAAACCAATCTTCACCGACCAGCGCCCATTCATCAAGATTGAGTGTCGCGGCCGAATGCCATGCCTGCGGATTGCGCGGTTCCCAGACGATGTAAAAGCGGTTCGTCTCGGCACAGGCGTAGCCATACATGGCTTCGATTTTGTCGGTGATGGCATTGGTGAGAATGACATATTTGCATTCAGCGCCCCGCACTTCCTGGTCGGACAATTCCAGCGATGTCGCGGCGATTTCCCTGGCTCCGGCATGAGCCAGCGCAACATCACGCTTTTCTCCGTGCGGCCTGAAACCTGCCTCGGCCGGAAAGGTGATGACGGAATAATCCAATGCCATTCTGAAGGGCATGGGTTTTTCCCAGTGCGGCCCGTTTTTGGCTCGCGTGCGCGCTTCGTCAAATTTCCATGGGAACTTGTAACCAATCGCGCTGTAAACCAGATAATCGGGGAAGTCGCGAAATTCTGGAGGTTCCGTCTGCGCATTCCACGGAATCCGTTTGATGTTGAGAACATTATTTTCCAAGTCAAGGTTTTCAATCTGATAATGCAGAAACTCCGCTGGGCCGGAATACGGTGACGAGAAAAACGCGGAATTAGTTTTGATGAATAACCGAAGATAATCCTTCACGTCTCCCTCCGCCATGTCAAAACAGGCAATATACCACTCAGGCCCTGTTTTCCAAATCCACCGTTTGCAGACATACGGGCCGATGATCAGTACCTTTTCGTCCCCGCGCACGATTTCCTGTGGACGCGGATACCGCTCCAGCAGGGAGGGACCGTAAACGTCATCCAAATTGCCATGGGCATCAACCCGCTCGGAAGCGCCGGTGGCCGGATTTTTCAGGAACAATTCATTGATTCGGGCACCGCTAGCAGCCTGTCTGACTTAACTCAAGTCAGCGGGTAAGGTTGTGGTGGTAGCCGTCCCGACGGCGGAGGCCAATGGGTTCCGATTCAACGGCGGCGAATCCCGTTGGTGATATTCCGGTGCATTA
>JBKQUF010000130.1:0-21764 GCA_052140285.1 Limisphaerales bacterium | reverse complement strand
GGATCTCCCATCGTTGCCCGAACGGGACAATAAGACGACGGACGCTTGGGGCAAAGAGTTGGACTACAAAGTTGAGGGAAATAAAGTCACGTTATCGAGTCCGGGAAAACCCGGGGCTATTTCCGAGCGGGAAGGAGGCATCACGAATACGTTTGAGGTCACTAAACCACCCGGCGCAACTCCTTGATTTTCGGCTTATTTCGGGCTGTTCCGGGCTTTTTCAGCATCAATGAAAGGGTCAGTCCTAGAAAAGTGACAAATTAGGCTTTACACGACGGGGCGTCCGGATATTCTTGCTGCGATATGGCCAGACCATTGCGCATTGAATATCCGGGCGCGGCAATCAGGGACAGGCCAGCCCGTGCGCAAACTCCGGCAAATGCATGGAACCTTGCTGGGGCTGGAAACATAAAAACCAATCGCGAATGCAAAAGTGTCACTATTCTAGGACTGACCCTTTCACTATACGGACTGTCGGACTTAGAAAACCCGAGGCGCTACGATTCGATATGAGGCACTTTGATTTTTCACGAGGCACTTTTGGTGGCGTTTTGACAACACTGTTTCGTTAACGCGAGCTATGTCCGACAGTCTGTATATGCTACGACGTTTACGACGCGAGCCGTTGCCCCGGCGCTTGCCTTTTGCCCCAGGCTTGAGGCGTGACTTCGGGGATTTGCCAGTTGGTCATGTTCGGCAATCGTGTGAGGACGTCGCGAAGATAAGCGAACGGATCCAGCCCGCGTCGGCGGCAGTTTTCGATGACGGTATAAACGATGGCGCTGCGCTGGCCGGCTTCGGCCTCGCCGATGAAGAGCCAGTTCTTCTTGCCGATGGCCGTGGGGCGGATGGCGTTTTCCACCAGATTATTGTCGATCTCAATCCGGCCGTCTTTTAGATACACTTCCAAGGTCGGCCATTGGCTCAACGCATAATCGCCAGCTTGGGCCAATAAGCTCTGCGGCAGGGATCGTCCGCTGCTTTTGAGCCTGACCAGCGCCCGTTGGATGCGTTCGACAATGGGACGGCTTTGAGAGGCGCGCAGAAAACGCTCCGGCTCATAATCCAATTGCTCGCTGACTTGCTGCCCAATGCAGCGCCTAACCGGCGACGTACGCTTCAATCGGTTCGGCGCCGAGTGTGCCGGACAGTCTCTTCAAATAGGCGGGCGATTCCATTTCGGACAGGGTTTTTCGCGCAACGTCCAGGCGTTCGCCGATTTTCAATTTGTCGGCGACGTCCTCGTGGGTGGGCCGGCGCAGGAACTGGTTGAGATATTCGACGTGCCGCCGCCACAAAACGCGGTCGTTCTTTTGCTTGGCGGCCAGGCGCGCGGCGTACCAATCGCTGGCGAGAAGATAGTCGCGCGTGAACATTTTCCGTAAATCCGGGTGGTCCAGTTGTTTCCCGTCCCATTCATCCTTGAGCATGATGCGCAGCAACGCCTTTAACGGCGGGCAGGCCTGGGCGATGCTGCCGTCGTCGAAATACATTTTGGCGACGCGTTTCTGGGTCGAAACAATGTTGTCCAGGCCATCGGCGAAAATCTCCATGTCCTGCAATTCCGGCTTGAGCATTGCTTCGGTGAAGACGGCGTGGGGATGGTTGAAGACGCGGCCAAAGAAGGCATGGACGAAACGGAGATTGATGCGATAGCCGAGGCGGGTGGCGAGGACTTTTTTCCCGGCGAATTCAAAGTCCTCGAGCTTTTCGAGGAAATGGGAGTTGATCAAAAACTTCGGTTCGCGTTCCTCGGGCGACATGCGGCAGAACACTTCCGGCACGATGAGGCTGACATCGTGGTCCACGCGGAATTTCGGGCCGATGTATCCGGCGGCGGTAACGTACCCGTGATGGCCGGTGAGGATGAAGGCGATCAAGGCGTTGTTCAGGTCAATGATTGGCGGCAGGGCGTTGAAGGGGCCTTTGGTGAGCGCGCCTTCCGAGCCGGCGCCGGTGGTGGAAGGGGATTTGCCGGTCATGCTGCAAATGAACTCCATGAACAGTTCCGGCAGTTCCATGTAATGGATGGGATTATAGCAGGCGAGCGAACGGATGCCCTGGTCAGGCGGATTATTGCGGCGTCCGGGAAGCACGACGGACACGGGCGTGTGGACCGGCTTTTCCAACGGCACCCCGCGGCGGAAGCGCGCCGCCATTTCGGCGAGATAACTTTCGCGGGGATTGACGAGGTCCGGGCGCTTTTGCAGGTAGCGCGGGTTTTTGGTCGGCTTGCCGTCCACCAGGCGCGGATGCGCCGAGGAGACGAAGAATTCCGGCCGGCCGGTTTGGGCGATTTCCGAAATCAATTTTTGCATCGGCTCGGTGAATTGGTAAAAGCCGATGGCGTCCTCCAGCAATTCGCGCGCGGTTTTGGGGGTGAGCGGCTCGTAATTCGAGAAGAAGTTGTCCGGCTGGGCGAAGTCGGATTCGGTTTGCTTGTCGTAACCGCGATGGATGGCGTCGTCGGGCCGCTGAAACAATCTTTTCTCGCAATTCCTGACGAATTTGACCGCCCGCTGAGCGGTGGCATCGGGAATGTCTGCGAGGACGCCCGGAGGAACAACCGTGGAGGCGGTAATGTCGTCCTCCGTTTGGATTTTGACGGAGGGATGAAAATCCTTGCGCAACCCGAAGGTGCGCCAGGCGCCGTCGTCATCGAAGCCGACCCGCAAACGGGTGGTGACGAGGGTGCGGTTGTCGCATTTCAATTCGTTGCCGGGGATGCCGTTGATGATGTCCACGCTGAAATGGTCGCGCCAGTTGTCGCCCCATTCGGGCTTGTAATAGCGTTTGACGACGAAGACGAGTTCCTTGAGATACTGCGGGACGGAATCCAGCCAGGCGTTATATTCGGGCGTGTATTCGCGCGAATCGGGGGTGAGCAGCTTGATGACGGAACCGAGCGAGCGTTCCGGCGAGAGAATGGGACGGCTGGCGCGCTGGGCCTTGTCCGCGAAGCGGCCGGCGTAGCTGCGATAAATCAATTCGCTGACGCGATCGAAGTCCGCCTTGAAATCGGCGACAAAGACCGGGCCGGTCAGGATGGCGTCGGTGATGGGTTTGGAGATTTCGGATTTGCCGCCGCCGGAGACGGTGCAGGGTTTGTGGCATAACACGCCTTCGGCCACGGTGCCGACCAGCCGCCAGGAACGGCGCGCCCCCGGCGGTTTTTCCATGCGCACTTTGTAGCCGGAAGGCCGGATGTAAATTTTATCCGGCTGCAATTTGATGCCGCGTTCGCCCCCGGCGTTTTTCCAGGAGATGGACTGGCTGTGGAGATCAAAATGCGCCATTTCGGGGACGTAGATGATTTCCGGAAAATTTTTGTCCACGGCATAGCCTTCGGGCTTCACGTCCATGATGGCGCCGTAACGCGAGACCATTTCGGTGAAGGAAAACCCCATTCGCCGGACATGGATGTCGCCGCCGAATTCCTCTCCCAAATCGTAGCTGGGAAAAACCAGGGCGCCGCCGGCATGCTCTTCCTCGCAATTGCCAAAGAGGTTGGCGGCGAAACTGATCTGGGTCTTGACCTCTTTTTTGCAATAGCCGTAATAATTGTCGGCGATGAGGGTGACGATGACGCCGGATTCGTCGCGGCAGGTGAGTTTGAACGCGCCGCCGTTGTTGTAGAGTTCGTCTTCGCTTTTCCAGCACATCCCGTCGCGGCGCTGGCGTTCGGTGGCGGCGTCCCAGTGGGGCAGGCCGACGGATTTTTTGGCGGCCTTGACGAGGTGCGGAGCGAGGATGACGCAGCCGGTGTGGCCGGTCCAGTGTTCGGAATCCAGGGCGGAATCATTTTCGGGCAGGATCGGGTCGCCGCCGTTTCCGAAAATGCTTTCGACAAAATCGAGATTGCTGACGAGGTTGCCCGGCACGAAGAAGCGCACTTCCATCCGTTTCTCGCTCGTGTACCCGGGGATTTCCGGGCAAACCATCGGGCGCAGCAGGAGCGAGACAAAACATTCCGCGGGCTGCGGCTGGGTGGCCGTGAACGGGAGGCGCATGATTTCATTGGGCGGATTAAGCGCCAGCGCGAGCATTTTGGCGAAGGTGATTTTCGGCGCCGCGAGCTTGTCGTCGGGGATGGGCAGGCCGCCCTCGGTGACGTGAAAAATTCCCTGGGTGGTGCGGCGATCACTTTTCGGATTATGCAACACGCCGTTGGCCACGCGGTAGGAGTAGATGATTTCGGAACTGAACTCGTCGCGGTCGATGGGCAGCGAGAGCACGCGCGCCAGGCCGGCGCGGTCGAGCGTAAACGTGCGGGCGGGCAGCTTGGTGACCGGGGCGTCCTGGAGGTAATCGTAGAGGAAAGTCTGGATGCGCTGGTCAACGGGGCTGAGATGACTGCCGAGGAGGCGGTCCTTCTCGCGCGATTGTTCCGCCATGGCGGAAACGATTTGCGAAAACTCGGTATTGCCTTCCACGGCCACCGGCGGGCAGCCGATGAGCGCGAGCTTGACGTTGATATGCGCGATGAGATGCGACGACAAATTGTCGCGGCCGGCTGATTGCAAATGTATTGGGACACTCATTTAAATCCTCGCCACAGGTTCTTGAATCCGGCGCCCATTTGCAACTGCGATGCCATTATTTGACAAATTTTTTTGGCCGCCCGAATTTGGCGGAAAATCCGGCAAGGCGATTGCTTAATGACGGATTGACAACTTGAAAAATCAGGCATATAGCCTTGTTCCGCCGGAAACTGTTTGCAAACAACGCGCGGAAGGCAGGCTGAAATCAAATGGAAGTTCCCACGAGGAACTGTTTCAAAACGCCCAACGCGTTCAAAAAACAACTGGCATCATGTTAAAGAAATATAAAATTGAGAACGGGTACGACGAAATGCTCGACCGCAAGACGGGGGTGCGGACGCATTACCGGAAATTGCACAAAATCTTCGAGGGGATCAAACCCTCGGAGTTTGACGCCAAACGGCAGGCGGTGGACAAGGCCTTCCTGCGGCAGGGCGTCACCTTCAATGTTTATGGCGACGCGGCGGGGGCGGAGAAAATATTTCCGTTCGATTTGCTGCCGCGAATCATCCCGGCGAATGAATGGGAATTGCTGGAGCGCGGCCTGACGCAGCGGATCCGGGCGCTGAACCTTTTCCTGGACGATATTTACCACGGGCAGAAAATCCTGAAGGACAAGGTCATCCCGGAATACTATGTTTTGTCGGGGCGCCATTTCCGGCGCGAGTTTGTGAATTTCAATGTTCCCAAGGGGATCTACATCCATGTTTGCGGCACGGATTTGATCCGCGACAAGGAAGGCAATTACCTGGTGCTGGAGGACAATGGGCGTTGTCCCTCCGGGGTCAGCTACGTTTTGGAAAATCGCCGCGCCATGAAGCGGGCGTTCCCGGACATGTTTGAAGGCGTGGGCGTGCGGCCGGTGGAGAATTATCCGCAGGAACTGTTGAAATGTTTGAAGCACATCGCGCCCGCCGGGGTGGCCGATCCCACCGTGGTGCTGCTCACGCCCGGCGCCTACAACAGCGCGTATTTTGAGCACACGTACCTGGCGCGGCAGATGGGCATTGCCATTGTGGAGGGGCGCGACTTGTTCGTGCGCGATCAGCGGGTGTTCATGCGCACCACGAAGGGACTGGAGCCGGTGCATGTCATCTATCGCCGCATCGACGACGATTTCATTGACCCGACCGTTTTCCGGAAGGATTCCATGCTGGGCGTTCCGCGGCTGGTGCATGCGTATCGCGCGGGGAATGTTTCGCTGGCCAATTCGATTGGCACGGGCATCGCCGACGACAAGGTGATGTATTACTTTGTGCCGCGGATGATTAAATATTATCTGGGCGAGGACCCGATTTTGCCGAATGTGCCGACTTATCTCGCCAACGAGGAGGCCGACAAAAAGTATATCCTGGAAAATCTTTCGCAACTGGTCGTGAAGGCCGCCAATGAATCCGGCGGTTACGGAATGTTGATGGGGCCGAAGGCGACGAAGGAGGAGATTGAAAAATTCCGGCGGCAAATCATCGCCGAGCCGCGCAATTACATCGCGCAGCCGATGATTTATCTATCGCAGCATCCGACCTATTGCGACGGCAAGTTTGAAGGACGGCACGTGGATTTGCGGCCGTTCATTTTATCGGGCGAGAAAATCAGCATCATTCCGGGCGGGCTGACGCGGGTGGCGCTGCGGAAAGGCTCGCTGGTGGTGAATTCATCGCAAGGCGGCGGCAGCAAGGACACCTGGGTTTTATTTTAAATGTTATCGCGTGTAGCCAATTCGTTGTTCTGGATGGCGCGGTATATTGAACGCGCCGAAAACATCGCTCGCATCGTGGATGTGAACCTGCAATTGCTGCTGGACATCCGCGACCTGGACGAGAAGCGCCTGATTGAATACTGGCGGCCGATTGTGCAGGCGACGGGGGATGAGAAGGAATTTTTCAAGCTGCATCCGCACGCGACGGGCAAGGCGGTGACGGAGTTTCTCGTGTTCCAGGCGGAGAATCCGAATTCGATTGTGCAATCGATCTGCCAGGCGCGGGAAAACGCCCGCATGGTGCGCGACCAGATCACCCTGGAGTTGTGGGAGGAGTTGAACCGGTTGTATTTGTTCGTCCGTTCCCCCGAGGCCCGGCAGATCTGGCGGCGCAGCCCGAGCGAATTTTTCCAGGAAATCAAATCCAGTTCGCTGCATCTCAACGGCATCATCGCCGCGACGCTGGTGCATGATGAAGGCTGGTGGTTCGTCCAGGCCGGGCAATTTCTGGAGCGCGCGGACAAGACGACGCGCATTCTGGACGTGCGCCACGAAACCTTGCCGGGGCGCGGTGTTCCGGGGGCGGTCACCCCGGCCGAGGCGCTGGAATGGTCGGCGGTGCTGCGCTCGTGCAGCGCCTGGGACGCGTACAAGAGCATTTACGGCGCGGACGTGCATCCGCGGCTGGTGGCGGAATTCCTGTTGTTGAGCGACAACTTTCCGCGCTCGGTGCGCTTTTGCGTCACCGAATTGAACCGGGCCATCCGCCGGATTTCCGGGGTCGCGGAAGGGCACTTCTGCAATGACGCGGAAAAATTAACGGGCCGGTTCCTGGCGGAACTGCAATTCAGCGGCGTGGAGGAGATTTTCGAGATTGGCCTGCATCAATATCTCGACGAGGCGCAGGCCAAGTTGAACGACATCGGCGTGGCGCTGTTTAGCGCGTATATTTCCCAACAATTTGACAATCCCGACGCCGCCCACCTGGTGCAGCAGGAGGAGCAGCAGCAACAATCGCGAGCATAAACAACCATGAAACGCATCGGCATCCTGACGGCGGGAGGCGACACGCCCGCCTTAAACGCGACCATCCACGGGGCGGTGACGCGCGCGAACCAGTTGCGGATTGAGATCGTCGGCCTCATCAAGGGGTTCAACGGTTTGTTTAACCCGCGCGCGCCGCACGTGCATTTGAATCCGCTATTCCAGGAAATCCCGGAATTGGACCCGACCAAAGGGGGCACGCTCATTGGGTCGTCGCGTGATTTCGTTGACCCGGAAAAAAAGGACGAACTCGAAATGATCACGTCGCGGTTGGGCAAATTGCGGATTGAAGGGCTGATTTGCATCGGGGGCGATGGAACGCTGAACGGGCTTCAGCCGATTGCCGAACGCCTGCCAACCGTGCTGGCGCCCAAGACGATTGATAACGACCTGGGCCTGAATTATCCGGGCGAACCGGACGAATGGGTGAAGGTCAACGATGCCGCGGCGAAACACGGTTTTCGATACAAGCGCGCCGAATCCCATGCGGTATTTGACCTGAACCAAATCATTAATTACGTCACGCCGGGTTATGCCACTTCGGTTTTCGTCTCGGCCCAAGGCGTCGAGCGCATCCGCACCACGGCGGAGAGCCATCGGCGCATCGCGATCATTGAAGTGATGGGGCGGCATTCCGGTTACATCGCGCTGGGGACGGCGTATGGGCAGCCGGACATCATCCTGGTGCCCGAGCAATCACTGGACCTCGAGCATCTCGTCGAGCGGGTGAAGCATATTTACGACCTGCAAAAGAACGTCGTCATCGTTTGCGGCGAAGGCATTGTGGACGAGCAAGGCCGCGAGCTGGGCGCGGAAACCAAGACCACCGACCCCTCCGGGAACGTGGTTTTGAGCGGCGCGGCGGAGGCGTTGCGGGCGAAATTGATCCAGATGATTCCCGACCGTTATTTTCAATTGTACCGGCGCGGGGACTCGGCCAAGGAAGCGATCTTCACCCGCAAAGTGGGACACACGCAACGCGGCGGAAGGCCAATTTTGTTTGACCGTTTTTATGCCGCGGCGCTCGGGTCCAAGGCAGTGGATTTGCTCGCGGAGGGGCGGAACAACGCCGTCTCCGTTTTGCAATACACCGCCACCAAGGGTTTCCACGTGGAAGGTTATGACGCGAACCGGTTCCGCGACCGCTGGGGGCTGATTCATGCCCGTTACATGCACCCGGAACTGTATGACGCGAAATTAATGAAACCGTCAAAGATGGGGATCGATTATTTGATGCCGATTTTCACCAACGCCATCGGCTTCGACGACGCGGAACACATGCGACAGACGCTGTTCCATCCGGGCAATCTGACGCAGCCGTATCATTCAATCAACACGGACGTCCACAAACGGATTCGTTATCTGGAAGCGGAAGGCGCTCGCGCTTGAGCATTTACCATTCATCCGGCATCTGTCACTGACATGTCCATCCACATCGCCCTCCATCACAAAACGAGCTACCACTATGACCGGCTGGTCAACTTGGGGCCGCAAGTCGTGCGGTTGCGTCCCGCGCCGCATTCACGGACGCGGATCCTGAGTTATTCTTTGCGGATCGCGCCGGAGAAGCATTTCATCAACTGGATGCAGGACCCGCAATCGAACTATTCGGCGCGATTGGTTTTTCCGGAGCCGACGCGGGAATTCACCGTGGCCGTGGATTTGGTGGCCGAGATGGCGGTCTTGAACCCGTTTGACTTCTTCCTGGAACCGGATGCGGAAAAATTTCCGTTCGAATATGACACGGCGCTCGACCATGAGTTGGAACCGTTCCAGCGCAAGTGCTGGTTGACGCCCAAATTAATGAAATACCTCAAGGCGATCAGGACCGACCTGCTGGGAGGGATGACGGGAAGCCGGAGAAGGAGACAGACGGACACGCTATTGGGGGCGAAGCCAGGATTTACCAAACCGCGAACGAATGATTTTTTAGTGGCGGTCAACCAGCGGTTATGGAAGGACATCAAGTACACCATTCGCCTGGAGCCGGGGGTGCAGACCCCGGAAGAGACGCTGGAAAAACTGAGCGGCTCCTGCCGCGATTCGGCGTGGCTGCTCTGCCAATTGCTGAGGCACTGCGGATTGGCGGCGCGGTTCGTGAGCGGCTATCTCATCCAGCTCAAAGCCGATGTAAAATCCCTCGACGGACCCAGCGGCGCGGAAAAGGATTTCACCGATTTGCATGCCTGGACGGAAGTATATCTGCCGGGCGGCGGCTGGATTGGGCTGGACCCGACTTCCGGTTTGCTGGCCGGCGAGGGCCACATCCCGCTGGCCTGCACGCCGGACCCGTCCAGCGCCGCGCCGATCTCCGGAGCCGTGGACGAGTGCAAATGCGAGTTCGGCTTCGAGATGAGCGTCACGCGGATTTATGAATCCCCGCGTGTCACCCTGCCCTACACTGATGACCAATGGAACAAAATTGAATCCCTGGGCCACACCATTGATGCCGATTTGAAAATGGGCGATGTGCGGTTGACGATGGGCGGCGAGCCGACGTTTATTTCGGTAGATGATCCGGATGGGCCGGAGTGGAATTTCACGGCGGTTTCGGAAAAGAAACGAATTTTATCCGGCGAGTTGATCAAACGGTTGCGCCGCCAATTTGCGCCGGGTTCCCTGCTGCATTACGGCCAGGGCAAATGGTATCCCGGAGAACAGTTGCCGCGCTGGGCGCTGGGCTGTTACTGGCGCAAGGACGGCGTGCCGATCTGGAAGGATGACGGGCTGATTGCGGATGAATCGAAGAATTACGGGCATGGCGCGAAAGAGGCCAGGGCATTGCTCGAACGGATTGCCCGAGTGGTGGGCGCCGATCCGAAATACATGGTGCCCGGCTATGAGGACGCCTTTTATTACATGTGGAAGGAACGGCGGTTGCCCTCCAATGTCACCCCGGAGAAATCGAACCTGAAGGACAAACTCGAGCGCGACCGGATTGCGCGGATTTTCCAACAAGGGCTGGGCGAAGCGACGGGTTATGCGCTGCCAATCAAGCGCGCCTGGTACGGGAACCAGACGGGATGGATGTCAGGCGCGTGGTTTTTGCGCGACGACGACACACTCTGGCTGATTCCCGGCGATTCGCCGATGGGCGTGCGACTGCCGCTCGATTCCATTCCCTGGGTGACGGACAAGGAATATCCGTGGGTGCGGCAGCAGGATCCATCCCAGCCGAAGCTGCCGGAGTTGCCAAAGGAATTTCCCTATCGCGTCCGCGAACCCGAATCCACCGGACAAAGATTTCTTCGACGCAGCGGCGGCGCGCCGCTGCCGGCCGGTTACGGACCGGGCCAGCGGGCGCAGGAGCTTGGCAAATTGGGGCAGGAGCGCGTCGAATTGCCGCCGTTGCCGGCGGAATATGATCCCAACCAGCGTCCTATCCAGGGCCAGAGCGCGCCATGGATCGTGCGCACGGCGCTGTGTGTGGAACCGCGCGACGGACGTTTACACGTGTTCATGCCGCCGGTGGCAACGACCGAGGATTATCTGGACCTGGTGGCCGGCATCGAGACGGCCGTTACCGAGATGGGCCTGCCGATCATCATTGAAGGCGAAACGCCGCCGCGCGATCCGCGCCTGAACAAACTGGCCGTCACACCGGACCCGGGCGTGATTGAGGTGAACCTGCATCCGAGCAAATCATGGGATGAATTGGTGGAACGGACGACGGTGCTGTACGAGGAAGCGCGGCTGGCGCGGTTGGGCACGGAGAAATTTTTGCTCGACGGACGTCATACGGGGACGGGCGGCGGCAATCATATTATCATTGGCGGCGAATCGCCCCAGGATTCGCCGGTGTTGCGGCGTCCCGACTTGCTCCGCTCGTTGATTGCTTATTGGCAAAACCATCCGTCGCTGAGTTGGCTGTTCAGCAGCCTGTTCATCGGCCCCACCAGCCAGGCGCCGCGAATTGATGAAGCCCGCAACGATTCGCTCTACGAACTGGAAGTCGCCTTCAAGGAACTGGACCGCAATCTCACGGCGTTCGGATACACGCCCCCGTGGTTGTGCGACCGTCTTTTCCGGAATTTGCTGATTGATTCCAGCGGCAACACACATCGGTCGGAGTTTTCCATCGACAAGATGTTTGCGCCCGAAAGCGGTTCGGGACGGCTGGGACTGGTGGAGATGCGCGCGTTTGAAATGCCTCCGCACTCGCGGATGAGCCTGGCCCAACACCTGCTTTTGCGCGGGCTGATTTCAAAATTCTGGAAGGAACCGTATCGGAACGGCTTGGTGCGCTGGGGAACGGACATCCATGACCGCTGGATGCTGCCGCATTTCTGCGAGACCGATTTTCGCGACGTCGTTGGCGACTTGCGCGACGCGGGTTATCCATTCGAATTCGAATGGTTCGCGCCGCATTTTGAATTCCGGTTTCCCTTCATCGGTGATTTGGAGCAGCGCGATATCCAGGTGGAACTGCGGACCGCGCTGGAGCCGTGGCATGTGCTGGGAGAGGAGCCGGGCGGCGGCGCCACCGTCCGCTACGTGGACAGTTCGCTGGAGCGCCTGCAAGTGAAGGCGCAGGGACTCATCGGCGACCGTTTTGCCATCACGGTCAATGGCTGCCGGTTGCCGCTGCACCCGACCGGCGTCAACGGCGAAGGCGTGGCGGGAGTCCGCTATCGCGCGTGGCAGCCGCCGGAGTGTTTGCAACCCACCATCGGGGTGCATGCGCCCCTGCGTTTCGATCTGTATGACACGTGGAACAAACGCTCGCTCGGCGGCTGCACTTATCACGTGGCCCATCCCGGAGGGCTGAGTCACGACACCTTCCCGGTCAACAGTTACGAAGCCGAGTCGCGGCGTTTGGCGCGGTTCTTCCGCCATGGCCACACGCCGGGACAAGTAAAACTTATGCCGGCCATGCAAAATTCTGAATTTCCTTTTACGCTGGATTTGCGCAAAGTGTGACCCCGGATTTTTTGAATGAAATACGATATTCGACATCGCACGCACTATACCTACCTTTCCCCGGCGCGGGAAAGTTTCAACGAAGTGCGCCTGGAACCGCCTTCGATTCCCGAACAAACCGTGGAGGCTTTTTCGCTACGCGTGGAACCGGAAGCGCGCTTGAGCCGTTACACCGATTTTTATTCCAACCTGGTCCATCATTTTGAAATTCCCGCGGAACACAATTCGTTGCTCATCGAAAGCAGGCTGCGGGTGGAAACGCACTGGCCGGAAGCCCTCCCGGAAGAGGCGTTGCTGTCCCCGATGGACGAACTGGAAGACGCGGTGTATGCGGAACAATGTTTTGATTTTCTGCAAACCAGCCATTACGTCGAATTGGAAGTGGATGCCTGGAAACTGGCGTTGGATGCGATGGGCGACGGCGACGATGTCTGGCGGACTGCCCTGGCGTTGATGCGCTTCACCCACGGTTACCTGACCTACCTGCCGAATTCAACCAATGTGTACACCCACATGAGCGATGTGATTGAGAAACGCTGCGGGGTTTGCCAGGACTTTGCCCACTTTTTGATCGGCCTCTGCCGCAGCGTGAAAATTCCCGCGCGCTACATCAGCGGTTACTTGGCCACGGAAACGGCCAGCGCCACCCATGCCTGGATGGAGGTTTTTATTCCCAAAATCGGCTGGCGCGGCCTCGACCCCACGCACAACCGGCAGGTAGGTGAAACGTATGTGAAAATCGGGCACGGACGCGATTACGCCGACGTGCCCCCGGTCGCCGGAAATTATCACGGGACGCTGCAGAGGACGATGACTGTGGACGTGAAAATCACCAAGGTCCGGGACAACGAGCCGGAGGCCGAACCGTCCGATGCGCCGGCGACCAGCCAAACCCAGCAAGCTGGTCAGGCCCGCCAGACCCAGCGATCCGGTCAGGCTGACCCGGCGCAGGTTTAAATCAGCGCGCGCACATCGACAACTTCCATTCCCGCGGACCGGATGGCCTGCAAACCGAGGTCGGTATCCTCGTAGGCGCGGCAAAATTTTGGTTCGACATGGATGCGCCGCGCGGCTTCGAGAAAAATGTCCGGGGCGGGTTTTTGATTCACCACCATTTCATTGGTGACAACCGCGTCAAACCAGTGGCGTATCTTCAAGTGGTCGAGCACCAGGCAAATGATTTCCTGGGAACCGCCGGAGGCGATCGCCATCGGGAGTTTTCCGTAATTATCCCTGGCAATTTTTACCACGGCTTCGACGGGTTTGACCTGCGAGAGAGTCTGCAAATAGGTCGTCTCCTTTTCATGCGACACGGCGATAGGATCAACAGACAGCCCCTGCTCGCGCGCCAGGACCTTCACGATATCGCGTGAGGGAACGCCGCCATAGGCATAAAAGCGTTCAATGGGGAAGTGCAAGCCATGCCGTTCGGTGATCATTTGCCAGGCGCGCCAGTGCAACGGCATGGTGTCGGCAAGCGTGCCGTCGCAATCGAAAATCAGTCCTTTAATTTCTTTCATTTGTTTCATTTGTTTCCGGGAAGTAAAGCGGGGTTGCAAAACAATTCGCGCGAAAATTTTATTAATCCGGCGGCGCCAGCAGCGGAATAATTTTACTGCCGTGCCGGCGATAAACCGAAAAATCCTTGTAATCTGTGGTCAGCACCTCGCAATCGTCAAGTAATTCGGACAACCGCACCAGCGTGGCGTCCGCCAAATCCATTCGGCCGCCATATTTTTCCATCAAGGCCACAACGGAACCGGAGTGTTCCGACAATTGGAAGGGAATTTTGAAAATTCCCGCCTCTACTTTTTCCAACAGCGGACGCGGTGATTTTCCGTGGCGGCTAATGAAATGGCATGCTTCCGTGATCACCGGTTCGGTCGTGAAAAAAGGCGCGCGCAAAGCGCGAAACGATTCGATCGCCCAGAGATGATTTTCATCGGCGCTGCTCCAAAACGCGATCAGAGGCCCGGCGTCAACGATGTTTTTTGCCATATTTTTCCAAAATCGCCCGCCGGTAATACTCTTTATGACGGCGTGAAGCATCCGGCGGCGCGTCCTTGATGCAGCCGCACATGTCCGCCATGGCATCAAACATGGTAGGGCCGTTGTTTCCCTCTGTCAGGTCCTTCTCAATCGCGTCGCGAAAAAGCTTCGATTGCGAGACGCCGAGGCGCCTGGCTTTGGCAACCGCTTTTTGATACAGCGGCTCAGGCAACTGCAATGTTGTCGTTTTCACTAAATCAGGCTAATATGTTTTCTGCGGAAAGCAATTATGTTTTCAATCCGGCCAATTTCTCTTCCATATCATGCGTCATCAGCGGTTCGATGAGCGGATCAATGTCACCCTCGATGACGTTGGCCAGGTTATAGAGCGTCAGCTCGATGCGATGATCCGTGACGCGGTTTTGCGGAAAATTATAGGTGCGGATTTTTTCGTTGCGTTCGCCGGTGCCGACCTGCTGTTTGCGATGCGCGGCGTATTTCGCATTTTCCTCGGCGATTTTGGCTTCAAGCAACCGCGACCGCAAAACCTTCATCGCTTTTATCCGGTTCTTTTGCTGCGAGCGTTCATCGGCGCAGCGGACGATCAAGCCGCTGGGTTTGTGCTGGATTTGCACCGCCGAATCGGTGGTGTTGACACCCTGCCCGCCCTTGCCGGAAGCGCGGCAAACGTTGATTTCGACGTCCTCCGGTTTGATCTCAACATCCACTTCCTCGGCTTCGGGCAGCACGGCGACGGTGGCGGTGCTGGTGTGGATGCGGCCTTGCGCCTCGGTGGCCGGCACGCGCTGGACCCGATGCACCCCGCTCTCGTATTTCAGCCGTTTGAAAACATCCGTGCCGGTGACCCCGAAGACAATTTCCTTGAACCCGCCGAGGTCGGACGGGTTGGAATCCATTGTCTCGATCTTCCAGCCGCGCGCTTCGGCGTAGCGGGAATACATGCGGTATAAATCGGCGGCGAACAGGGCGGATTCCGAGCCGCCGGCCCCGGCGCGAATTTCAATGATGGTATTGCGGGAATCCGCGGGGTTCGGCGGGACCAGCTCGAATTGGATTTGTTGCGACAATTTTCTGTCTTCCGCTTCGAGCCGGGCAATGTCCTCCCGGGCCATTTGCGCCATTTCCGAATCCGGCAATTCACTTTTGAGCAGGAAGCGGTTTTGCTCCAAATCCGCGAGGGTTTTTTTATAGCGGTCCCCGGCGGCGATCAATTCCTTCAAGCGCGAATACTCACGCGACAATTCCTGGGCGCGCGGCGGATTGTCGAAAACCTTCGGGTCGCTTAACGCCGATTCGAGTTCGGCGAAGCGCTGGCGGAATTTTTCGATGTGCGGCGGCAGGTTCATCTCATTTACGATTGATGATTTGCGATTTCAAAAAACCGGCCCGAACCCTGACGCAAACAATGGCAAAATCGTATAACATTCAGCGGACAAAAAACAAACCGCCCGCGATTCCATAAGCGGAACGGCGGGCGGTCTTGGGCGGAAAGCTAGGCCTTTTTCTTTTTCTTGGTGGCGTGCTCGGCCTGGGCGGCTTGCGTCTTGGCGAGGCGTTGCTGGAACTTGTCCACGCGCCCGGCGGTATCGACGAATTTTTGCTGCCCGGTGTAAAAGGGATGGCAGACGTTGCAAATGCCGACGATAATGGTGGGCTTGGTGGAGCGGGTCTTGATCACGTTGCCGCAGGCGCAACGGATTTCCGCATCCATGTATTTTGGGTGAATGTCCGTCTTCATAAAAATGGCCTGTCAAAATAGCAGGAAATGGCCGGATGACAAGAGGGAATTTGCGAAACAAATTGATTTGGGCCGGACGATTGCTTATGATGCAGATGTGAATGGATTGAGTGAGTATTGCAAAGACGCGCTGAAATTCGCAGTGGTTAAAAAACTGGGCGCGGGCGAGGGATATTCTGCGAAAATTCCCGGGTTTGCGGGGCTGGTTGTCTTTGCCCCAACGCGGGCTGAAGTGTTGCGGGAATTAAAATCCGCTCTGGAAGGCTGGGTTGAATTGTCTTTGGAGCGCGGCGATGGTTTGCCGGCTTTGCACCATATGGAAGCTGTCGCTTAATTTGCCGAAAACCATTCGTCCCGGCTGACTCCAATCTCCTTCAGTATTTCACTGACCATCCCGACGCTTAAAACTGCACCATGGGGATTTGGTATTGGTAATTTCATTGGGCCTTTCACCATGAATTGATGCTTGCCGCCGGCAAACGGGCCTTCCCATCCGAGATTTCGGAGGCGCTTAATCAGTTCCCGACGTGATATTGGTGTTAGCCGCATACGCCCTATCGCAAAGCGTATTTCATCCAATCTGTCAAATAAAAAACTTGCTAGACGAACGGGCGTAAAATCAATTTGGCGGGACGGGCGCGTGCCCCGTCCCGCCAGTTCCCCACCTCACGCAGCGACTAAATCGCGGCTGTCTTTAAGGATGCGCGCCTGCCGTTCGGCCTGGTGGACGGCGGCGGCAATCTTTTCGTCGAACAACGCCGGGAAGGCGAGCAGGGGGATGACCGTTGCCCAGGCAAGGGCGGCGGCCTCGTTGGCGGCTCGCCGCAACGGGACGCTTAACTCCGGGCCGGCGCGGTCCAAGTGTTCGGTGAGCAGCCTGTCCTTGAGCTGCTCAAATTGATTCTCCAGCATGGCGCGGAACGGCGCCGGCGGGCCGGGTTGCAATTCGAAGCGCGTTTCCGCGGCGAATTGGGCCTTTAAATTGATCTGTTTCGTGTTCATGTTTTCCTTTCTTTTGGCTAAAAACAAAAAACCCGCGATTGACTGGCAATCGCGGGTTTATTGAAAAATTCTCTAAATCAGAAATTCGTTCCCACGATGCCAAAAGGACGGGAGTCACGCTGGCAAATGGCCATCCAGCCATTCGCCGGCGTGTGCTGCATCAGTTTGACAAACGAGGTTTTCATTTCCTTCGACGCGAATAAGAAACCGCATTTCAATTCGTTTGTCAAACGAAATTTGCGCATGAAAATCTTGTCGGATTTCGATGTGGTGTTAGATTGAATTATACATGAGCGACAAACCCCTGCGAATGGTCACGTGCGGATGGTGTGAAACTAAAGTTTTCATTCCCGGCGATCTTCCGCCCCTGGCCACGGTTCCCTGCACCAAGTGCGGCAGTCCCATCATGATGCCGATGATGCTGCGGCAGTTTGAGTTGCGCAGCGTCATTGCCTCCGGCGGCATGGGAACCGTATATCGCGCGTGGGACACAACTCTGGAGCGGATGGTGGCGGTGAAGCTGATGAAGAAGGAATTGCTGGAGGACCAGCAGGCACTGGAAAGCTTTTATCGCGAAGCCCGCGCCTGCGCGCGCCTCAATCACACCAACATTGTCCACATCTACACCTTTGACGAATGGCAGGGACAGCAGTACCTAGTGATGGAACTGGCCGATCGCGGCAGCCTGGACGCGCGCATCGACAAACTTCATGCCCTGCTGGAGTTGGACGTTTTGGACATCGGCATCAAAATCGCCTCGGCGCTGGACATGGCCTTGAAATACGATTTGCTCCATCGCGACATCAAGCCGGGAAACATTCTCTTTAACGCCGATCATGAACCGAAACTGGTGGATTTCGGCCTGGCCCGGAAAGCGGATGTGGAGCATATGCCGGAAGACATGATCTGGGGCACGCCCTATTACGTGGCGCCGGAGAAAATCAAACGCGAGCCGGAGACGTTTTTGTCGGACATGTACAGCCTGGGCGCGACCTTGTATCACGCGGTGGTGGGGCGTGTTCCGTTTGACGCCCCGACGCCGGAAGAGGTCATCATCGCGCAAGTGCAAACGCCCTTGACGCCGCCGAACCTGGTGGAAGGGGCGCAAATCACGCAGCCGACCAGTGACGCCTTGGTTCGCGCGATGGCGAAAAATCCCGCCGACCGGTTTTTGAGCTACGACGAATTCATCATGACGCTGGAGGCGGCGCGCAGCCTGTTGTTGCGGCAACAATCACAATTACCACCGCATTCGCCCAAAACCAAGGGGATGACGAGTTGGTGGAAACGCGGGTAGGAAAAAAGGCAGGCATTTTCCGCCTGCCTCGAAAACTGGCAACGCAACTTTTTTCAATTGTCCGACGAATCGCTCGAAGTGCTTTTTTTCTTCTTGGCTCCAAAATGGATGGACACGGCGTTGGTCGCGCCATTGTCACCCAGGCGATAAGAGCCGGAGACGGGTTGGCCGACGACGCCATCCGCCAAGGTTGCCGGCTGGCCGTCCTTGGTGATCTTTGTTTTGGAAGTGACCTGCAACGTCAAGGTCTTGACAGTGATGGTCATCGCGTTGGTATCCACCGCGCTCAGATTTCCCTTGTAACGAATGGAATGCGTTTTATGGGACGCGGGGGCGGCGGCCGGGGCATTGGTGCTGTCCTGGGCGCGCGACAACGCGGGTGCGGCGAACGCCGCCGCGGCGCACAGGGTCAAGAGGACTGCTTTGGCAATTTGTTTTTTCATGTTTTTCAGTATTAGGTTAACCGCAGGGCAAAGTGTATCGGTAAATCACCACGGTCCTTCTGTCAACAATTCCGCGATGTTGCGCGACAGATCCTCCGCGAGCAGAGGCAACGATTGCCGCTCGGCATCCGTCAGGTCCGACCCGGTCTGGACGAGCGTTTCGCCGCTGACATTTTTATCGAGAAGCAACTTGCCGCTGTCACGTTCGCGCGCGATCACGTGCGCGGTGACAGTGATGCTGTAGCTCTGCGCGGTGGTCACGTCCGTGGTGAGAAAGCTGACGCCGGAACGATGATAACCGTTGATCACGCCGGTGACGACGACATCGCCCGGCTCGGTGGTGGCCATCCGGTAAGTGCCGTCGGTTTGCAATTGCTCGCGCAAGGCCTGGGTGACGGCGTCGCCAAGGCGCGGCTCCAAGGTCTGGTTGTTAAAGGGAACAATTTCGATGGTCTGGGCGCCGGCGACGACATCGGGCTTCACCGGGCCAAGATGATAACCGGCGCAGCCGGCGCCCAGACAGGCCAGCGCGCACATCAAAAAAAATCTCTGTCCGCTGATTTTCAATTCATCGCAGTTTGCAGGCGCGGTTTAAGCGCTTCAATGCGCTCGCGCGCCGGGGCCGCGTAAGGCGAATTGGGGTCCAGTTGCAACACTTCGTTGTAATAGACGACCGCGCCCGCCCATTTTCTTCCCTTTTCATAAAATTGCGCGATTTTAAAATTGCCTTCCACCTGCTGTTTTTTGAGTTTGGTGATGGAGTCTTGCGCGGCGGCCACGCGGTTGTCATCTGGAAACAAGGTGATGAAATCGGTGTAGGCGGCGATGGCTTTGCCGGCGGTGCTTTGGTCGTACTCGGCGGTGGCGGCCTGTTTCTCATAAGCCAGGCCTTCGCGGTAGAGGGCGTCGGCGGCGATTTGCGGCTGGTCATGGTAGCGGTCGGCGGCGAGCTGGTAGGCGGCCACCGCGTCCACGTAATCCTTTTGTTTTTCCCGCGCCGCGCCCACTTGCATTTGCGCCTTGGGCGCCACATCGCTGTAAGGGCCGTTGGTGACAATTTCCGAAAACATCCGGGCCGTTTGGTCCATCGAGGGATACAGCGGAACGACGCCCCAAAGCCGGAACCATTCCCCGCCCAGAAAACGGTTGGCAATTTCAAATTGCCGCCACTCAACCTCTTCGTAAGTGTCGCTGGAGGGATATTTTTGGATGATGGATTCATAGGCGTTGAAGGCCGGCTCATCACGGCCTTTCACCTCCAGGGTGCGCCCGATCAGATATTGCGCGCGCGGCGCATAATCGGACAGGGGCCAGATGCGGATGACGCGATGCGCGGCGTGCAGCGTGATGTCGTACTGGCGGTTGGTGAAGGATTGCTCCGCCACTTCCAACTGTTCCTTGGCGCGGGGCCGCTGCCAGTCGGCCTTTTCGCCGAAAGGCTCATAAAACCACCCCTCGCCCGGCGTATAATACAACGGCGCCGGGGAACGAAAGGGAATCAACATCGCAAAAGCGACGAGCAACCAAAAGGGAATGGACCGGCGATTCATTCGTGTTGATGACAATAGCCACGGAAATTTCGCAAGTCAAAGGCAAAGCAGCCGGAACAGGCCGATGCCCCGCGCCCGCGGATCTGGTATCTGTTATCCGCGATACATGATCACAAGACCGTAATCGGTCATGACCTTTTGCGTCTGGACGTCGAAATGTTCGTAACTGATGGTATGAATGCCAATGATGTTGTGCTCGCCCACCTCCTGCAAAACTTTGCTGACCATCTCGTCAAACTTATCATGGCCGGATTCGATGCATTTGTCATGGCGCATCGTGCGCACGCGGATTTGTTTGTCCGCGCCCTTGGCGATCGCGTCGAGCGGCACGGCGGCCTTTTTGATCAGACTGGCGGCGGGGGTGGCATGCACCGGCACTTTGAGGTGCAATTGCACTTTGGCCGCGGCGGAGGAGGCGATGGCGCTGGGGGCCAACGTAAGGCCTTCAGCGGCCTCCGGGTCGGTGGTTGGCGCGGGCTTTTGGGATTCCTCGGGAATGGTGATGGTTTCGGCACAGGTCGGACATTCAATCTCCTGGCCGGCGCCGGCGGCGTCCACCGACAATTCCTGGCCGCAATGAGGACAGTCAAAAATGATTTCCATACGCGAATTCGGATTGGTGATTTAACGCTACCCTACTCCGCCCGAAGCCATAAGCGAGCAAAAAATTAATCTTTCACATTCTTCACCCTTATTCCCACTCGATCGTCCCGGGCGGTTTGCTGGTAATGTCAAAGACACAGCGGTTTACCCCCTTGACTTCATTGATAATCCGGCCGGCGAGCTTTTCCAAAAGGTCATAAGGCAATTTAACCCAATCGGCCGTCATGCCGTCCTGCGATTCCACGGCGCGCACGGCAATCGTGTAATCGTACGTCCGTTCGTCACCCATCACGCCGACGCTGCGCACCGGCAGGAGCACGGCGAAACTTTGCCAGATTTTATAGTACCAACCGCTGTTTTTCATCTCCTCAATAACGATGGCATCGGCATTCCGCAAAATGCCGCAGCGCGCCGGGGTGACTTCGCCGAGGATCCGCACGGCCAGTCCCGGTCCGGGGAACGGCTGGCGCAAGACAATTTCACGCGGCAGGCCCAGCTCCAACCCCAACTCGCGCACTTCGTCTTTAAACAGGCATTTCAAAGGTTCCACCAGCGCGAATTTCATTTTTCGGGGCAGGCCGCCGACGTTGTGATGGCTCTTGATCAGAGCCGCCGGGTTGCCGGCAATGGGCACCGATTCGATGACGTCGGGATACAAAGTGCCCTGCGCCAGAAATTTCGCCCGGCCCGCGCGTTTGGTTGCCGCCGCGAACACTTCAATAAATGTCCGTCCGATGATTTTTCGTTTTCGTTCGGGGTCGGTCACGCCTTTAAGCCGTTTTAAAAACAGTTTCGAGGCGTTCTCATATTGCAGTTTGATGCGGAAATGTCTCCCGAAAACGTCCCGGACCGTCTCCGCCTCGCGCGTTCGCAGGAGGCCGTTGTTGACGAAAATGCAGGTGAGTTGGCTGCCAATG
>JBKQUF010000129.1:0-8017 GCA_052140285.1 Limisphaerales bacterium | reverse complement strand
CCCGGCCCGCCACGTTGTTGAGCGTCGATGGCCAGGTGGTGGCGAACCTGGATGCCGGCGACGAAGTCACCATCCGCCGCAGTCGCCGCTTGATTCGGCTGGTGCATCTGGTTAACAGTTCCTTTCTGGAAGCGCTGCGCCGCAAGTTGCAATGGCGCGGCGGCTACTTTTAATCCATACCATGATCCGCCTTAAAGACATTGCCCGGCACGCTGGCGTCTCCGTGATGACCATTTCCAAGGCATTGCGCGACGCCCCCGATGTCTCCGCTTCCACCAAGGCGCGCATCCGCGCCCTGGCGCAGCAGATGGGTTACGTCCCCGATTCCAGCGCCCAGGGATTGCGATCGAAAACCACGAAGCTGTTTGGCCTGCTGATTCCTTCCATCACCAACCCGATTTTTGCGCGAATCGTTTTTGCGATTGAAGACCGCGCGCATGAACTCGGTTACGACATTTTGATTGCGCACACCCACAACCGGGCGGAACGCGAGGAGTATTACCTGAGAAGGTTTCTCTCGCGGCGCGTGGACGGAGTGTTTGTCTCGCCGGTCTATCGCTTTGAAGCCGAGGCGCGGATCTACCAGGAAATTCTTGCGCGCAAAACGCCGACCGTCCTCCTCGGGCCGCCCGCGCCATTTTGCAAAACGTTTCCGGCCATCGAAATCGAGGAACTGGTCGCCAGTTACAACGCCACACAATGTCTCCTGAAACTTGGCCATAAACGCATCGCCTATCTCACCGGCCCGCCCGTCGCCCCGTGGGCGCACGACCGGTTTGAGGGCTATCGCCGCGCGTTGCGCGAGGCCAACCTGGAGCCTGACGATAAACTGGTCTTTCAGGCCGGCAGCACCATCGAGGACGGCACCAAGGCCGCCTTGCAGATGCTCAATGAGCATTGCGGCGCCACGGCCGTCCAGGCCGTCAATGACCTCGTCGCCGTCGGTTGCGCCGAAACCCTCTTCGCGCAAGGCGTCAAAATCCCCGACGACATGTCCGTCGTGGGGTTCGGCAATGTCCTCGCCGGTGAATACTATCGCGTGCCCTTGACGACGATACGGCAGCCGAAATTCCGCCTCGGTGTTTCCGCCGTTGACACCATGATGAAATTGATCCGCGGCGAATCGGTGCAACTGCAACGCTTGTCCGCCGAACTGATCGAGCGCCAGAGCACCGCCCCGCCCCGCCCGTCGAAATGAAAACGTCCGCGCGATTGCTGCGCCTGAAAAGGTTGCTGCCCGGCGAAATCTCCCTTGAACCGGTTAAACTCGCCAATTACGCCGGGGACAAATGGTTCGCCGCGCATCAGCCCGATGCCGTTGCCCTGCCCCGCTCTGTTGAGTCTGTTTCCAAAATCCTGAAATTCGCCAACCAACATAAAATTCCCGTGACCGCCCGCGGCGCCGGCCATGGCTACGTGGGAGGTTGCGTTCCTATTCGGGGCGGCATCGCCCTTTCCACGGAGCGGATGAATCGGATTCTGGAGATTAATCAGAGAGATTTCGTCGCCGTCGTGCAGCCCGCCGTCATCACTGCACACCTCCAGGCGGAGGTGGAAAAACGGAAGCTGTTTTACCCGCCCGATCCGGCGAGCCGCGCGGAAAATTTCATCGGCGGCAACCTGGCCACCAATGCCGGCGGCCCGCGCTGCCTCAAATACGGCGTTACGCGCGAGTATGTCCTGGGGCTTCAGGTCGTCCTGGCCGATGGCACGGTCATTCGCACCGGCGGACGGACCCACAAAAACAAGACCGGCTTTGATCTGACCAAACTGTTCATCGGCTCCGAGGGGCTGCTGGGCGTCATCACCGAGGCGACCCTCAAATTGATTCCGTTGCCGCCTTATCGCGCGACCATGGCCATTGGGTTTAATTCCATGCACCAGGCCGTCGGCGCGTTGCAGGCCATCCTTGCCGCCGGGTTCCTGCCCAGCGCGCTTGAATTGGCCGACGAATTTACTCTCGCCGCCGCCGCGAAATACACCGGCGACAATCGTCTGGGCATTTGCAAGGCACACCTCATTGTCGAACTGGACGGGCAAAAAAAATCGGTCCGGGGCGAACTCCCCGCCGTGGAAAAAGTCGTTCGCAAATTCAAGCCATTGTTCGTCGAGCACGGATTCGGCGACGCCGAATGCGAGAAGATCTGGCAAATCCGCCGGGTGTTCTCGACCTGCCTGAAATCAACCGGCCTCAAGAAGCTGAACGAGGACATCGTGGTGCCACGCGGGCGCTTGGAGGACTTGTTCCGCTTTACCGCCCGATTGCAGAAGAAAATCAACCTGCCGATTGCCTGTTTCGGCCATGCCGGTGACGGCAATATTCACGTCAACATCATGCTCGATGTAAACGACGCCGCTGCCGTGAAACGCGGCGAAGCGGCGTTGGACGAACTATTCAAGCAAATCATCGCGTGGAATGGCGCCATTACCGGCGAGCACGGCATTGGCCTGGCAAAGATGCGCTGGTGGCCGCTGGCGGTGTCGCCTGAAGTTCGCGCACTCCATCGCGCTCTAAAGCACACGCTTGACCCCAACAATATTTTAAATCCGGGAAAGTTTGTTGAGTAGCGATGTAACAATTCAGTGATTAACCACGGATGAACACGGATAAACACGGATTTTCAATCTTCAAATTCTATCTGGCGGGAATCAGGCGGCCAAACTATTTGGTGAGCCAAATCAAAAAAGGCCCGCCGGGCTTTTTATCCGTGTTTATCTGTGTCCATCCGTGGTTGAATTCCTCCTCAATCCACCAGTTGAAAATCCGCCGGGTCGCCGGAAGCGCTGTCCTTGGAAATCCAAACCTGAAAATCGCCCGGTTGCACCACCCAATTTCCCCGCTGATCGTACAATCCCAGTTCCTGGCTCGAAATATCGAACGTCACTTCCCGCGTTTCGCCCGGCTGCAACAAAACCTTCTGGAACCCTTTCAATTCCCGGACTGGCGGGGTGCCCCCGGCAAACGCCAGGGGATGCAGATAGAGTTGGACCACCTCTGTTCCGGCCCGCTTGCCCGTGTTGGTCACCCTCACCGTCGCGGTGAGCGTGCCGCCGCGTTTTAAGGTCGGGGCATTCAACTCCACCGGGCTGTACTCAAAGGTTGTGTAGGCCAGGCCGTAACCGAAGGGCAAAAACGGCACGCTGGGACCGTCCACGTAATTGCCCTTCCAATGCCCAAAACCAGGCCGGCCGGTGGTGTAATGATTGTAATACATCGGCACCTGGCCGACGCTGTACGGAAACGTGGTCGTCAAACGCCCGGACGGATCAACGTCGCCGAACAAAATGTCTGCCACGCCGTTGCCGGCCTGGACACCGGGAAACCACGCCTCCAAAACGGCGGCAGCCTTGTCAAACACCGGCGGCAATGCCAGCGGACGCCCGTTAAACAGCACCACGACAATCGGCTTTCCCGTGGCGGCGACGGCATTCAGCAATTCCAACTGGCGCCCCGGCAAATCCAGGGTGGAACGGCTCCCGTCTTCCCCGCTCCAATCCCGCGGTTCGCCGAGCGCCATCACCACCACGTCCGCGGACTTCGCCGCCTCCACCGCCTGGGCGATCTCATTGCTTCCCGTCGGTTGCTCGATGATTTTCTCGTAGGTTTCCACGTGCAACCGCTCCTTGCCGGATTCGATGATGGAACAACCGCGCGAAATGCTCAGGGTGGCATCGGGTGAAAGTTTGGCGCGAATGCCCGCCGCCAGTGAAACCATGTCCGCAATGTGCCCGCGGGAATACCACGGCCCGACCATTTCCTCCGCGTCATTGCCCAGCGGCCCGATCAGCGCAATGTTTTTGACATTCTTGGACAGCGGCAAAATATCGCCGTCATTTTTCAGCAGCACACATGATTTTGCCGCCGCCTCGCGCGCCAGGGCGATGGCATCCGGCTGAAGATTGGCCGTCTTCCAGCGGGATTCGTCCGTGTAAGGATGGTCGAAGAGGCCCTTTTCAAATTTCACCGTCAGGATGCGCCGGACGGCTTCATCCACCACACTTTGGGGGATTTGCCCTGTTTTAACCTGGGTTGCAACCGTCGCCAGATAATCCGTTGACACCATTTCCATGTCCACGCCCGCCGTCAGCGCAAAGCGCGCCGCTTCCGAGGGATTGGCGGCAATGCCGTGGTCGATCAATTCATCCACCGCCGCATAATCGCTGACGACAAAGCCGGGAAATTTCCATTCGTCCCGGAGAATGTCCGTAAGCGTGTGATGATTCGCGCTGGCCGGGATGCCGTCCAGGTCGTTGAACGCGCTCATCAGGGTCAACGCGCCGGCATCCACCCCGGCTTTGAATTGCGGGAGATAAAAATTGCGCAGGGTGAATTCGGAAATTTCCGTCGTGTTGTAGTCGCGTCCGCCTTCCGCCGCGCCGTAACCCACGAAATGCTTCAGGCAGGCGAGCACGCGGTTGGTGTCCGCCACATTTGGGCCTTGCAGGCCGCGCACGCACGCCGCCGCGTCCAACGACCCCAGCCACGGGTCCTCGCCGAACCCCTCGGCGATGCGGCCCCATCGCGGGTCGCGCGCCGTATCCACCATTGGGGAAAACGCCCAATCCACGCCCGCCGCCGCTGCTTCACGCGCCGCAATGGTGTCTGTGCGCTCGAACAATTCCGGCTCCCACGCGCACGACTCCGCCAGCGGAATCGGAAAGATCGTCCGAAACCCGTGGATGACGTCGTGGCCAAAGATCAAAGGAATTCCCAAGCGGCTTTGCTCCACGGCGATGCGCTGCAATCGATTGCGCATGTCCGGGGTCTCCTCCAGGACCGAGCCATTTAGAAACGAGCCGACGTCGCCGCGACTGATTTGCCCACGCATGGCCACGTCAGAATTCGTTTGCGTGTCCGACTGCCAGAGCTGGCCGATTTTTTCCTCCAACGTCATCCGCTTCATCAGGTCGTTGACGCGCTGCTTAATCGGCTGCGACGGGTCCTCGTAAATCTCTTTCCTGCCGTCCTTGTTCAAATCGATCCATCCGTCATGGTAAATGGAGGGAGGGTCCGCGGCCATCGCGGTCAGCCCGGCGAACAATCCAATCAAAACCCACGGAGTTTTCACCGGCGGAATGTGGCGTAAATAAGGGTGAAATTCAAATAATTTTCGGATGATGGACGGCGTGCATGGTATTTACAAAAGGGCGCGCGGGTGTAAAGTATCGGTTATCCCGTGCCACCAAAGTTTTTAGCGCCCGTTGCGCGGTCGGCGACTTGCGGCTTTCACCGGCCGGCGGGGCGGTTTTTTACGCGAAAAGCTTTCACGCTGGTTGAATTGCTGGTGGTCATCGCGATCATCGCCATTCTGGCGGCCTTGCTTTTGCCCGTGCTCCAGAGCGCCAAAATGCAGGCGTTCCGCATTCAGTGCGTCAGCAATGAAAGACAGATGATCCTGGCCTGGTCGGTTTATTCTCCCGACAACAATGAAAGTCTGGTCTTAAATGGAGGCGACGATACCGCGACCTCCTCGCAAGCGCATTTGTGGGTTTATGGCGGCGATCATCTTTCGACCAGCACCGAGACCAACCCCCTTTATTTAACGGGCGCGAGTTATGCGCTGTTTGCCAGGAGCGTACCTGACGCGCCGGTTTACAAATGTCCGGCTGATTTTTCCAAGTGGCCGCTTTGGAGCTCGCCAACCGCGCGCCCTGTGACAGACGCGCGCAGCTATTCCATGAACTGTTATATGGGAACCGCCGGGACGGTCGTTTCCCCAATCAGCCTGGATCCCTCTTACAAGGTCTTCACCAAATCCTCGCAGTTTGGAATGGACCCGCCGTCCAGCCGGTTTGTTTTCATCGATGCCAACCCAGCCAGCATCTGCACGCCCGCCTTTGGAGTGGACATGAGCCAGCAAACGTGGATTCATTATCCCTCCTATCTTCACCAAGGACAAGGCGTGCTGGCTTATGCCGACGGCCACGTGGCAGCCCACAAGTGGCAGGACGCCAGGACCATGCCGCGTCTCGCGAACGGCCAGTCTTACATCACGCACAACGTTTCCTCACCAAACAATCCCGATTTAACCTGGCTCGCGGGGCAGACAACCTCACAGCAGTAGGCCGCCCAATGGGTTTCAACGACACCAACCGCTCTCATCCCAGATTTCCCGGATTCGTTTTACCGGCAAAGTTTACCATAACGGAGGACTGGTTGGACCGTTTAGGAACAACGTGGGCAAATGGGCAAGCTAAATTCAGCAATTGACTTTCGCCTAAACCCGGAGCATGAATGAGACGTGAAGTCTGTGAAGAAAATCACTGGAAAAAAAACACCCGGCACGTTGGCGGTTGAAAAGCATCGTCCTCTAATGAACAAGCTCACCGGCCCCCAGCGTCAACGGTTGCGCCATCGCGCCGCCGAGTTGCTTTACGGACGTGAAGCCCTCGCGCCTGGCCGTTGACACCAACGTGCTGCTCGACATCGGCGACGAGGTGGATGACGTTCTCGATGCCGCTGATGTCATTGCCGGCAGGTTGCCCGATGCCGAACAGTTGGTGACTCCAAGCGTTTTGGATGAACTGGCTTATCTTGCCGATTCCGGCCTGACCCCGCAACTGCGCCGGTCAGCCGGGCTGGCCATCCAACCATTGCGCAACAAAGACCGCTTTCGTCCCATCCTTGAGCTGCCATTCGCGCCGGAGAAAACCGAAAAATTGGCCAAAGAAATTCGCCGCCGCCAATTGCTTCCCGATGAGGAGATTCACGATTCTCTGATCCTGGCGGAAACGGTTTTGCTGGACTGCGGCATTCTGCTGACCAGTGACGAACATCTGCGCTCCATTGACCATCAACAATTGACCTGGTTGTTGAACCAGCACGATTTAACCGCGCCGGTGATTGCCACACCGCGCGACATCGTTTGCAAATTCTTTCGATAATAGCGCCAGGCTGGCCGTTGCGCCGGGGAGTGTGCAATTTCTCCTGTGGCGGCCGCGCGCTGGCATACTGGTCAACCGAACTGAATTCAGGAATCTTCCCCCTACCCCGCCGGGCCGACCATTACCACAAACTCCCCTTTCAAGGTTCGCTTCCGGGCAATCTCCAAAAGCGCCGCCGGTTTGCCGCGCAAAAATTCCTCGAACTTTTTCGTCAATTCGCGCGCCAGCACAACGTCCCGTTCGGGAAACGCCTCGCTCAGTTCGACCAGCAATTTTTCTATCCGATAAGGCGATTCGTAAAAAACCAGCGTTCCCTCGATTGCCTTGAGCGATTCCAATTTATTTTTCCGCTGGCCGGATTTGTGCGGCAGGAAACCGACAAAGTGAAACTCATCCGGTGGCAGCCCGCTCGCCGTGAGCGCCGCCACCAACGCACAGGCGCCCGGCACGGATTCCACGCGAAACCCGGCCGCGATCGCGGCCTTCACCACCCGTTCGCCCGGATCGCTGATGCCAGGACTGCCCGCGTCCGTCACCAAGGCGACCTTCTCGCCGCGCCCCAATCGCTCGATGATTTCCTCGCTGCGTTTGGCCTCGTTGAACTGGAAATAACTCAGCAAAGGCTTCGAGATTTGAAAATGTTTCAGTAACTGACCGGAACGGCGCGTATCCTCGGCGGCGGCGACATCGCATTCGCGCAACACCCGCAAGGCGCGCAGCGTGATGTCCTCCAGGTTGCCAATGGGCGTGGCGACCAGGTAAAGCGTGCCGGGCGTGAGCGGTGGCAACGGCGTATCCATGCCTGAATTCACCCGGTGATGGGGTCTTTGGACAGCTTCCCATTCACCAAGCGCAACAGATTCAACGGGTTTTCGTTTTGCAACGCCGGCGGCAATGACGACGCGGGAAAATTTTGATAACAGATGGGCCGGATGAAGCGTTGGATCGCCGCGGTGCCGACCGAGGTGAACCGCGCGTCCGTCGTGGCGGGATACGGCCCGCCGTGGTTCATGGAAGGACAGACTTCGACGCCGGTCGGAAATCCATTGATGATGAGACGCCCGGCCTTGCGTTCTAAAATACTCAACAGCCCGCGCGCACTTTTTAAATCGTCCGATGTACCGTGAACCGT
>JBKQUF010000128.1:0-8604 GCA_052140285.1 Limisphaerales bacterium | reverse complement strand
ACTGAAGCGGAACCGGTCTTTGCAATTTTCCACGCGCATCGCGGTGCTGAGCCTGTTCGGCATGATGAATTGGATTTACACATGGCATAACGTGTCCTTTTGGGTGATTTTGGGTTTGTCGCGTCGGCGTCCTTCGCGTTCGACAATTTCTACGCCGCTATCGAACTGGCTGGGGACGATGTCCCAGTAATGGAGGAAGGCGTTTTTCTCGAAACCGATATCGACGAAGGCGGCTTTGAGGCCGTCTTCGAGGTTGCGGACGCGGCCTTTGAAGATGCTGCCGACGAGGCGCTCCTCGGTGGTGCGCTCGATGTTGAATTCCTCCAATTTTCCGTCTTCAGTGACGGCGACGCGGGTTTCGAGGGTTTCGGCGTTGATGATGACTTCCTTGTGGATTTTCTTTTCGGGCCGGATCAAGCGCTGGACTCTTTTGACGAGGTTGGTGGCCGCGTTTTTGATGGAATCCAAAATGCCCTTGGGCTGTTGCTGGATGGCGACGGGTTGGAATTCTTTCTCCGCCTGGACGATGGGCGGGGTTTCGACATGCGGTTCGCGGAATTCGGTTTTATTCGGAATGTCCATGGGCGTGTCCTGGGCCGTCGCGGGCGCACCTTCGGCCGGCAGTCCGGCGGCGATATTTTCCGCGCGATCAATTTCGGAGGTGTGGCGTTTTTCAAAAACGTGCTCGGAACCGCCTTGTTCGCTCACGACGTCGGCGCGGGCCTGGGTGGCGTCGCGGTCGGGTTTTTGCGGTTGCTGGCCCAGGCCGCCTTTGGGCCGGAAGCGCATTCCACTGCGGCGGCGCCGCGAGAATTTATTATCACTCATATTTAGTATCCTTTTCGATGGATGTATATGTTTTGCATCAGGCCCAGCGCGATCAAGGAGCACAATACTGATGATCCGCCGTAAGAAAGCAGCGGCAGCGGGATGCCCGTAACCGGGACGATGCGAATGTTCATGCCGATATTAATGAACACATGGCTGAAGAGCAGCATAACGACGCCGCAAGCCATGAGTTTGCCCAGGCGATCGCGCGCCTGGCCGGCGAATCTCAATCCTGTGAAGAGAACCACCGCATACAGCGCCAGCACCAAACAGCTGCCGGCGAATCCTTCCTCCTCGGCAATGACGGAGAAAATGAAATCATTGTGGGCCGCGCCCGCGGGCAAAAATCCCAGGGCAATCTGGCTGCCGCGGCCCCAGCCCTTGCCCAACAGTCCGCCGGAACCGACGGTGATCAGGGCCTGTTTGCCTTGGTATGAACTTTTGGATTGCAACGCCCGGGCTTCCGCTTTTTGCTCCGGGGTGGCGTTGGCTTCGGCAAAACTCGCGCCGAAATAGACGAGCAATCGCTGGCGTTGGTATTCCTGCATCGGCAATTGCAGCGCGCGCGGCGCGAACAAAATGTCCACCAAGGCCAGCACCCCCAGGAGGCCGACCACCGCGCCGAGCGTGAGCAGATAGCGTTTGGGCGTGCCGGCCACAAACATCATCGCCACGCCGGTGGGCACCAGGACGAGCGCGGATCCCAGGTCCGGTTCCTTGAAAATCAAGGCAAACGGGAGCAGCATGAGGCCGATACCCTTCCAGAACACCGGCAATTGTTTCAATTCCTCCACCGGGCGGCTGAGGAAATTGGCCATGGCCAAGATGAAAGAGAGCTTGGCAAATTCGCTGGGTTGAAATTGGAACAACGGCAAATCAATCCAACGCCGTGCGCCCGAGCCGTTGGTGGAGCCGATTTTGGGGATCAACACTGCGATCAAACAGAGAATGGTGACCCAATAGATGACCACGGACCAGCGTGCCAGCTTGTGATAGTCCAAAAGGCACAAGGCCACTCCCGCGCCGATACCGATGGCATACCAGAGAACCTGACGCACCCACATTTCGTCGAACCACGGCAAGGACGGGGACTGGGTTTTGGAGGTGGCGCTGAAGACAAAGGCCGCGCCAAGGAACATCAATCCGGCCAGCGCAAACAATTGCAGCTTGTCCAGCTTGGCACCGTGTTTGTTGATGGATGGGTCAACCATTTTAATGTCAGTGCGCTGCCGCTAAAGTCCGTGACGGGTTTTCGGACTGTTCTTTTTTCAAAATCTCTTCGTAAATATCGTGCGCAATCGGGGCGCAGGTCGGACCGCCGAAAGTGCCGTTTTCGACCATGACGACGACCGCGTAGCGCGGGTGCTCGTAGGGCGCGAACGAGGCGAACCAGGTGGTGCGTCCAATCGCACGATTGGACGAGTCTTTTATCTCCGCCGTGCCGGTCTTGCCGCAAATCTCCATTCCGGGCACAAGCGCCTCGTGGCCGGTACCCTCCGGGTCTTCGGTTTCCCCCAGCATCGCCTCGCGCAGAATCTTCAAGCTACGCTCGCTCACGCCAATATGATCGCGCACAACGCCGGATGGAAAATTTGTCGCTGTTTCGCCAAGGGTCGGGTCTTGAGGTTCAATCCTCGACACCAGCCTCGGCCAAAAAATGGTTCCGCCATTGGCGATGGCCGAATAGGCAACGGCCATTTGGAGAGGGGTAACGGCGATTTCGCCTTGGCCGATACAAATATTTGCCGAATCGCCGCGATGCCAATCCGGCTTGGACACAGCGGAAAGGGTCGGGAGATCGCCCGGTGTTTCCTGCCGTGTCGGCAGGCCGGTGAGTTCCCCAAAATGAAATTTTTCGCTCATCCGGACAATGTTCTCGATGCCCGCGCTGAGGCCAACGGTGATGAAATAAGTGTTGCAGGAGAGAATGATGGCCTTTCGGAGATCATATTGGCCCGGCGGCGCCAAATCTCCGAAGCGCCCGCGTCCGCCCTGCCCGACATCTATATAACCGGGATTGTAAACGGCAGCTTTCGGATCAAGGCCGTTTTCCAACGCGGCAAGAGCAACGACCGGTTTGAAAATGGAACCGGGGGCGTAGTTTTCCTGGGTAGCGCGATTGACTTGCGGCTTCAACTGCGGATCGAGTAAATAGGCCGGACTGTTTTCCGAATAAACGGGATTGATTGCCGGGGAGGAGACCATCGCCAGGACATCTCCGCTATTGACGTCCATGACGACGATGGCCGCGCAGGCGTTGGTGCCCCGGTGGGCCACAAGCGATTTCTCCGCCGCCTGCTGGATGTCCAAATCAATCGTGAGCACAACATTTTCGCCGGGCTGGGGCGGATCAATGATGGTCTCGTTTTGTTTGTAGCCGTAATTATTTACCTCCACCTCTTCGTCACCCGCGCGACCGTGCAGGAAGCTGTCGAAGCCCCCCTCGATCCCCACCCGGCCGCTGTAATCGGGCAAGCGGTAAGAGTAATAAGCGTCTTCACCCTCGATTGAATTTTTGTCTTCGGTAACATAGCCCAGCAAATGGCCCGCCGTGGTGCCGTAGGGATAGGATCGAGCGGGCTGCAGGTCCAGATTGGCGCCGAGGTTGGGCGAGAAATGCTCCTCAAAGCGGGCGATTTGCCCCACGTCCAGATTTTGCATCACGGGAAAGGGGACGTAGAGGCGCGATTCATAGGCGCGCTCGAAGGTCCGCCAATCCAGCGGGACGGGTTGGGCGAGCTCGCCGCTGAGGCCGGCGGCGACACGTTGGGCGACATTCCAGCGGGCCTGAACGGCGAGGAGGTCCAATTGCTTGCCGGTAAAGGCGAAAGCTTTACGTTCGCTCCTGGTCAAGGAACGATTGAGTTTTTTCTCCTCGACCGCGATTTCCGCTTTTTGCATGGCTTGTCCCCGGGACTTTAATTGCCTGGACTCCTGGTCGAACTGGCCGCGGAGGTCGTCCAGATACAGACTTAAATTATAATGCGCCTGGTTTTCGGCGAGGACGCGGCCTTCGCGGTCCAAAATTTTGCCGCGCATGGCGGGGACGCGGACGGAGCGGTAGGATTGGGTTTGCAAATGGGTTTGATATTCATGGGCGGAGACGACCTGGACCCACCACAAACCGGCGAGCAAAAGAACGAGACCGGCCGCGACCGCAATTGCAACCCATTGCAGTTGCGGGTCGTTCTTTTTGAGTTCGTCAACGAATAACATTTTATTTTGATTTCTTGTCGCGAAGAATTTCGCGGTCGGGCCGGAAGCTGGATTCCTTGACGGGTTGATAGCCGAGGGCGTGGTTGACCCAATCAAACAAGGAAAAGACCACGGGGGTGGCCAACGTGCCGCCGGTGATCATGACAATCCATTGCCAGAGGGAACCCCAGCCGAGGAGCGGTTGATAGCCGCAGGTCAAGAGCAGCAAAACGGTGAAGGCCGGGGCGGCGGCGCTGGCGGTGGCGCCGAGAACGAGTTGGGCGAAGGACAATTCGCGCAAAAGCAGGTCGCGCAGCCAGAAGGTGGGAAACCCGACGGCAAAGAGCGGGAGGATGGAAATGCCGAACGGATTGGCCGAGAGCGAATCGAACCAGAGTCCCCCCAAAACGGCAAGAAGGGATACGGTGATGATGTCCGTTTTCAGCGCAGCGTAGATCATGAGGACCGGGAGCACGTCGATTTGAGCGCCGAGGACGCGATGGGGCAGGGAAAACGCGGCCTCACCGAACACCGCAAGGAACGCAGCGGCGAAAATGAGGAGGGAATTAAAGAGGTTCATGGCAGCAGCACCCAGACTTGGTTGAGCGCCCCGAAATTGGCGGAGAGTTTGACACGGGCTTGGGTGTAAAGTCCGAAATCGACTTGTTGCGAGTCCACCACCTGGCCGATGGGAATTCCTTCCGGGAAAACTCCGCCCAACCCGCTGCTGACGACTGTTTGGCCGGATTTCAGGTTGGCGGAGCCGGAGAGGTAGGTAAGGTCCGCCAGGGAATTCATGAGCGGACCGCTGGCGCTCAAGACCCCGACGTCGTGCTGGGAATCGTCCACGAGGGCGGAGACGCGGCAATCCGGGTCGCCAATCAGGACGACTTGCGAACGGACGAGTCCGGCGGAGGAGACGCGCCCGACGAGGCCCTCGGAAGTCAGCACGGGGCAATTGATCCGGACGCCGTCGCGGGTGCCGACATCGATCTGGATGGTGCGCCACCAATTGGCGGGGTCGCGCAGGACGACGTTGGCGAGTTTCAATTTCCAGGGCTGGCGTTGTTCCCAGCCGAGTTGGGCGCGCAATTGATTGTTCTCTTCGAGGGCGGCGGCAGCCTGTTGCTGGCGGACGAGGAGTTCCTGGTTTTGAAGGCGGAGAGCGTCGATTTCCCGGAACAATTGGTTGCGGGGGGTGACGTCGTCGATGATCTTGCCGGGGAGTTGCTCGACGCCGGCGGCGAGGCCGAAGAGGGGGAGGAACAAGGCGCCGAAGCCTGTTTTAAGGCGCGAAGCGGCGGGCACGGGCAGGTTCAAGAGCAGCACTGCCGCCAGTGTAACCGAGCCGAGCGCGACGTAATGTTTTTTTCTGAACATCCTGCATTGCGGCTGTCAGCCGCCCGCAGGTGAAGCGTGATGAAGAATCAATACTTGGTCGTGGCCGCGACGCGTTTGAGGAATTCGATTTCCTGCAACACGCGGCCGGTGCCTTCAGCGACGGCGCTCATGGGATCGTCCGCCAGATGGACTGGCAGGCTGGTTTCCTCGGCGACAAGCCGGTCGATGCCGCGCAACAACGAGCCGCCGCCGGCCATCACCAGGCCGCGGTCCACAAGGTCGGCGGCGAGTTCGGGGGGGCAGCGTTCGAGAGTCAGGCGGATGGATTCCAAAATGCTCGAGAGCGGTTCCTGCAAGGCTTCGCGGATTTCCTCGGAACGAATGGTCAATGTCTTGGGCAGACCGGTGCTCAGGTCGCGGCCTTTGACATCCATGGTTAATTCCTGTTCGAGGGGAAAAGCGGAGCCGATGCGGATCTTGATTTCTTCAGCGGTGCGTTCACCTATCATCATGTTGTAGGCCCGTTTCATGTGCGCCACGATCGTGTCGTCAAATTCGTCTCCGCCGACCCTCAGGCTGCGGCTGAAGACGATGCCAGCGAGCGAGATAATTGCGATTTCGCAGGTCCCGCCGCCGATGTCCACGATCATGTTGCCCGCCGGTTCATGAACCGGCAGTCCGACGCCAATCGCCGATGCCATCGGCTGGTCAATCAAAATGACGTCGCGCGCTCCGGCGTGCATGGCGGAGTCTTTGACCGCCCGTTTTTCCACTTCCGTGATCCCCGAAGGGATGGCCACGACCACGCGTGGCGCAATCAATTTGCGGTGATGAACCTTCTGGATAAAATGCCTCAGCATTGCCTCGGTGATTTCGAAGTCGGCGATGACGCCGTCTTTCATGGGGCGGATGGCCACGATGTTGCCGGGCGTGCGGCCGAGCATGCGTTTGGCTTCTTCACCGACGGCGAGCACATTGGTCGTGCCCGCCTGGATGGCTACCACAGAAGGTTCGCGCAGAACGATTCCACGGTCTCGCACATAGACGAGGGAGTTAGCAGTCCCGAGATCTATGCCAATGTCGTTGGAAAACAGACTTTTTAGTTGCGCAAACATGAATTTTGCCTACTGTCAACGCCCATTAAATGCTTTGCGGAGGGAAAGGTCAAGCGGTGAATAACTTTTTGACGGAAGAACAGTTTTTGCTAATGGAGGGTATTCAGAGAAAAAGGAACAGGTAATTCATCGGAAAGGTTGAAGGCTGAATTACAAAACACACAAAGCCGCACACAAAGAGCGCAAAGGCCGCAAAGTTTTTTTAATTTCTTCGCGTTCATTGCGACCTTTGCGTGAGGCAGTTTTTCGGGTTTCCATGTCTTTCGTGGTTGTATTTCAGCGTTTCAGTTTTTTAGCATGTCAGCATTTGTGTCGAAAACGGGAGTATTTGCATCGGAACCACGTCTAATTGGCGATGAAAACAAAAGTCAGCAAAGCAAAATTCAGCTTATGCATCTAACAAATCGCCGTCCGGCGTGTCATATTAGTGGCTGCAATGCCATGAAAACCAAATTCCTCGGCGGCCTCGCGCTCGTTTTGGGCGGCGGGTTGTTCTGTTGTCCCAGCCTTGTTTTTGCAGACGCATCTTCTCCCGGGAGCGAAGTCGTGGTAGGCAACACCGGGTTTGCGGTTGATTTATATGGCCAGTTACGGACGCAGGCAGGCAACCTGTGTTTCTCGCCTTACAGCATTTCGACGGCGCTGGCAATGACTTCCGGCGGCGCGCGCGGCGAAACGGCGGAACAAATGGCGCGGACCCTTCACTTTGATCTGCCGCCGGCGGAATTGCATCCGGCCTTTGCCGCGTTGGAGGCGGGACTGAATGCAGTGCAACAGAAAGGCCAGGTTCAGCTTGCAACCGCCAACTCGCTCTGGCCGCAAAAGGATTTCCCATTTCGGCCGGACTATCTCGCGTCGTGCCAGAAATATTACGGCACATCCATCACGCCGGTTGATTACAGAAAGAATGCAGAAGCCGCCCGCAAAACAATCAATGACTGGGTCGAGTCCAAAACCAGCCGGAAAATTGTGGAACTGCTGAAACCCGGAATGGTTGGTGGCGGCACCCGGCTGGTGCTGGTCAATGCCATTTACTTCAAAGGCAAATGGGCCGGACAATTTGATTCCAAACTCACTTCGGAGCAACCATTCCATCTGTCCCCGGAAAAACAGGTGGCCGGGCCGCTGATGCGGCAGACGGGCGATTTCAAATATGCGGAGTTCCCCGATTTGGAGTCCACAAATATGCGAGCTATGTTATCATCCGTTTCCCATTTGCAGGTTCTTGAACTTCCGTATGCGGGCGACGATCTCTCAATGATTGTATTATTGCCTCGCGAAGCGGATGGTCTCGACCATCTCGAGAAAGAACTGACGGCGCAAAATCTGGCCTCATGGACAACGAGCCTGCGGAGTCAAAAGGTGCAGGTATTTCTGCCGAAGTTCAAGATGACATCAGAGTTCCGTTTGGCGGAAACATTGAAGGCTCTGGGAATGCCAGATGCGTTCACCAGTCAGGCTGACTTCTCAGGCATGGATGGCCGGAAGAATTTATTTTTCAGTGACGTCATACATAAGGCATTCGTGGAGGTCAACGAGGAGGGCACGGAAGCTGCCGCTGCCACAGCGGTTGTAATGTTTGGGGGTGCGGCACCGTCGAATCAGCCGCCAATCCCGATTTTTCGCGCCGATCATCCGTTTCTGTTCCTGATTCGGGACAACCACGACGGGAGCATTTTGTTCCTGGGCCGCGTTGCAGACCCAACTCAATAAAAACAAGGCGAAACCACATGAAACCCAAACTCCTCCTCTGCCTCGCGCTCCTGCTCGGTGGCATGGTGCTATGCGGCGCGGGATTGTGGCTGTTGTTGAGTCCGCCGCAGTATGCGGCGACGGCGAGGATCAAGATGGAAAGCGACGAGCCAGATTCTGCAGGCAACGTCAGTTATGATCCTTATTTCATCCAAACCGAGTTTGAAGCCTTACAGTGCCAGCTTGTCCTGTCCAATGTCGTCGCCGGTTTGAATCTCAACGCAGTCTGGGGCAAAAAATATTCTGCCGGCGAGCCGCTCAAATATGCCGAATGCTATGCGATCATCAGAAAACACCTGCGCTTCACGCTAGCAGCCTGTCTGACTTAGAAAACGCATTTTTTGTCAGACAGATTGAACTGCCGCAAGGCGTT
>JBKQUF010000127.1:0-4181 GCA_052140285.1 Limisphaerales bacterium | reverse complement strand
ATGCCGCCGATATCCAGAAGCTCGCCAAGTTCGCAGGCAGTGCCGATAAAGCGCCGCTCGGCTCATCGGTTGGCGACTTCTACCTCACCAATCCATTTACATGCACGGCATTGATCCGAAGCTGGATTTCTCGAACCTCAATTCCGTCATCGACGTCTATGAGCGCTGCACGGGCATGACCGTGCCGCCGCGCCAGCCGTATGCGGGCGAATTGGTGTTTACCGCCTTCAGCGGCTCGCACCAGGACGCCATCCGCAAGGGGTTGAACGAATGGAAGGAAAAAGAACGCGGACACTGGGACGTTCCCTATCTCACGATTGATCCCGCCGACATCGGACGCGAATACCGCGAAGTGATCCGCGTCAATTCGCAATCGGGCAAAGGTGGCGTGGCGTATCTTCTGGAAAGCGAATTCGGCATCGCTCTGCCCAAGGACATGCAGCGCGAGTTCGGCCCCATCGCCAACGAGGCGGTGGACAAGCTGGGACGCGAGGTGAGCGGCGCGGAATTGAAACAGATGTTCTGGAGCGAATACGTGGACCGAAGCGCGCCCTGGCAGCTCAAGAAATTTGAGACGGAAAGCCGGAACGGCACCGTCAAATGCCGCGCGAAGTTATTGCGCGAGGGCAAAGTGGTGGAGATTGGCGGCCAAGGGAACGGACCGTTGGCGGCGTTGGTCCAGGGTTTGGGAGCAATGGGCGTCCGTTTTGAAATTGCCAGTTACAGCGAACATGCCCTGGGCAGCGGGGAAACCGCCGCGGCCATCGCTTACATCCAGGTCAAGACGCCGGAGGGCCAGGCGCGCTGGGGCGCGGGGGTGGACACGAACATTGAACTGGCGTCCGTGCGCGCGGTGTTAAGCGCATTGAACCGTTTATGATTTTTAGTATCAAAATGGGCGCGAACGCATAAATTGTTGATTCAATATGAAGCTGCCACGGGCGTTTATTATCGCCACCACGCTGATCCTTTTGTCATCGGCGGGATTTTTGATCGCGCAAGGGTCAACGACTTCGGTGGCGACCGCGCCAGTCCATGTCCCTGATCCAACGCATGAGAACGAGTCGTTGCCGGATGGGGTGCTGGCGTGGAACAGCGTCTTGCTGGCCACCAACGTGCCGGCCGACGCCACCGAGGCCCGCTTCCTCTTCACCTTTACCAATCGGACCGTGACGCCGGTGACGGTCCTGGATGTTTATCCGTCCTGCCACTGCACGACGATCAAATTGCCCGACTTGCCCTGGGTGGTTCCCGGAGGCGGCGTTGGCCAGATTCCGGTGACCGTGAATCTCGACAACCGGCCCGGCACGATCTTCAAAGAAGTCATTTTTGCATGTGACAAGGGGTTGAAACAACTGCTGGTGCAAATCAACGTGCAACCGCAGGGGTTTCCGGAAATAACCGAGGCGGAACGGGCCCGCGGAATCGCCGACTCGAAAATCGACCGCCAGGCCGTATTTCGCAACGACTGCGCCACCTGCCACGTCAAAAACGGGGAAGCCAAGTATGGCAAGGCGCTGTTCGACGCCGATTGCGCCATTTGCCACGAAGCCGCGCATCGCGCCTCCTTTGTGGCGGATTTGCAGAATTTGAAAGTTCCGACCAATATCGATTTCTGGCAAACTTGGATTTCCCACGGAAAGCCGGGGTCGTTCATGCCGGCTTTTTCATAAGCGGACGGAGGTCCGCTGACGGACAAGCAAATCATCTCGCTGGCGGGTTATCTCGATCAGATATTTCCTTCGCCGGTGCCTCCGGCCCCACAATAAAACGTCATGCAAAAAAACTGGAGGGTTGCGCGGGGAATCATAAGAACCATCGGATGGGGACCGGCTTATAGAAGCGGCGATGAACATGAACATTGAATTGGCGTCCGGGCGCGCGGTGTTAAGCGTATTGAACCGTTTATGATTTTTAGTGTCAAAATGGGCGCGAACGCATAGATTGTTGATTCAATATGAAGCTGCCACGGGCATTTATTTTCGTTACCGCGCTGGTCCTTTTGTCATCGGCGGGATTTTTGATTGCGCAACGGTCAACGACTTCGGTGGCGACCGTGCCGGTCTATGTGCCCGATACCGCGCATAAGAACGACCCGCTGCCGGACGGGGTGCTGACATGGAACAACCTCATGCTCACCACCAACGTGCCGGCGAACGCCTCTCAAGCCCATTTTCTGTTCACCTTCACCAACGTGGCCGTGAAGATCGACAAACAGCTGAAAACAAACATCACGAAGACCGCGTACCTCGTTGACGTTGACAGCCTGGCCTCCCCGCGCTACCAGCCGGTTTCGCCCATCCGATCCGTATCGGTGACGAATATCGTTTGGGTCACCAATTCAATCACGCCGATACCGGTGGCGGTGCTGGCGGTTACGCCTTCCTGCGGCTGCACGACGGCGAAATTGCCCGACCTGCCCTGGGTGATACCCGCGGGGGGAGATGGACAGATTCCAATCACGGTGAATCTGGAGAACCGGCCTGGGACGTTTTTCAAACAAATCACTTTTGCGACTGACCATGGAACGAAAGAATTACTGCTGCAAATCAGCGTGCAGCCGCCGGTGTTGCAAGAGATGACCGAGGAGGAACGGGCGCGCGGGATTGCCGCCTCGAAAATCGACCGCCAGGCGGTGTTTCACAACGACTGCGCCACCTGCCACGTCAAAAACGGGGAAGGCAAGTATGGCAAGGCGCTCTTTGACGCCGATTGCGCCATCTGCCACGAAGCCGCGCATCGCGCCTCCTTTGTGGCAAATTTGCAAACTTTGAAAGTTCCGACCAACATCGATTTCTGGCAAACTTGGATTTCCCACGGAAAACCGGGTTCGTTCATGCCGGCCTTTTCCCAAACGGACGGTGGCCCGCTGACGGACATGCAAATCGCGTCCCTGGCGTATTATCTCACCCAGGCGTTTCCTTCGTTGGTGCCCCCGGCCCCGCAATAACACCGCTTGCCAAAAAGGCCGGGGAAATTATCATGTCAACCATGTTAACGATGAAGGTTGACGTAAAAAATCACGAGCGGATTTCCACCCTGGGCGCACGGGTGCTGGAGGGCGGGCAGATTTCCCGCGCGGAGGCGCTGTTCCTGTTTGACTTGGAAACCTCGGGCGACATCCTCGATTTGCTGTCCTGGGCCAACCGCATTCGCGAACATTTCAAGGGGAACAAGATCCATCTGTGCTCGATCGTCAATGCCAAGGCGGGGGCGTGTTCGGAGAATTGCAGTTTTTGCGCGCAATCATCATTTTATCAGACCGGCTCGCCGCGTTACGGCTTCGTCGATCCCGAGCCGGTCGCCGAAGCGGCGGACGAAGCAAAGCAAAACGGGGTCACCGCCGTTGGCTTGGTCGCCGCCTGGAAAGGGCTGAACGAAGGCCCGATGCTGGACGAGGTATGCGATCGCGTCCGGGAACTGAAGGCGACGGGGAAAACGAGGCCGGATGTTTCGCTCGGAATCATCAAGAACCAGCGGGTGGCGGACCGGCTCAAGGAAGCGGGGGTGGAATGTTACGGACATAACCTGGAAAGTTCGCGCCGTTTTTTCCCGCAGACCTGCACGACCCATACGTTTGACGACCGCCTGGAAACCATCGGTCACCTGAAAAAAGCGGGCATCAAGATTTGTTCCGGCGGCATCGTCGGAATGGGGGAAACACGCGAAGACCGTTGCGATTTGGCCTTTGAACTCAAAGCCGTTGGCGCCAACGTGGTGCCGGTGAACATCCTGAATCCGATTCCGGGAACGCCGTTTGAGAAAAACCCGCCGTTGTCGGTGCTGGAAATTTTAAAGACGATTGCGTGTTTTCGGCTCATCCTGCCCCGGCAGGAGATCATGATTGCCGGCGGACGAACGGTGAACCTGCGCGACGCGCAGAGCATGATTTTTATGGCCGGAGCGAGCGCGCTGATGGTGGGCAATTATCTCACCACGTTGAACCAGCCGGTGGAAAAGGATTTGCAGATGCTCAAAGACCTCGGCCTGGACCCGAGCTGGGACCATCATGGGTTCAGCGACCAGGAAGAGAACGGCGTCCCGGCGGCAGTGTGTTAGCCTAACTTCCTCGGAGATTTTCAAAAAGGCCAGTAAAACCGGCGGTTTCCGGTTTTTGTCTGGCTACAAAGCCCATTGCGGCACAGTGGCGAAAAGTTTGATCAGGCCCAGTTTTTCCAGCA
>JBKQUF010000126.1:0-40101 GCA_052140285.1 Limisphaerales bacterium | reverse complement strand
GCTGTAGCGATCCAGCGGCACCATCGCCAGCGTGATGCCGGGATGACGGATAAACGGCCGCTCGCGCACCAGCGCGTGCTTGAGCCGCCGGTAGATCAGCAGACCGATGATGCCGGTGAGCGCCATGCCGATCGCCGGGCGCAGGGCCGCCATCGGGCGGCCTGTAAATTCATCCACAATGACCACTTTATCGCCCTCGACGATGTATTGCCGGTTGCGATGGTAAAACTCGCGAGCCATGAGCGCCTGCACAACTAATTCCAATCGCCGGTCGTGCCCCTGCCACATTCCGGGCAGATGCGATGCCTGTTCCACCAGTTTTTGCAGGCCACCCCTGGTCATCTCGATCTCCTTGTAACGTGGATTGGCCTGGTAATCCGTCCCTGGTTTCAATTCGCCAATCATTTTCTGCGCCAATTGGGACGCTTCGCGCAATGACGCGTTTTCGTGGGAGGCGGCGATGATTAGCGGCGTCACCGCTTCATCAATCAGCACGCTGTCCGCTTCGTCCACAATCGCCGTATGCAATCCACGCAGAACCATTCCGTCCTGAACGGGCGCGTCCGGCAGAAGCATCCGGCGAATCAAGCGGCGGGTGGGATTTTGCAGCCGTCCCAAATAAAGGCGGTCCCGTAAAAAATCCGCGAGTAGTTCCTTGCTGGTGACGTACGTCACATCGCAACCGTAATTTTTCATCCGGTCAACCGGCGCGCTCGTGGCGGTGACGCAGCCCACCCGCACGCCGCAGAAATGGTAAAGCGGCTCCAACCATTCGGCGTCCCGCTGAACCAGATAATCGTTGACCGTGACTACATGGCAGGGATGTTTCGTCCAGCCGGCGAGAATGGCAGCCAGCCCGGCCGTGAGAGTTTTGCCCTCACCGGTGGCCATTTCAGCGAGACAGCCGCGATGCAACGCCAGTGCGCCGATGATTTGAACTGGAAACGGGCGCAGACCGAGCCGGCGGTCCGCTGCCTCGCGAATCGCGGCGAGCGCTGGCGAAATCAATGGTCCGGACGCGCGCCCGCCGCGACGAAATTGCGCGCGAAATTCCAGAAGTTTTTTCTGCAAAATTGAGTCGGAGAGTCCGGTCCATTGCCCTTCCTGTGCGACAACTTTTTCCGCGTCGAATTTCAGCGATTCCAAGACTTTCGCGCGCCGCTGACGTTTGCCAATGGCGCTGTTGACGAGGGCGTCCAGGCCGGTGAGCGGGCGCGAGGGGACACGATATCCGCTGCGCCGGTAATCTTGCGTGGGGATCGCCGACGTGGTCAAATCTGGTAACGTTTTTGAAAAAGCTGCCATAAGCTGCGAATCCAGCGCGGCAAGAGCGGTTCGGCCGGCAATTGGAACCGGATTTCCCCCGAACGCCCATCCATCAACGTTACGCCCTGGCGGGGATCCAACCGGCCCCGCACTTCAAAAAACGGCTCGACCGTTTCGAGGCCGTTGGTATCGTTATCCATCGCCACCGGCAATTGACCGCCCGCCGCCCAGCCCAGCGCGGGAGACGGAAGAACGTTCTGGCCGCCGGGAACCACTAACAAGTTGGTGACCACCAATTTCGTTCCGGCCTGGCCCCAAAGCCGCGCGCTCGCGCCGTGAATGGTTTCCCCGAACAGCGATTTGGCGTCGTCCTCCGTCACGGTCGCCTCAAATTCAAACGCGGTGGGATTGGCCAGCAGCCCCAAATCGGCGCCGCGCGGCAGCCAACGGCCGGGAAATTGTTCGACGCCGGGGGCGACCCAGACGCCGTTGTGCGCAGCGCGAACGGTTAGATTTTCCGAATCCATCGTGAGTTTATTCAGTTCGGCGGCGACCGAATCTCGCAATCGCGTCAGCGGCTCGAGGTCCGCCGTTTCCTGGTCCATTGCGTACAGCAGCCGGGCGTTTACCTCCTCCAAGTGGGCCTGGGCATCGGCCATTTGCAAATCCAGCTCCGGGCTTTCCAATTGCAGCAGCGGCTGGCCTTGTTGCACAAAACTTCCCGATGACGCCAGCAATTTGACGACCGCGCCGGCAGTTTCATTGACAACCTGGGTTCGTTGGGACGCGAAGACGATTCCCGGCGCGCGAAAGGAATACGGAAACGGGACCATTGCCAGCAGAACGATCAAAAGCGCGGCGGCGCCCGCTGTCACGCCGATGGCGCGAGGGCGCGCGCGGTCGAGCCGCGGGCTGGCGGCGAGGTATTTTACGAAACGCACCAAAGGCACGACGGCCCAGGAAATCAAACAGACGGCGGCCATGACGATGCCGATGATCAAAAACCGGTCGGCCACCGCGAGTAGGATGCCGGTGAACACGACCAGCCGGTAGAGTCCGCTGGTAATGCCGAAGAAGCCCAGCCAGGCGGCCTCGCGCCGGGTGCCCGCCGGGCTTTCGGAATTTTTTACCCCGAACAGATTCGACTCGGCGAGGTGGCGCAACTGCCTCATGGCCCGCTGGTTGAGGTTGGGAATTTCCAGCAGGTCGGACAAGATGTAATAGCCGTCAAAGCGCATCAACGGGTTGACGTTGAAAATCACCGTTGAAACCGAGGCGACAAACATGATGTTGTAGGCGAGACTGTGGAGGACGCCCGGCCCGGTGTGCGCCCAGAAAACAGCCGCGATGGCGGCGATGAACACCTCCACGATCATGCCCGCGGCACCGACCAGCACGCGCTTCCAACGCTCGCGGAAACTCCATGCCGAGGTGGCATCGACGTAAGGCATGGGTGTGAAAATCATCAACATCACGCCCATGACATGCACTTCGCCGCCAAACCGCCGGCAAAAATAGGCGTGGCCGAATTCGTGGCACGCTTTCACGAGAATCAAACCGAGGTAAAGCAGGAACAGGTTATTCGCCGCCAAAATCCCCTGCCCTTGCGCGCGCAAGGCGCTGAAATTGTCCACGACGATATTCAGGCCGCCGCCGACGACCACCAGCCAGAGCAGCGCGCCGAAGGGGCTGATTAATTTTCCCACGGCCGGGAGGGTGCGGACCAGGAAGCGGTCGGGATCGAGCACCGGAAACCGCATGAACATAATGTTCAGGAAGCGGAAACCGATTTCGCGCTGTTTCCGTTTTTTGTAACGCTCAAAGAGTTGCGCGCTGTCCGCCGCCAGGTCGTATTGCAGCAGGTTGGCAAAATAGAGTTGGGACAGCAGTTGAATCACCGCCTCCTGGCTCGGCGCCTCATCGGGAAAACGCTTCAAACATTGCTGCCAAACCTCCTCCACGGTGTGGTCGGGCCGCAGCCGCGAAACGAATTCATAAGCCGCCGGCCGGAGACGGAAGTATTGGTTGCTGAACGGATTTTCGAGGACGATCCAGCGCTCGCCGCGAAAATTCTGGCGGCGCGCCTTGACAACCGGGCGCAGGCAAATTTTTTGATTTGCCACACGATACCAGGATTCGCTGAAGGTTTTCGGGGTCTCGGCCATTTCACCACCAAAGTTTCATGCGCAGAAAATCCACCGTGCGGTGCGTGAGGATCCAAAACAACGTGCGTTTTTCCGTCGAAATCTTGCAAAGGCCGGTCATTCCAGGCCGCCACCAGGCGGGCGCCGCGTCGTCCGGTTTCAGCCTCACGAGAAAAACGTTGCCGTCCTTTTTGGTGATCGCCGCGGGTTCGATGGCTTGAACCTGCACCGGAAATTTTATTTTTGGCTGAGTGACGAAGGCGATTTCGCCGTTGGTTTTGCCCATGATCTGCTGCACGTCGCTTTCCCGGACGTCGGCTTCGGCGTAAAGCGAGTCAATCCGCGCCACCTTGAACAGCACGTCGCCCTGCTTCACGGGCGTGCCGATGCGCTCGCGCAGGTCGCCCTCGACAACAACGCCGTTGAAGGAGGACTTGATGAGCGCGTTGGCGAGCCGGTAGCGGACCAAGTCGAGCTGGGCCTGCGACTGCTTCGCCTGCGCCTCGTCAATCCGCATGTCGGCGATGTGGTCCGCTGCGCGGTCAATCTCCGCCTGGCGCTGATAACGCGCGACATCGGCCACTGCGGCGCCCTCGTCGAGCAGCAATTCGGCGCGGTTCAACGACAGCAAGGGCTGGCCGTTTGTCACCAGATCACCGGCGCGGACAAAAACCTGGTCCAGATAACCGTCAAACGGCGCGGTCAAGTATTCCGCTTCATCGCTTTTCAAAATGAAATTGCCCTCCACGCGATAGGTCACCTGGACCAAAAACAGCGCGGCGACGGCCAGCGCGATGAAAATGGCGGTGACTTTGCTCCAGGTATGTTCCGGCCCCAGCCAGCCGGCAAAATACTCGCGGGTCTGCGCGGTCCAGCGCGCGCCGAACCAGCGGTCGTAATGTTTTAACTCGCTCAATCGGCGGGTGTTTTGGTCGCAGGCGAGGCGAAGCTGCTGAACCTCCGACGCGGTGAACGCCGTCTCCTTTCGTTCACCGCTCAAAACGGCGACGACTTTTCCCTCCAGGCGCAGCGGAATCGAGCACATGTTTCCTGATTTCTGATCAACGCAGAATTTTTCGTGGTCGCGCGCCACGGTCGTCACTCCTGCGGGCGGCGGCTGGAAAATTTCCTCGTCCTGGTCCACACATTCTTCCATGGCCGCCTCGAGCAATTGGGCGGCGGTCATCTGGCGGTCGAACTGCTCGGTGCGGCTGATGGCCCGCAATTTGACATAACCGCCCTCAATCCAGCCGAGGCTGGCGCGGTCGCAGCGAAAGCGGGTGGCAATGCCGTTGCAAAACGCGAGCGCGGCGGGAAGAAAACACGTCGCTTCGTTCACCGGCACATTCAAATCCAGAACGGCGGCGAATTTTTCGACGTCATTGCGCGACTTTTGCGCGACGACAGTTTGCTGGAACCCCGCCGGGACGTCGGCGACGAGGTTCAGGCGCACGAGCGATTCCCGCGCCGCCGCGTCGGTGAAATCCCTCAGTTGGGCGGCCAAAATCACCTCGTCCTCCGCCAGCGCCAATTTCAAACGAACGGCCACAGTGAATTGCCCCGCGGCCGCATCGGTCTGGTGGATATAATTGCCGCCATTCAGACAGCGTTCGGCAATGGGTTGGAGTTGCGAGGTGAACTGCGAGCGCGACTTGGAAAGTCCGGCGCCACAATCCCAATTGCCGATCGCCACCCAACGCGGTTCCTTGCCAGGCTGGCCGAGCAGCAGAACCGCAGCGTCCGCCGCGGCAAGTTTCGCGGCGGCGGCCAGGAAACGGGGCCAAAAATCCCTGGGCGCGCCCGAAAATTGACGGAGCGCGGACAGTTCCTCCAAGGCGCCGGGAAAATCGAATTCCATAAAATTATTCCGCGATCATCTTCGCCGCGAGGCCGGGCCGGATTTTGCCGTCGCGGTTGTCGAAAATCGCCTTGATGCGAACCAGGCCGCTCGCCGCGTCCACCACGGGCGAGATAAAACAAATTTTTCCCGAAACAGCCTGACCGCCATCCAGTTGGATTGTCACCGGCTGGTTCAGTTGCAAATTGCCGGCGGCGGTTCCATCAATGTGGCCGACAAAATAACAGCGCGAGGTGTCCACCAGGCGGACAAGCGGCTGATAGGACGCGACGGCGGCGCCGGGCTTGAGCAAAATTTCCGTGATGCTGCCCGAGAACGGCGCGGCGAGCTGGCGGTCGGCAAGCTGCTGGAGGGCAATCTGGTATTCGGCGGCGGCAACGTTATATCCGGCCTCGGCCTTTTCCAGATCTTCCTTGCTGACGGATTTGGTGGTCTGGTCAAGCAGGCGGGTGGAATCAAAAATCATTTTGGCCTGGTCCATCACCGCCTGGTAGCGCTGGACTTCCAGCGTTTCCAGGTTCTTGTCCAATTCCAAAATCACATCGCCTTTTTTGACAGAATCGCCTTCCTTGAAAAACTGCGTGTGAATGATGCCGGCATCGGCCAGCCCGAGCGTCACATCCATCAACGGTTCGGTGATGCCGTTGATTTCCACTCCTCCGGCGGCACGGGCGGAAAAAATTTGTCGGGCGGCGACGGGATATTTTCGACCGCATAATTTTGATTATGTTCAAGCATGGCTTCGGTTTGCTGCCGCAATTCATTGCGGGAAACATCCAGGCCGCGGTTTTTGAGCAGCGCGCCGTCACTCAATTCGATTTGCAACAGGGCGCCGCGATATTGGGAGAGCGCGCCGGCCAAATCCTGGCGCGAATCGAGGAGATTGGCCTCGTCATCGAGGACTTGCTGCGCCTCAATCGTGCCGGCTTTAAGCCGCGCCAATTCGGTTTGGAGCAATTCCTGGTTGTAATCGACCACGGTTTGATAACTGTCGATGCTTTGCTGCCAGGCCCGGGCTTTTTGAATGGCAGTGCTCAAGCTGTTCGCCATTTGCGTCTCCACGTTCTTGAGATTGATATACTCTTCTTGCAGGCTCATTCGCGCCGCCTTGTAGCCGTTCCGCCCTTTGATATTGCCGCCGAGCGGCACGATCAATTCCAAGCCGAGGGACCAGGACGGATAATTCCGCGAATCGGCTGAATCCCAGGCGTCCGCGGGGGTGTTGCCGAGGCCGTTGTAGCCGTAGGCCGCGTTCATGTCCAGTTCCGGCAGCAATTGACTTTTCGCGACGCCATACCGCAGGCGCTGCTCGTTCATTTTCTCGTATTGAATCAAATAGTCCGGGTTCAATAACGACGCTTGTTCGTAGGTGCTTTCATAGGTCGGCGGCGAATTGGTGGTGCGCGGATTGTCCACCGCGCGAAATTCCTGGCTGCCCGGGGGCGGCAGTTCGGGATTGGGCATCTCCCCGGCCAGCGTTCGCATCCGGTCCAACGCGTCATAATAGTTTTGAATCGCGTCATTGCGCTTGGTCTTTCGCAGCGCGAGCGCCGATTGCGCCTCCATTACATCCAGTTCCGCGCTCTGGCCGGCCTTCATTTTTTCCCGGGTATCATCCAAAACCTCCTGCGCAACCGCGACTGAATCGTCAAAAAACTGGACCTGCTCCTGCGCAAAATACAAATTCCAATAGGCGCCTTCGGCCTGCGAGAGTGTCAGCATCAATTGCCGGCGGTATTGCTGGAAGGCAATGTCGGAATCGAGCGCGGCCAGCCGGTAATTCGCCAGCGTCGGTCCAAACCACGCATCCTTCAACAGCGGCTGGGTGAACGTCGCGCCGACGAAGGTCTGGTATTGTTCAATCAGATTGGTCAAGGAGCCTCCGCCGAAAATGCCGCCGGGATTGATGTTGTTGGCCAAATCGCTCATCGTCGCGCCGAGCCGGATTTTTCCGCCGGTCGGAATCACCGTTTCCACCGCCCCGTTGTAAAGCGTGTTTTGCTCCCGGAAAAGGGAATCGCCGCCTTGCGCGGCCTGTTGTTCGGTATTGTTGAGGCGCTTGTTTTCCTCACGGGTGACTGAAGAATCGAGTTGCGGCTCGAAAACGCCAAGCTCGGCGCGTTGTTTGTGGCGGTTGACTTCGGTTTCGAGCATCGCAGCCTGAATGGATTGGTTGTGCTGAAGCACCTGATTCAGATAGTCGTTCAGGCTCAAATTAACAGCGACGACGCGGTTGGAAACGGCCTGGCCATGCGCCGGCGGCAAAACCAGACAACTGGCCAGCAACACCAGAACACCACCCACCATTCCAAAATGATTATAATTATAGAAACGATTCACAGGCGCCTGAAAACCACATTTGTCGGTTCATTTTAGCGGAAGAAAATTCGTTATACTACTATTTATGCGATTCTGACATTCTGGGGTAAAGCCCAAATTCGTCATTCCGCGGATGAATATGCCCGATAGCGTTGCAAAAAATCCAATTGGACGCAACCCCGGAAGCCCCGTATCATCACTTTCGGTCCTCCAACCAGCGGGATTGGGTCGTTGGTCATGCCGATGAACTCGTTTTCAAAGGCCGGCACGAATGATCTTCAGAATAGGCCGCTACATCGGAGCTTTCCCTGGCGATCTTTTTCTGACAGCCCATCGCATCGATGGTGACGATGCAGCCGCTTAATTCCAACACGCGCAAGAGTTCCGGCACGGCGGTGATCTCATTGCTCTTGTCGGCTACTTTCGGTCTCGGCCCAGGCGCTGACCACATATTGGATGCTTTGATCCTTGTTCAAGGCCGGCGCAAGGCCTTGCAGATGCAGGTTTTGGCTAAACAGCGCACTAAACGTCCGTTCCGAAAGCCGAATGCGGAACGGAGCGGCTCGTGAGCCCGCGAACGGCGCGGAGTGGAGCGAAGGTTTCGGAACGGACGTTGAGTGCGGCGCGCATAGAATTCGACTTCAAGGCGATTTGTCTGGCCGGTTTCCGAGTGCATGCAGGAAAGCGGACAGTCAAAGCGCCGTCTTGGGATTGTGTCCCCAATTGCTTGACGAGAGTTTGCGCAAGCCGAACATACACCAACTGGCATATACCGAACCGAAGGGGGGATTTTTTATGCGCTGAAAACTTACGACGCCGTCTTGTTTATCGCACTTCAGTTTTGCTCTTTTGCGGTTGTATCGATTTTATTTGCAATCCGCCGCCAAAACTTGATTGCTTTTTGATTGCTTTATATGCATCAGTTTGGGCAAGAACGCAAGAGAAGGCAAAAGCAGGGAGGCGCATGAGTTGAAAATTAGAAAACGCGCAGAACAATTGATTTTATTGTATATTATGCGCATTTCCCTTGCGAAAAAAAGTGGTGGTAGGTGATGGATTCGAACCATCGAAGGCGTAAGCCAGCAGATTTACAGTCTGCCCCCGTTGGCCACTTGGGTAACCTACCAAGCCTGCGAGCCGCACAATAAGCCATGCCCGCGCCCCAAATGCAAAACAAAAACTCCCGCGTGCAAAATCGCGCAATGAAATGTGAATATTATCAGCGGCAGAACGGGCAAAGGTGGTAAATTGCCTGATTGAAGGTTGCAGCTTGCGTTCCACAGTCCGGCCAACGGGCGTTACCAGGAAAACCGTGCCAGAATCTTGGTTGAAGTCGGCAAAGCCTGCGCGGCGTATCACGACAAAATCATGCGGAACGTGCCTTGCAAGGTGCTTCAGGTGGACGAAGTGTGGCCGTTCACTAATCTCGGCATCGAGCGTCTGCCCTTGCATGAACGCCAAGTATCGCTCGCTTTTGAAGGAGCGCAAATTATTCTTCCCGCGTGAAACCTGTTGCCGGAAGGAAAACCAGGAGCGCCGCTGATGCCGAATTGCAAAAGCGCATCGCCGAACTCATCCGATACAAAGGCGGCGGCCATAATGAGGAGGAAGTCGCCGACATCATCGAGAACGCGCTGCGGCTGTTGACCGACGTGAGCGATACCGGCGACGTGCGCATCATCAAGACGGCGCTGCGGGAATTGCGTTACGCCTTCCGCCTGTTCGCGCCGTACATTGGCCGGCGCAAGGTGACGATTTTCGGCTCGGCGCGCACGCTGCCCGAGGCGCCGGAGTACCGGCAGGCGGTGGAATTTGGACGGAAGATTTCCGAGGCCGGCTTCATGGTCATTACCGGCGCGGGCCACGGCATCATGCAAGCCGGGCACGAGGGCGCCGGATCGGACAAAAGCTTCGGCGTGAACATTCGTTTGCCCTGGGAACAAGCCGCCAATCCGGTCATTGCCGAGGACAAAAAACTGGTCACGTTCAAGTATTTCTTCACGAGGAAACTGATTTTTGTCCGTCATTCGGATGCGATTGTGCTTTTTCCCGGCGGGTTTGGCACCTTTGACGAGGGATTCGAAGCGCTCACGCTGATGCAGACCGGCAAGAGCCAGCTCATGCCGCTCGTGCTCGTGGACAAACCGGGGGGAATTTTTTGGAAGACGTGGGACCTGAATATCCGCGGCCATCTGTTGCGCGATAAATTGATTTCGCCCGAAGACTTGAGCCTTTACCAGATCACCGACAGCGCCGAGGAAGCGGTGAAAATCATCACGCGATTTTATCGCAACTTCCATTCCACCCGTTTTGTCAGGGAACAGTTGGTCATCCGCCTGAAAAAAGTTCCGGGGGAATCCGCGCTCGCCGCTATGAACGAGGATTTTTCCGACATCATCCTGAACGGGAAAATCCAATCCATCAAAGCCACGCCGGAAGAGGCCGAGGACAACGACCATCTGGATTTGGCGCGCATCGCCTTCAATTTCAACCGGCGCGATTATGGGCGTTTGCGGCAATTGATTGATGTATTGAACGAGGTGTGAAAAAAAGCGGAACCAGGGATTGACAAAGCACGTCAAGCGGTTCATTCGTTTTGAAAGCATTCGGAAGAATGAATGAAATGATCTTTCATTCGAAACATGGAAGCGTGGTGAAATATGTTTGAAACCTTTGCCTCGGTGATAATGCTGATCCTATTCCTCGTTCCGGGTTACATCTGGCGCACTGTGGAGGGCCAACTTATTTGGCTCGATCGCCGACTCGAATGGGAAAAATTTGCTTTGGGATTATTGGCCCGCAGCGCCATTCTTTATTTGCCGTGGTCCCCGCTGCTTTACCGGGCGTGGGTGGAACGCTGGTACGATGAATATCCCTTTAGGACAGCGGGGCTTGCGATGTTGTTTCTTCTTGTTTTGCCTGTGGTTGAAGGATTTGTTTTTGGTTATGTCAGACAGCAGGCTTTTTTTGAAAAAATTGTTCAAAAACTGGCAAAATGCGGTACTGGCAAATTTTGGCCTAACTGGCTCAAAAAATTTTTAAATTTCAAGCTGTTTGAACAAAATAGTGTGCCGACGGCATGGGATTCCGTGTTTACAGATATTCATCCCTGCTGGGTAATCGTGACACTCAAAGATGGAAGCAAAGTATATGGTTTTCTCGGTGAAGGGTCTCATATTTCGTCCGACCGGGATGAGCGCGACCTGTTTATTTCCCATACGGTTGTTAAAGCCGGAGACAAATTAGAAATTGCGCCCAATACGGCAGGCGTCTATATTACGCACGGTGAAATAAGAACAATCGAATTTATCAAACAACAACCATGAGCAAAAATGGATTTTCAGATAAAGCATTGGAGGGGTCTTATCAACCGGTAAATGCACAGATTTTGACCAAAACATACCGGCCTCAAGGCGACGCCCAGGTTCCTACATCAGTGCCCGATTTGATTTCTGGCGTCAATCCGCCATCCAATGGTTCGCAACGGCCTGTCAGCACCCAACCAACTCCACCACCTTCCACGAACGAGGGAAATGGTGGGGGAAATTAGTTATTTCATCAACGACTACGGCGATTGGCTGGGGGAATACCAGGCTTTGCGCGAAAACGCGGGCGTGCTGGATTTAAGCTCTCGCTCGCGGCTTTGCCTGGTGGGGAACGACCGCGCCCGCTTTCTTCATGGCCAGGTCACCAATGACATCAAAAAACTCCGCGCCGGCGAAGGTTGCTACGCCGCCATCGTTACCGCCAAAGGCAAAATGGAAAGTGACGCCAACATCTTCAATTTAGCGGAGGAAATCCTCCTGGACTTTGAACCGGGGCTGGCCGGAAAAGTTTCCGCGCGCCTGGAGAAATTCATCGTCGCCGACGACGTGCAAATCATGGACGCCGCGCCGCACTACGGTTTATTGAGTGTGCAGGGGCCAAGAGCCGAAGAAGTCATCCGCGGTCTGGGTCTGCTTTCTGAAATTCCGCAAAAGCCGTTTGCCTCCGTAAAAATTCCCGAAACCAATTTCGGGGAAATTTATCTGGCCAACCACCCGCGTCTTGCCCCCCCGAACCTGCCGCATTTTGCCGGGCTTTTGAGCGACCATGGGCATTCGCCTGCTATTCCCTCTCCGCTCCCATCCGATGGGAGGGGAGAGGGCCAGGGTGAGGTGAGGGTCCGTGAGGACGGCGAAAAAATCTTGTACGGCTTCGATCTATTCATTCCCAACCATTCTCTTTCCGCCTTGGCGGAAAAATTAATCGCCGCCGCAAAAACTTTCGGCGGTCGCGCCGCCGGCGGGACGGCATTTGAAACCGTGCGCATCGAAAATGGAATTCCGCGTTTTGGCGCGGACATGGACGACACCAACCTGCCGCTGGAATGCGGCATCGAAAGCCGCGCCGTTAGTTACCATAAAGGCTGTTACATCGGCCAGGAGGTCATCAACCGCGTTCACAGCATTGGCCGCGTGAACAAGGAACTGCGCGGCTTGCGCCTTGCCGATGACCTGAAAGTCCTGCCCACGCGCGGCGACAAATTATTTCACGACCGCAAGGAAGCCGGATACATCACCAGCGCCGTGAAATCGCCGGCGCTCAACGCCAATCTCGCGCTGGGCTATGTCCGCCGCGAAGCGTTCCAGATGGGAACAAAACTGACTTTGCGTTCGGGCGACGCGGAAACGGCGGCGGAAATCGTGGAATTGCCCTTTGCAAAATAATCGTCAGCCCGGATATATCACACCCGCAAGGTCGGAGCGCCGGTTTGCGACCGGCTTTCCGGCTCGAACGTCCAAAGCCGACAACATGTTGGCGCTCCGGGCTATTCCGGCTTGGCAATCAAATCGTAATCCGTGTGGCCGATGACTTTTACGCGGGCAAATTGGCCGGGAGGCAATTCGCCGCGGACATAAACGCGTCCGTCAATGTCCGGCGCATCGGCTTCGCCGCGGGCGACCAGATAATTTTGAATCTTCAGTTTTGAGCGGGGAGATTCCGCTTCTCGCACCAAACCATGCTCCCACGAGCTGACGTCGGCGGCCTGCAATCGTCCGGCGTCCGCCGCGCCCTCGACCAGCACTCGGATTTGCCGGCCCACGTACGACGCGGAAATCTCCCGGGCAATTTTATGCTGTTCGGCCATGGCGCGTTCGCGACGCGCTTGTTTCAATTCATTGGGAATCTGTCCGGTCATCGCGCCCGCGCGGGTTCCTTCCTCCTGCGAATAGGCGAAAATCCCCAGCCGCTCGAACCTCGTATCCCGGATAAAATCCAGCAAGGTCTCAAAGCTTTTCTCCGTCTCCCCGGGAAAGCCGACAATAAACGTCGTGCGCAGGGCGATTCCCGGCACGCCGGCGCGGATTTTGCGGATGAGGTCCACAATGTATTGCTGTGACGTCTCGCGGCGCATCCGTTCGAGCATGTTTTCGTGGATGTGCTGGAGGGGCATGTCCACGTAACGCGCCACTTTTTGGCAATCGTTGATTGTTTCGATCAATTCATCCGTCCAATGCGCCGGGTGGGTGTAGAGCAGGCGCACCCAAAAATCGCCGTCGAGCGAGTTGAGTTCCCGCAGCAAGGAGCAAATGGTCGTCGCCCCCGCGTCCAATGCCCGGGCCGCCGCCGTGAATTTTTCCGGCGAAGAAATGGCGCGGCTGTGGTTGGGCCGCAGGTCCAGGCCATAATACGTGGAGTCCTGCGAGATCAGGTTGATTTCCTTCACCCCGTCGGCGATGAGCGCCCTGGCCTCGGACACAATATCGCTTTGCAAACGGCTCCGATGCGAGCCGCGCATGCGCGGAATGATGCAAAAGCTGCACGGATGGTTGCAACCCTCGGCGATTTTGACGTAGGCAAAATGCCGCGGCGTCAGGCGAAACCGCGGCGTTTCAAAATCCGGAATGAAGGTGGGCCGCGAATGGACCTCCAGCAACGGCCCTGAACGGGCGGCATCCGGCGGCGTGGCCGTGACGATGGTTTTGGTCTTTCCAAACTGGCCGGTCCCGCGAATCGACTCCGACTTCCCGGCTTCCGAAGTGGATTTTAATTTTTCCACGGCCTGGAGGCGGCCCGCGATTTTTTCCTTCCGGGTTTTGGCGGGCGGATTTTTTTTGGGAAATAATCGTTCCGCGCGACGCGCCATCGCCTGCTTGACGATGTCGGAGACCTGCGCGACCTGGTCGATGCCCATGAAGGCGTCCACTTCCGGCAGCAGTTTGGGGAGTTCATCGCGAAATCTTTGCGGCAGACAACCGGAGACGATCAAACTTTGTCCCCGGTTTTTCGCCTCGCGAACCCCGGCGGATTCCAGAATGGCGTCAATGCTCTCCTCCTGGGCCGAGTCGATGAACGAGCAGGTATTGACGATGACCGCATCGGCCCGGGCGGGGTCGTTGGTGATTTCAATGCCGCTCTTGAGCAGCGAACCGAGCATGATCTCGGCATCCACGAGATTTTTGGCGCAACCGAGGGAAATCAGCCCGACGCGCAGCGGGTCGCGTCGCGGTTTCGGTTCCGCCGGCGGGCGGTCTGGGGGAATTTTCCTGGTCACGGAAGCGATCAATTTAACAGGGAATTTCGACAAAGCAACGCCGGGGCGGGCCAATTATTGAGCAACGGCATTGGTGGCCGCGGCATTCGTGCCGTTCAAAACCGGGGCGGCGATCCGGTTCGTGGAGATTTGGAAGGGCGCCGCATTATTGGTTTCCGGCGGCATTTTCAACTGGGTGCGGATGACCGCGCGCGCCGCATAAGGGAGGCCGCCCTGGGGATCCAGCAACTGGCCCAGAACGAGGCGCTGGATGTCCTTCATGGGCGGCAGGGCGACACGGGGCTGGGCAATGCCCATGGCTTTTTGGTAATGGTTGTGAATTTTCTGGGCCAGCAGTTGGAAACTGGTGAATCGATCGTCCTGTCCCAGCGCGAGGTTGATGTACGATTTGAGCAACAGTCCCTGGATTGCGGACATGGTGTCATCCAGCGACGTGCCTTTGACATCCTCGGTGAGGGTTCGGATAACGTAGTCGTCAAGGGTGAGCGTTTTCGGCAGCGATTCGGGTTTGTTGTCCAATATCCCTTTATCCGGATAATGATCGCCCAGATATTTGTACCATTTGGCGGCCTCGGCGATGCGATTGTCCATGTAAAGATAAATCACGGCCTTGCGCAAAAAATTCCGATGCGCCGTCAAAATGGATTCTTTTTGCGAGGGATCTGTTTCCAAGGCGTACATTTGCAGATAGGAATCGTTGGCTTTGTCCATTATGTCCAGATTCGGGGCCAGTTCCACGGCGTGGGAAAAGGGGTCGGAGATGATCCGGCCATGCCGGAACGCCTGCTGCAAGGATTGATAGATGACGCGGCGCAAAAAAATCTGGTCGGAGGTGGTGACTTTATCGGGGTGCTTCCTGGCGTCATCGAGTCCTTGTTCCGCCCAATAGATCGCATGGGCCTCGGGCAATCGCCAATCGAGCGGTCCCCATTCCTCATTCACTCTTTTCGCGAAGAGCGGATCGATTTTGAATTTTTCTCGAAGGACTATCGCATTGGTGCTGTCCGGTTGAAGCAATCCGTCGAGATTCGTGCCGTCGGGGCCAAAGAACGGCGTCATTTCCACCGCCCACTGCTGTTTGTAATAATTATTGGCATCATCCAGATAATCCCCCATTTTCATCTGGTAAAACCAGGCCAGTTCGCGATGGATCATGATATTGTCCGGGTTATACTGCAAGGCGCGGTCACGAAGCAGGGAAATGCCGTCTTCGACCCAGTGCCAGCGGTCCGGGAAATCCTTGAACTTGACGGAAATATTGAACGCCATGTTCCACGCCTGGAAAATCCAGACCTGGGTGAAGCGCGGCTCCAGGTCGGTGATCCAATTCGCCAACTGCGCCGCTTCAAAAAACTTGTCGTCCTGTTGCAGGTCATTGGCCCGGATCCAGAGATAATTGGAAATCAAGCCGCGAAACCCGCCGAGGGCGACGGTGGTGAACGCCAGCAGCGGCGGCGCATTTTGCAATGGCCCGTTGACCGTCAACCCCAGGGTGTTCCGGTCGCGGTTCAGGGAACTTTGAATCCGTCCGGAGGCAAACAGCATCGCCCCCGCGAGCAGAACACATACAATTTTTCGCCAGCGTCCGCTCATTGGTTTCCTTGCGCGGTGGCCAGTTCCCGGCGATTGAACAGGATAATTCCGATGATGATGAAAAATCCCCCCAGCAATAAAACAATGTGAATGAAGACCAGCCCCAGGTTGCCCCAGGTGATGGCCCGGCCCACGCTCAATAAATCGATCGGCGACACATCCTTCGTCAGTTGCGTGACCATGAGGACCCCCTTCAAGAACGGAATCATCACCACGTCCGCCGCCGAGTGCCCGCCAATCCCCTTTTCCTCATTTCCCGCGCCGATCGAACCGCTGGCCACGGTTTCGGCAATCGTGCCCGAGGAAAGCACCACCACCAGCATCGCCAACGAGAAAAAGGCGGCGACGGGAAAGGACAGGAAACTGGCCGCCGCCAGCCCCAGGGCGGAGAGGAGGGCGAGCCAGCAAAGGATGATCGCCAACCCGCGGGCGAAATTCAGCGCGAACCCTCCTTCGGGAAACAAAACCTCCATGCCGTCAGCCAATGGAAACAACAACGCGGTGTTGTTGGGGTTGACGAACACAACGGTGAGGATGCCGCTGTCGTTTTCAAGGTTCGCGGGTATGGTAAATTCGTGGAAAGTGCCCGGCGCCAGGCTCATGGGGGGCAGTTGCACAAAGTTTGTTCCTTCCGGGTCGCCAATTTGCCACAAGCCCACGTAGGTGCCCTTGTCACTGCCAGTGGCGGTGTTAAATTTGATCCGCAATTGCAACGGCTGGTTGCGGATATAACTCCGGACATGATTTAAATCGATCTGCCATTCCCGATTGTAATTGGGGGGGACGACCTGAAAATCCGCCAGGACCTGCTGCTGGATCAGGGCGCGCACGCGTTCCTTTTCATCGCTGCTCAAGCCGGCCATTTGGGGGTCCTGCGCGGAACGCGCCTGGAAAATCTTTTCGGTTTCGGCGTCGATTTCCGCCTGTTGGCTTTTCTCCCGGGCGGAACCCCTGGCCACCAGGACCTGCTCGCGGAGGACCTGCTGTTGGCCCGCCGGCAGCCTCGTCGCGCGCCATTGCAGCAAGCCATAGATGCAGCCGCCGGCGAAAGCCAGCAGCACGGCGTTCAGCGAAACGATGCCCAGCCATTTGCCGAGCCAAATCTGCCAGCGCGCCACCGGTTTGGTGGCGACCACCTGGATCTGGCATTCCTCAATGTCCCGCGCCAGGGTGCCGCACGAAAGCCAGAGCGTCGAAAGGCCCAGCAATCCCGCCGTGGCGCTCAGCGTATAGGTCAGAATGATTTGGGTGAATCCGCGCGCGGTCCCGTCGTCCTTGATGATCAGGGGCAACCCGACCACGGCCAGGACAAGCAAGGCGGCGATGACGGCAAACAGCTTGAACCGCAACGCGGCCCTCCACGTCAATCCGGCAATGGCGAGAATTTTTTGCATCAGGAACCGGAACTAATTCTTGCCGCCGAGGAGCGATGACAGTTTCTCGTTGGCCTTGGAAAGGTCCTCGGGCCTCGCCACCGGCGCCGGTTCGGCTTTTAGTGGAGGCGCCACCGGGCCGGGCTGGGACAGCGCTTCCAATTTTTTTTCGTCCATTTTGGTTTCCGGCGCGGCCTCGGCGATTTTCGGTTCCGCCTTTGGCGCGGCCTGGGGCAGGGAAAGTTTTTCCAGGATTTTGTCCGCCGCCGGCGTCCCGGCCATTCCCGCGCGCAAATAAGGGGCCACACGCGCGCCCGATTGCGCGCCGCTGGTCTCGTTCGTCGCGCGCGCCTGGGCCACGACCCCGAGAAAATAACTTTCCAGATTTTGCGTGGGATTTTCCACGCGCACTTCGCCGCCCGGCAGGTCGTGGCGGATGGTTTCCAGGACCTTTTCCAGGGTCGGTCGCGGCAATACCGGCGTGGTGATGCGCAGACTGTCCGGCTTGGCCAGCAGTTCCTTGAGCGTCCCGGCCGCCCGGATTTTTCCACCAAACAAAATCACCACGCGGTCGCAAACATCCTCGACGTCGGAGAGCAGGTGGCTGCTTAAAATCACCGTCTTGCCGCGGCGGGCCAGCGCGAGGATCAAATCCTTGACCTCGCGGCAGCCGATGGGGTCCAAACCGGCGGTCGGCTCGTCCAAAATCACCAGATCGGGATCATTGATCAACGCCTGGGCCAGGCCAATCCGCCGCTGCATTCCCTTGGAAAATTCACCCACCGGCCGCGTTTGCGTTTTGCCCAGCCCCACCATTTCGAGCAATTGCCCGGTGCGGTTCCCGCGTTCCGCCTTGCTCAATTGAAAAAGGTTTCCAAAGAAATCCAGCGTCTCGCGGGAGTTAAGATAGCGGTACAAATAGGATTCCTCCGGCAAATAGCCGATGCGCGCCTTGGTCTGCACGTGCCGCGGCGAATGGCCAAAAACTTCCACGTGTCCCTTGGTGGCATTCAGCAACCCGAGCAACAACTTCACCGTGGTGGATTTCCCGGAGCCGTTGGGTCCGAGCAATCCAAACACTTCGCCGCGCCGGACTTCAAAATCAATGTTGTCCACCGCGCGCGCCTTGGGCCGGTTCCAAAAATCCTTGAACACCTTCGTCAATCCGCGCACGGAGACCACAATGTCACCGCCGGCGGGCGGACTTTGGGCTGCGGCGGGTGATGGCAATTCGGCGGTGGGCATATTTTTAAAATTTGTTTTTGGTCAATACTCTTCAGACAGCCGCCAGGCCGTTTTTATCCGATCTTTTTTGGCAATTTCAACTCAACGGCTGGACCGGAGCGCCGGTTTGCAACCGGCTTTGGCATCCGAAAGTCCCAAGCCAACACATGTCGGCGCGCCGGTCGGTCCGCGTTTCATGCGCAATCTGAAATTTCCCGCTTACGCCATCTTTGGCGTCAATTGGCCGGAAGCGCGGCGCGGCGCGGCCTGTTCTTCCTGGAAATGCTCCAGTTCCTCGCCTTTGCGCACCAGACGCGCGCTGTTAAATACCACAATCAGCGAACCCACGTTGTGCAAAATCGCCGCCGGAATCGGTCCAATATAACCCAGCGACGTCACCGTCCAGCCGACAATGATGAACAGCACTCCAAAGGCAAAGTTCTGGTTGATCACCGCGCGGGTGCTCCGGGAAAGCATGACCAGGAACGGCAAACGGCGAAGGTCGTTGTTCATCAGGGCAATCGTCGCGCTATGGATGGCCACTTCGCTGCCGGCGGCGCCCATGGCGATGCCGATGTCTCCCGCCGCCAGCGCCGGGGCGTCATTCACGCCGTCGCCGACCACCGCCACCCGGTAGCCCTTCGCCTTGACGGCTCGCACAAAATCTACCTTGTTTTGCGGCAGGCATTCGCCTTTCGCCTCTTCACAGCCGATTTCCGCCGCGACCCGCGAGGCGACCACCTGCCGGTCGCCGGAAATCATCGCGATCCGGCGCACGCCGTTCTGTTTCAATTCCGCGAGCGCTTCCGCGGCGCCGGCGCGCGTTTTGTCCTGCAAACCCACCCAGCCGAGGCAGCGGCCTTCGCGGGCCACAAAAATCAAGCTCCAGCCTTCCGCTTCGTTGAGGTCCACCGATTTTTCAAATTGCGAATCCACGCCGTTGTCCTTGAGCCATTGCGCCCGCCCCACCAGGATGGTCGCGCCCCCGATTTGGGCTTTCACGCCGCGCCCGGCGGTTTCCGTAAAATCCTTCGGCTCGGCCAGGGGAACACCCGCCTCGCCGGCCAGGGTCGCCAGCGCCTTGGCAGTGGGATGGTTGCTGTACTTCTCGGCGGAAGCGGCCAGCAGCAGCAATTCCGCCGGCTTCACGTCGCCGAGCGGCGCCAAACGGCTGACGGCCAATTGCCCGGTCGTGAGTGTCCCGGTTTTGTCGAAAATGAATGCGTTGATTTTGGCGGCCAGCTCGATGTCCGCCACGTTTTTAATCAGGATTCCCAGGCGCGCCGCGGCGGAAAGCGCCGCGACCATCGCCGTGGGCGTCGCCAGAATGAACGCGCACGGGCAGGAAACGACAAAGACCGCAATCACCCGGTCCAACTGTTGGGTAAAGGTCCAGACTAACGCGCCGATCACCAGCACCAGCGGCGTGTAAAAACCCATGTATTGGTCCACAATCTTTTGGATGGGCAATTTGGTCTTTTCGGCGGCGATGATGAGTTCGCGCACGCGGCCGATGGTGGTGTCCTCGCCCGCGCGGCTCACTTTAATTTCCAAAAGACCCGTCAGGTTTTGCGTGCCGGCGAAAACCTCCTCGCCCACCTTTTTATCAGCCGGCAGCGATTCGCCGGTAATCGTTGCCTCATTGAAGGAGCCTTGCCCGCTCACGATCACGCCGTCGGCGGCCACATTGTCGCCGGGACGGATGCGGATAAGATCACCGACGTTCAACTCGCTGGCGGCGACTTCCTCTTCATTGCCATCTTTCAGCAGGCGACGCGCCTTGGTGGGGGTCAGCTTGACGAGTGATTCAATGGAAGCGCGCGCGCCTTCGGCCGTGCGTGTTTCAATCAATTCGCCGGTCAGCATGAAAAACGCCACGATGCCGGCGGCCTTGTAATTGCCCGTGGCGAAGGCGGCAAGCACGGCGATGGCGACCAGTTCATTGATGCTCAAGCGGCCCACGCGCAAATCCTTGATGGCGGTGATGACGATGGGATAGATCAAAACGATGGCGCCGATCATGGCGCTGGCGCTCCCCAAGGTTGAATCGCTCCGAAGCAGCCGCTCCATGATGGAACTCAGCGTGTCGGCGCTCGCCACGGTGGAACCGCCCTGGAACAGCCAATCCACCAGGAACCCGTTGAGGACAAATACGAGGCCCAAGACCGCCTGCCACAAGTGTACCGACGAATGTTCGTGGTCGTGGCCGCAGCCGCAATCCGGCCCGTGCTCATGGTGGTGCTCGTGCTGGCTTAAAAGTGAGGTGACCTGCATAAATCTCGTTTGTCTTGCTATTGGCTCTGGCCTCCCTCAGTCGGCTCAGGATTCAATTGTAACCTAAGTTCGCTCGGTTTGCCATCGGCCTGCATGGGGAGCGGGGGAAGCACCCAATTTTCCCTCGAGTTGGTCAACACCTCCGCCATCGCCATGTTGATCTGTTGTTGCGCATACAAGGTCGCATTCGTGCGAAAGCGCGGCAGCAAATCGTTAAATCGCTTGGCGTCCGCCTGAATGAAGCTGACGTAATTCTCACTGGCCACCGTAGCTTGGTTCGTCAAGGCGATGGCGCGGGCATCCGCCTGCAACAAGGTGTCGTTTTTATAACTATTCGCGGCGGAATTGGTTTCCGCGCTCGTCTCACGCGCATCGGTGATGGCGTTAAAGACATCGGTCACCTGGCGCGGCGGAATGCTGACGACCGTACATTGGTCCACCACGATGCCGAGATGGTACTGGTCGGTCAGATCCGTCACCCGCTTCTGCACGGCTTCCTTAAACTCCGTCTGGCGATTGAGCAGGATGTCGTCCGCGGTGAAGGCCGCGGCGGCATGAAGCAATGAATTGTTCAACGCGTTCTGCACCAAAACCTGGGCGTTCGAAAAATCAAAAGTGTATGCGAGGGGATCTACAACGTGATAATACAGAGTCGCCCGCGAATGGACGATGTCGCGGTCGGCGGTGATCAGGTATCCGTCAATGGCGGGATTCAGCGAGGGACCGGACGGCAATTCCTCGCCGCTCAATTCCTGTTCGGGCGTGGTGAAATACCACCCAACGGTGCTCTGTACGCTTTGTTGCGCCGAGATGGGGATATGCACGACTTCATCAATCGGATAGGGAAACGACCAATGCCAGCCCGGACCGAGCAATGCCTGGTCTCCGACGCCCACGGGGTTGCCAAACCGCAAAATCACCGCCTTTTCCGAGGCCCCAACGGTAAAGAATCCCGAGCCGATGAACGCCAGAACCATCAGCAGCATCACAATTTTGACGATGGTGAAACTGCTGCGCAACGCCTCGGCCAGCGCCTGCGTGCTGGCATCCTGCCCTTCCGGCGCGGAAGGCTCGTGCTCTGGATGGTCGTGCTCGTGTCCGTTCATGGCGTGGAAACCGAGTTCGTCGGCAGATGCTGGAACAAATCAAAGGGAGGCTCGGTCTCGTCAAAAATCAAGGTCGATTTTTGATTCACCGATTGTTTGAACGCGTCAATCCGAAACAGGAATTTAGCCAGTTCCGGGTCCTGCTCGAACGTGGGCAGCGTCTTCGCCGCCGTGGCCTCGCCCTCCGCCCTGATCCGGGTCGCCGCCGCGCTCGCATCGGCGATGGTTTTGGTCGCCTGGCTGTCGGCCGAAGATTTGATTTCCATCGCCTCGGCGGCGCCTTGCGAGAGCAGGTGGTTGATCAAAACCTGGCGGTTGGCTTTCATCCGGTCGAACACCGCCTGGGTTACGCTCTGGGGCAGTTCAATTTTTTTCAACCCGAGAAATTGCAGCGTTATGCCATAATTATTCGTGGTTAAATCCGATTGCACCTGCCGCAACATTTCGTTTTCAATTTCCTCAAACTTCAGTTGCGAGGGGTCGGCGTTGACAAAGGCCGACAAGGGATTGCCGGCCACGACGGCGTTCTTGGCATTGCGCACCATTTCTTCCAGCATCGTCTGCGCCATGGTCACGCTGCCCCCGGGAAATTTGGGATAGAACGCCGCCGCATCGGAAATCTGCCAGCCGCCATAGACCGTCACGATCAAATTATTATTGTCCGCCGTGAGGCTTTCGTTGAACCGGTCTTCAAAATTCTGAATCCGCTTGTCAAACTTGTAAACGCGCTGAATCGGCCAGGGCCATTTAAAGTAAAGTCCGGGTTTATCAAGACTCGGCTGCACCGGCTTGCCAAAGGTCGTCACCACGGCGATCTCCGTCTGGCGCACCTGAAAGGTAAAGAGCAGCAGGAGAAAGATCACGACGAGGATCGCGCCGATGACAAGGGTCATTACGTTTCGTTTCATAAAATCATTCGCTGACGGGCAGATTTTCCAGGTCCGTGCGGATCTTCTGCTCCAGGTCTAACTGGTAAACGTTGTAACTATTGGTGATAAACAGGACATATTTCCGGGCATTCTTCGTGGCGTCGGCAAACGTCTGGAAATAGAGGCGTTGTTCAAACACCGAGGGAGCGGATTCGAACTCGAGGTTTTGGTTCGTAAACAAAGTCGCCTGCGCGTACGCCGCGGTTTCCAATTGCAACTTGATCGCCTCCGCCGTCTGGTTCGTCGCAAATCCTTTCGCGTCGGCAAAAATGAGGGTGTTGGTGGCATAGGCCCGGGCGTAATCGTTGGTGGCAACCCGTTCCTCGCCGGCGCTGACCACCTGTTCGTAGGAACCCGCCACCGTCGTTGGCGGATGAATGTCTTGAAGGCCGACGAAGACAATCTTCACGCCCAGGCGGTACCCGTTCGCCGCCGATTGGATGGCCTCACGCAAAACTCCGGCCGCTTGCAAACGGCCCGGTCCCATCACGTCATCCATGTCCATCCCGGCCAGGTATCGGACGACCGCGCGGGTGGCCAGTTCTTCCAGCAGATTCGTGGGAGTGCTGTTGATATAAGCCCAATCCATGACATTCGTAATTTGGAACTGCACCGGAATGTCGATCGTGATCAAACTAACGGGCGGGGTCTTGCCCGCGCCGTTGGTATCAGTCTCCCCATTTTCGTTCGACACCGTCGGCGGCAGCCGGCTGCCGACCAGGAAATTCTCTTCCTGGCTGTGAGGCACCGTCCAGAGCAACACGTTTTCCTCATTGGTTCCAGGCGTGTACCCGACATAAAGCGACTGAATCTGGTCGGTGCGATAGCGGTAAATTTTGTCAATCGGCCACGGCAATTTCAAGTGCCCGCCGGGACCCAGCGTGGCGACGGGATTGCCAAAATGCTCCAGCACCGCCTGTTCGCCGGCATCCACAAAAACTACGCAGGTGGACAAAAACAGCACCAGGATTTGGGCCAGGATGAAGAGGGCGAGGTTCTGTTCCAGCAACTGGTAAAACCACGTTTCTGAAACTTTGAAGCCAAATTGATAGTCCAGCGCCTGCGCCGCGGTGGTGAACAAACTTTCCGGCTGGCCCAGCAACCCGATCAGGCGGCTGTCATAGAGCGGGCGCGAAATTTTTCCTTTGACGCGCGGCCGGTAAATTTCCAGCAGCAGCGTGATCAGCAGCTCCAGCGCCATCAACCCAAACAGGACGCACAGCGCGCGCGCCAGCCAGAAATCCGCCCGGGGAAAACCGGTTTTGCTGCCGGCGATGGCCAGCGCGGTAAAGGCGCACAGGTACGCGCCCGCCAGCAGAAAGCCGGCCCCCGGCCGAAGCAGCCGGTGGTTTTCCAATCGCGCAATCGTCGCCGAAAACCGCCCCAGGAGAAACAGCACCAGCGCCACGACGGCGAAGACTGAAAGCGCGGGCATCGCGCGTTCGGGCGAAAGGGCGATGGTCGTGGTGCCGCTCCAGCGCCAAAGAAAAAAGGCCGCCGCCGCTTCCAGCAGGAACAGCAGGACCGCGAAGCCCGGCACAAAGAATTTTTCAAACTGCTCCTTCGAGCGGCGCGCCGGGAACAGTTCCGATTCCTTGGAATCAAACAGCGCCGCTTCGCCCTTGGCCCGCGCCATTTCCTCGACCTCGAGTTTTTCCAGCCGCTCGTTTTCCTCCAACCGCATTTGGAACCAGCTTGCAAACGCGATGAGCGCGACCAATCCCAGGAAACCCGCGGTGGCTTCCCCGGAGAGCGATCCGGCATAAACCGTCACCACGAGCGCGGCAATAAACACCGCGAGCGCGGTGAGGAGGTTTACCACGGCGTTTTTTTGGACATCACGATCCATTTCAATCCGTTCTTTGGTTTTAAATCGTCAACTTAGTTCCCGTTCTTCAAACAGGGCGGCGCCGATGGCCAGCGCGGCGCCTGAATAACAAACCGCATACGCCAGCGCCTTGCCGACATAGGCCCACTGAAACGTGCTTTTGCCCGTGTCAATCGCGTCGGCGAGCCAAAAAAGTTGCCAGTTTGGAATCACACTGTAAAGCGTTGAAGCCCATAACTCGCCGTGCGCCGCCCGCTGGCCGAAAAAGTAGTCCGACATCAGGCCCAGTAAAAAGGCCGCCGAGCAAATCGCCAGGGTCGGGATGGTGTCCAGCCGCGTGGAACATGCCAGCGCCAGCGCCGCCAAAATCCAGAGCGCAAACAAAATCATGATCCCGGCCGGCAACAGGTTCCAATTCACCGTGGCCATCGCCCCCAGCGTTTGCAACTGCGTGGTATATTGGAAAATGATGAACGCCGCGAGCGTGCAGAAAAACAGCATGGCGAACACCGCGTCGCTCACAAAAGGCCGCCTCAGAAAGAAATTGCTGAAACCCGCCAGCAGATAAGACAACCCGATGCCGCCGCTGAAAATTGCTATCGCCGTCACGTCCGTCGAACCATAAGCATCGAACGCCATTTTGCTGGCCAGGAGAACCCCCACCATGTTGACGTAGCTCAGAACCGTCAGGGCGCCTGCCAACCCCGCATATTTGGCCAGGAGAAACTGGGTGCGTCCGACTGGTTTGGAAAGCACCGCCAGCACCGTGCCGCCGCGGATTTCGCGGGCCAGCGACGAGGAAGCGCTCAAGACCGCCCCAAACAGCCCCGACAACAGCATCACCGCCAGCGCCGAATTGGCCACCAGTTTGATTTCGTCCCCGAAGGCGAAGTAATAGGGCACGGCCAAAAACATCTCGAACAGCACGGAGCCGGTCATCAGCAGCAGAAAAATCGGCTGCCGAACCAGTTCCATGAAGGCATTGCCTGCAATGGTAAAAAACTGTCGCACGAATCTGAACGCGTAGAATACTCCGTTTTTATAAACAAAATCAAACGGTTAAATCCTGTCGCGTAGTGTCATTGGATGGAAAAAAGGAAGGTTTTGTTCAAAAAAGGATATTTCTTTAAAAACTCCAGCTAAGCCATCGCCCGCGCGATGGCATTCCACCAGGCATCATGAAGCCCGTCCGCGGCGCAGGAAAATTCCGTCCCGGCGGTCTTGAACGTCAACGCGTTGCCGCCGACTTTTCCAATTTGCCTCGCCGGAACACCGAGCAATTTCGCCCGCTCCACCACTTTCATCGCGTCCAAAGGCGCGCAGGTGATCACCACGCGGGATTGGGTCTCGCCGAAAAGCAGCGCATCAACCCGCACGTCCGGGATCGAATCTAAATTGATTTGCGCGCCGATCAGCCGCGGCGTTTCGCGCGCCACCAGTTGCGAGATGCAGCTTTCCGCCACGCAAACGGCCAGGCCGCCCTCGCTGCAATCGTGCGCGCTTTTTACCAGGCCCGATTGGATCAATCCGAGCAAGGTGGTATGCAAGGTTTTCGCCGTTTCCAAATCGCACCGCGGTGGCGCGCCATTTTTTTTGCCGTGAAGCACCTGCAAGCACGCCGAACCGCCGAGGCCCTGGAGCGGATCACTCTGATCCACGATTTCGCCAAGCAGGATGATGGCATCGCCCTCGTCCTTGAACCATTGCGTGGTCACGTGCTCCGGCTTTTCAATCAACCCCACCACGGCCACCGTCGGTGTCGGATCAATCGGGCCGGCCGGGCTTTGATTGTAGAGGGAGCAATTGCCGCCGGTCACGGGCGCGTTGAACGCCCGGCACGCCTCGGCCAGGCCGCGCACGGATTCCTTCAATTGCCAGAATAATTCCGGCTTCAGCGGATTTCCGAAATTCAAGTTGTCCGTCACGCCCAGGGGAACGGCGCCGCTGCAGGCGAGATTGCGGCAGGCTTCGGCCACCGCGGCTTTTCCCCCTTCGTACGGATCCAGAAAAACGTACGCGCCGTTGCAATCCACGGTCATCGCGATCAGCTTCTCCGGAATGTTCGTTTTCGGCGCGTCGGGCAGGGAATCGGATTTTATCCGGAATACCGCCGCGTCGCTGCCGGGACACACCACCGAACCGTCGCGCACCATGTGGTCGTATTGGCGGTACACCCAGTTCTTCGAGGCGATGCTCGGCCAGGCCAGTAATTTCTTCAGATCGTCCGCCGGATTTTTTGAATCGGCGATTCCGGCGAGCGTGAACGCCCGGATTTCCGCCAGGTAATCCGGCTCGCGCCATTCTCGCGTGTACACGGGCGATTCGTCGGCGATTTTCCTGGCCGGAATGTCCGCGACCACCTGGCCGTGATTTTTCACCACCATGTGTCCGGTATCGGTCACGATGCCAATCTCCGCCCAGGGCAAATCCCATTTGTCAAAAATCCGTTTCACTTCCTCTTCCCTCCCTTTATGGACGATGATCAGCATCCGCTCCTGCGATTCGCTCAGCATGATTTCGTAACTGCTCATGTTCGGCGCCCGTTGCGGAACTTTCTCCAGTTCAATTTCGATGCCCGTGCCCGCGCGCGCGGCCGTTTCGCACGTGGAACAGGTCAAGCCCGCCGCGCCCATGTCCTGGATGCCGGCCACCGCGCCGGTCGCCAGCAACTCCAGGCACGCCTCGCAGACGAGCTTTTCCATGAACGGATCGCCCACCTGGACCGCGCCCCGCTGTTTTTCGGCGGATTCCTCGGTCAAATCCTGCGAGGCAAACGCCGCGCCCGCCAGGCCATCCCGTCCGGTCGCGGGTCCCACGTAAAAAACGGGGTTCCCGACGCCCTTGGCCGCGCCGCGCGCGATTTGCTCGTGGCGCAACACTCCCAGGCAGAACGCGTTCACCAGCGGATTGCCTTCGTACGATTTGTCGAAATATACCTCGCCCGCGATGGTCGGAATTCCGAAACAATTTCCGTAATGCGCAATCCCACTGACCACGCCGGCAAATAAACGCCGATTGTTTAAAACCGCGGTCGAAATATTCGCACCTTGCCCCCCTGAACTTCCCAAATTTCCGGTCACGCCCGATACTACCTTCCCTCTCCCCTCAACGGGGAGAGGGATTGAGGGTGAGGGGTGAGAAGGATCTCCGCCCTCCCTTTTGCCATTTCTATCCTCGGTAATCGGCCCGAACCGCAGTGAATTGATGGCGCAAACCGGCCGCGCGCCCATCGTGAAAATGTCGCGCACAATCCCGCTTACGCCGGTGGCCGCGCCCTGAAACGGCTCGACCGCGCTGGGATGATTATGCGACTCGATCTTGAAGGCGATGGCCAGGCCGTCCCCGATGTCGATGATGCCCGCGTTTTCCTCGCCGGCGCCGACGAGAATTTTCGGCGATTTGGTGGGAAACGTCTTCAGCAACGGCCGGGTGTTTTTGTAGCTGCAATGCTCGCTCCACATTACGGAGAAGATGCCCAACTCCGTGTAGCTCGGCGCGCGCCCAAGCAACTCAAGAATTTTTTGGTACTCATCCGCCGTGAGATTGTGTTTGGCGACGAGTTCGGGGGTGATGGCGGGTTCGGTCATTTAATTCAAACTTTCCGTGCCGAGCAAGTGGCTGATTTCCACGCCGTCATCGAGTTGTTCCCAGTAAACGGCATAACCGCCGGGTTCGAGCGCCCAATCGGCGCGCTGTTTCGGCGTGGCTTTGGCGAGCCATTTCAACCACGGAATTTTTTTGTAAGGCACGCTCAATTTGCGCCCGTCGGACAGTTCGATGCACAGGCGGTCGCCTGCGAAATTCACGCCCAGCGCGGCTTGGGACGCAACCACGCCAAAATGCACGGCAGTCGCGGTAGCGTCGTGGAGTGCGGCGGGTGCGGGGTGGGGGCACACGCCGCTTTCAGTCCGGGTGCTGGATGCAAAATCGAAAGCGGTGTCAGCCCCGTTCCCCGCCAGCCACCGCACTCCAGGACGCCAGCGAGTTCGGACGCAATGCCATTTGTTGGTCAGAAAAACCAGGATTCGCATCATTTTAGTATGGAGTCATTTAACTCTGTCACTTTTAAAATTCGCTACATGTTCGTCCTCATATTTTTCGATGAGCACGCCAATCACTTCCATCAGCGAGGCCAATGGATGATTTTCGTTTTCACCCACTTCATCAGCCAAGCGGTCGAGCAACTTCACCAGTTGCCGATACTCGCGCTCGCTATGAGGCATTCGCACCGCCGACCCGACTTGGGGCCAGGCTTGAAACGCTTTTTTCTATTTGTGCAACGGACATAACCATATCATCACGCCGCCTTCATCGCCATTTTGTCCCGCCACGCCGCAATCACACTCTCAAAAATCAATCGCCCATCCGCGCTGCCCAAAATTTCCTCGCTCGCCCGGTCGGGATGCGGCATCAACCCCGCCACGTTGCGGCGTTCGTTGCAAATGCCGGCGATGTTCAGCAACGAGCCGTTCGGGTTCGCGGTGTCCGTCAGGTTTCCCTTCGCGTCCGCATATTGCCAGAGAATCTGGTTGTTGGCCTTCAGCTTTTCCAGCGCGGTCTCGTCGGCAAAATAACAGCCCTCGCCGTGCGCGATGGGAATTTTCAAGAGTTTGTCGCGCGGAATCTTGTTCGTGAAGGGCGTGTCAAAATTCCCCGTCTTCAAAAAAACCTGTTCGCAATGAAATTGCAGGTCCCGGTTGCGCACCAGCGCCCCGGGCAGCATTCCTGCCTCGCATAAAATCTGGAACCCGTTGCAAATGCCCAGCACGAGGCCGCCCTCGTCGGCAAACCGCTGCACCGCCTGCATGATCGGGCTGAACCGCGCAATCGCCCCCGTGCGGAGATAATCCCCGTAGCTGAATCCACCCGGAATGATCACGGCGTCGGCGTTTCCCAGGGAGGTTTCCTTGTGCCAGAGAAAATCGGCCGTGTGGCCCAGGGCGCGCGCCGCGTGGACGCAATCCTGGTCGCAATTGCTGGCGGGGAACTGGAGCACGGCGAAATTCATTCGATCTCCAGTTGGTAATCCTCGATCACCGGGTTGCTCAAAAACTTATGCGCGGCTTCGTCCAATTGTTTCCGCGCCGTCTCCCGGTCGCCCTCCAGTTCGATCTCCAGATACTTCCCCACATGCACCGCCTTGATGCCGCGGTACCCCATCTGTTCCAGCGCGGTTTGGACGGTTTTTCCCTGCGGATCCACAACGGCTTTCTTTGGAGTGACGATGATTTTGGCTTTCATTGCGCGTGAAGGATTTTGGGAAATCCCGGCGGTTTTAGCGAGAATTTTCTGACTGTGAATGCCAGATAGGGTGCATCTTAATTTTTTGCATGTGCGCCACTTTTTAATCCTGAAGGGATTAAGATCATTCAGCCCAAGGGTTGCGAGGAACGAGCTACCCTGGGGATGGCATCATAAAATTTCCCAACCCTGAAAGAGGTTGCATCAATTCCACTCATGCCGCTCGTGATATCCACTCGTAGCAGTCGGGGTCGATCCCCGACGGTACTTCCTCCATTGTTTTTCTTGTCACTCGTCACCTGTTACTTTTGCATACTTTTATCCTGGCGCCGGAGCGCCGATTTGCAATCGGCTTCTTTTCGCAAAATCCACCCGGAAAATTGCGCAAAACTGCGGATTGAATTTTCGCCGGGGTTGAGCCATTGTTTCACAATGATTGCTCAACAAATCGAGGGGCAGGTGTGCAATATCAGCAGTGACCGCAAATTGACCGAGCCGTGTTCCATGATCATTTTCGGCGCCAGCGGCGATTTGACGGCCCGCAAACTGATCCCCGCGTTGTATCATTTGTACAAGGACAAGCTGATGCCGCCGGACTTTCGCGTCGTGGGTTTTGCGCGGCGCGAAAAGACCCATGAATCTTGGCGCGCTGAATTGCGCGCCGCACTCAACCAGTTTTCGCGGACCAAACCCGTCGATGACCAGGTGTGGGCGGATTTCTCCAAAAACCTTTTCTATTGCCAGGGCGACCTCACCGATGACGCCGCCTACAAAAAAATGGAGGAGATGCTGACGTCGTTCGGCAGCGGCCCGCTCCGGGAGAATCTTTTGTTTTATCTCGCCACGCAGCCCAGCCAGTTTGGGGAAGTGATTGAACAGATCCATCGCGCCGGACTATTGAACAAAAACGGTTCCGCCTGGCAGCGGCTGGTGGTCGAGAAGCCCTTCGGGCACGACCTGGCCTCCGCCCGCGCCCTGAATGCGGAGCTCACGCGCTTCGTGCATGAGTCGCAGGTGTGCCGCATTGACCATTATCTCGGCAAGGAAACGGTGCAGAACATTTTGATGTTCCGTTTCTCCAATTCCATTTTTGAGCATCTTTGGAACCGGGAATCGGTGGACCATGTGCAAATCACCGTCAGCGAACAAATCGGCGTGGGTGATCGCGGCGGTTATTACGAGGAAGCCGGCGCCCTGCGCGACATGGTCCAAAATCACATGCTCCAGGTGCTGGCCCTCTGCGCCATGGAACCGCCCGTCTCCCTCGAGGCGGAAGCGGTTCGCGATGAAAAGGTCAAGCTCCTCAAATCGATCCGCCCGCTGTCGCATGAAGACGTGGCCCGGCAAATTGTCCGCGGCCAATACTTCGCCGGCCTCGTCAATGGGCAGCCCCGTCCGGGGTACCGGCAGGAACCCAAGGTGAAATCGGATTCCAACGTTGAAACTTATGTGGCCCTCAAGTTCTTCATCGATAATTGGCGCTGGAGCGGCGTTCCGTTTTATCTGCGCACGGGCAAAAACCTGCCCATGAGCGCCAGCGAAGTGCGCATTCAATTTCGGCCCACACCCAACGTCTTGTTTGCGGCCCAATGCGGAACCGCATTGGATGCGAACGCCATTGCGTTGCGATTGCAGCCCAACGAAGGAATCTATCTCCGCTTTAACGGTAAAGTACCAGGAATGAGCCTCGGAGTACGCCCTGTGCGCATGAATTTCAGCTATGATTCCGAGTTTGGCGCTTATACGCCCGAAGCCTACGAACGTCTGCTGCTCGAAGCCATTGCGGGCGACGCAACGCTATTTATCCGCCGCGATGAAGTTGAGACGGCCTGGAAGATTGTCGATTCCGTCCGGGCTGGATGGGAAGGCAAACCATTGACCAACCGGGAATTTTATTCCGCGGGAACCTGGGGTCCCATTGCGGCAGACGATTTGCTGGCCCAACTCGGTCACACCTGGCATGAGCCGCAGGTGATAAAATAATCCGGACGATGGAAAATTTTGAGCTTATCCGCTTTGCGAACAACGATGCGCTGGCGCAAGCCGTGGCCGGCCGATGGTTGGATGAAATTGAAGCGGCGCGGGGCACCCGGGGAAATTATTGCGTTGCCCTCTCTGGCGGCCGGATCACCCACCAATTCTTTTCTTCGACGGTGGAGCAGGCCCGCTTGCGGAAGACGTCCTTTGCGCGCGTGCATTTTTTCTGGGCCGACGAACGTTGCCTTCCACCCGGCGATCCGGAAAACAATTTCAAGATGGCCAACGAGTTGTTGTTCATGCCTTTGGGAATACCTGAAACGCATGTCCATCGCCTTCGCGGCGAAGATTTGCCGGACCGCGCGGTGAAATTTGCCGAAGCTGAATTGCGACAATTCGCCTCCATTAATGACGGCTGGCCCGTCTTGGACCTCATTTTTCTGGGGATGGGTGAGGACGGCCATGTGGCTTCTCTCTTTCAAAACGCAATTGGAGAGGACGAAAAGGGTGCGAAATGCACGGATTCCTTCGTATTTGTGGACGATTCGCCCAAACCACCGCCCCGGCGCATTTCATTGACATTCAACGCGATAGCCGTGGCCAGGGTGGTTTGGGTGCTAGCCTCTGGTTCGGGCAAAGAAACTGCTTTGAAAGAGTCATTGAGTGGTTCGGGCCGGACGCCTTTGGGGCAGGTCATCCGGTTGCGTGCGCAAACAAAAATTTTTAGTGACATTCAGGGAGTGATGGAGTAATTTTTTGTTGAAAGAGAAGGTCGTGGGGTAAAGACCCCATATCCAAGGGTAAGAAAAATCTCGTACGATAGTTGAACGGATTGGAGTACAACTTGGTCTGAATTTAGGCGGTGGATAATTTCGCTGTTCGTTTAGGGTTGGCAGAGAGGTTTTGCTCGCGGCGCGGCTCGAACAGCGACCCCCAAGTTGGTCGCGTCGCCCTTCTGAGCGCCTGGGTGAAGGCGTATAAACCTCGTCACCGTGAGAGGCCGGACGCAAGTCCGGCCTTTCGTTTTTTTTCTAACATAAACAGATTTCGCATTGTCAAAACCTCAGGAATGGCTACCCTCTTTAACGCATGAAACATCAGCTCGATTTCGAGAAACCGATCATCGAACTGCAAAACAAACTCGACGACTTGCGCCTCCATCCCGAGAAGCATTCTCTGGGCATCAGTTTTGAAGAGGAAATCCAGTTGATCGAAAAGAAGCTCGTTGAAACCCGGCGGCATATTTTTTCCAACCTCACCCCCTGGCAGCGCGTCCAATTGGCCCGCCATCCCAAGCGGCCCTACACGCTGGATTACATCAAAACCGTCTTTTCGGATTTTCACGAATTGCATGGCGACCGTCTTTATGCCGAAGACCGGGCCATGGTTGGCGGCTTCGCCAAGCTGGGCGGCCGCCGCGTCGTGGTCATCGGCACCCAAAAGGGCCGCGACACCAAGGAAAACATCCTGCGCAATTTCGGTTCCGCCCACCCGGAAGGCTACCGCAAAGCGCTGCGCCTGATGCGGCTGGCGAATAAATTTGAGCTGCCGGTGATCACGCTGATCGATACCGCGGGCGCGTTTCCCGGCGTGGCCGCCGAGGAACGCCACATTGCCGAGGCCATTGCCGTCAATCTGCGCGAAATGATGCTGTTGGAAGTTCCGATCATTGCCACGGTGATCGGCGAGGGCGGTTCCGGCGGCGCGCTGGGCATTGGGGTGGCTGACCGCGTTTTGATGATGGAGAATGCCTATTATTCCGTGATCAGCCCGGAAGGTTGCGCGGCGATTTTGTGGAAAGACCGCGCCGCCGCTCCGAAAGCCGCCGCCGCGCTGAGAATTACCGCGAGGGACTTGCTGGAGCTCGAACTCGTGGATGAAATCATTGCCGAGCCGCTGGGAGGCGCGCATACGGACACGGCCGCTTCCGCCGAAAGCCTGAAATCGCACCTGCTCAAACATCTGGATGAAGTGCTGGCGTTGCCGGTCGCGGAACGGCTGAAACAGCGCTACGAAAAATTCCGGTCCCACGGCCATTTCGTGGAAAAGGTGAACATCGAGGCCAACGGGGTTCCGCAGACGGCGGCCTGAATTGTTGTGCTTTATCCATTCATCTTTCAGCCAATCTTTAAAGAGCGTGTCTGGGGCGGACGCGAAATTGAAAGACTGTTCGGCAATCCATTGCCTCCCGGCAAAGCCATCGGGGAGGCCTGGGAAATCTCCGACCGTCCCGGCGATCAGAGCATCATTCAAAATGGAGAATACGCCGGCAACACTTTGCGCTGGCTGATGGAGCATTTTTCGCGCGAAATCCTCGGCGAAGCGAAAGCCGCCCCCGGAAATCGTTTCCCGATCCTCTGCAAAATTCTCGACGCCCGCGAAAAACTTTCCTTGCAAGTTCATCCGCCGGCGGACCAGGCTGCGGAGTTGAAAGGCGAACCCAAAACGGAATTTTGGTTTGTCGCCGACGCCCTGCCCGGCGCGGAATTATATGCCGGCCTGGCCCGCGGCGCCACGCGCCCGGAGTTCGAGGAAAAATACTCGCGCGGCGCCGTGGCGGAATGTTTCCACCGGATCCCGGTGCGGGCGGGCGACGCGATGTTCCTGCCGAGCGGACGCGCGCACGCCATCGGCGCGGGCCTCGTCATTTTTGAAATCCAGCAAAACTCGGACACCACCTACCGGTTGTTTGATTGGAACCGGCTCGGCACCGACGGCAAACCGCGCGAGTTGCACGTGAAGCAGTCGCTCGCCAGCATCGACTTCGGCGATTTTGAACCCCAGCCCGTGACCCGGCGGTTGGCCGGACGCGGCAAAGTGAAATCGCGAATGCTGGTGAGTGACCCCTTGTTTGATATCGAGCAATTCGAGATGAAAGCCGGCGCGCGGCATCGCTTGGGACCCAAAAAAATGCAGATCGCCGCCGTGGTGGCCGGCCGGGTGGAAATGAAATACGCCGGAGGAACAATGGAGCTTCACGCCGGCCAATTCTGCCTGGTGCCCGCGATTTTGGAACAATCGGAAATTATGGCAACGGCCGACTCTACGTGGCTGCGCGTGGAGGCCAATTAGTTCCAGGACAAATTTTCCGGCATCTGCGAGAGGAGCTTGTTTTTCCAGCCGCCTTTGTTTTTCAAAATCCGCTGCCACAGGTCTTCCGGCGGTGTGTCAAAAACTAATTCCAACGACGCCGGATACGTCAGCCACGATTTCCGTTTCATCTCATCCTCCAATTGTCCCGGCGACCATCCGGCGTAGCCGGCAAACATCTTCACTTTTTTGACCGGTGAAAACGATTCGCCAATCTCCACCAAATCATCCAGGGAATGGCCCAGATTCAGGTTCGGAAAAACATTCGCCTCCGGAAGGAAATTGTCCGAGTGCAAAAAACTCAAGGCCGTCGGCTGGACCGGGCCGCCGAGATAAAGCGGCGATTCCCTGAGCGCATCCGGCAAGTCGGCCACGATGACTTCGCCGACCTTGTTTCCGGCCGACCGGTTCAGCACCAGGCCAAAAGCGCCTTCCGTGTTGTGCTCGCAAATCAACAGGACTGTCCGCTGGAAAAAGGAGCCGCTCAATTGTCCGCTATCGAGCAGCAATTGGCCCTTCATAAATTTTGGCGAACCGGACGCGGCCATTGCCCAAATGTTCATCATTTTTTGGCTTTTGGCAACTCCCGCCCGGAACCCGGGCGGGGGCGCGGTCGTTTCACCGGTGTAGGGTTAGACCTTATAGAGGGAATTCCCGGCCGCTGCTAACATTTGTTGATATGAAAAAAATAATTTCTTTAGTCAGCCTCGCCATCCTCCTCTCGGCCACGGGATGCGTTTACCGCGGAGACCGCGGAGACCGAGGGGACGGGCACTCGGGATATGATCATCATGACGACCGAGGCCCGACCGTGATCGTCCGCGACCCAGCCGTGGTCGTGCATTAGTCCAGGCGCATTTCACAAAAATTGAAAAGCCAATTCTCCCAATGAAACACACTTTATGAAACACAATCAAAATCACGACAACGTTCCAGGCCCGACATTGAGGCCGGTTCGCTTTGAGTTCTCGCATCCGACAGCCAAATCAGTTTGTCTGGCGGGAACATTTAACCATTGGAAACCCGAAGCCAAGACCCTGCATTCCACCGGCGTGGGCCAGTGGTGGAAGGAAACCTTCCTTGCGCCGGGGACGTACGAATACTGCCTGGTGGTGGACGGCCAATGGATGCCCGACCCGCGGGCCAGGGAATCCGTGCCCAATCCGTACGGAGGAAGAAACTCCATTTTGACGGTGGCCAGCTCGCCGATGGCGGCTCATTTGACCGACGCGGAACATTTGCCATTAAAAAACGAAAATGAACGGAAAATAAAACTATGAACAAACACACAGAAGAACACAGTAATGACCTCGGCACGCTCGCCGAAGACGCGCGCGCGTTGATGGCGGCCACGGCGGATGTGGCCGGTGAAAAAGTCGGGGAAGCCCGCAAACGCCTTGCCTTGGCGTTGGAACGCGGCAGGGAAATCGCCGGCAATGTCCGCGACAAGGCGGTCGCCGGCGCCAAAGTGGCCGACAAAACCATCCGGGAAAATCCTTACCAGGCGATCGCCATTGGCGTCGGAATCGGCGTGCTGATCGGTTTTATCGTCTCGCGCCGGTGTTCACGCAACAGCGATTGAATTTGTTATGGAAGAATCCACTGCCAGTTTCCTGCAACTGGCCGCCACCTCCAAACAGTTCGCGCGGCAGTTGTTGACCATCGGGGAAAACCGGCTCGAACTGTTGGCGGTGGAAGTGCAGGAGGAACGTGAGCATCATCTGCGAACGATCATGCTGGCGTTCGGTGTCTGCGGGTTCGGCCTGCTGGCGGCGCTGACGTTTACGGCTGCCATCGTGGTCTTGTTGAAGGCGTGGTCGTCCGTGACTGTCTTGCTCCTGTTGACCGCCCTCTACGCCGCGGCGGGGATCTGTCTTTGGCGGCGGCTTACGGGAATGCTGCGGGATTGGCAGACCCTTTCCGCCACGCTGGACCAATTGCGAAAGGACCGCGCCTGCGCGGAAAAAATCTTCACATGAACAAGCTCGCCTCGAGGAAAAAACTTTTGATCGCCGAAAGCGAACTCAACCGCGCACAACTGGCGCGGGATTACCAGACGATGGTGGACGAGGTCCACGCGCTCGCCGACCAGGCTAAAACCGTTCGTTCATTTGCCTCTGCGGCCGCGACGTTGGTGGCCGGAATAGCGTCCTGCCGGGGCCAAAAATCCGCGCGGAACGGCGAAAAGCCGTCCTGGTTTCAGACGATTCTTAAAAGCGCAGGCATGGTCTCTACTTTCTGGGACACGTTCCGCTCGCGAAGCCGCGAGAAGGACGCAAATTAAGCCAAAAGACATTCGCCGGCCGTTCGAATTCGCGCAGGGTTAAACCAAGCCCAAGAATTGGTGGGCCAGCCGGATTTACTGTTTCCAGAGAGGCACCTCGACCTGCCGGCCCGAACCCTCATATTCGATCCGCACGGAATTGGTATTGATTTTGAGGCAACGCAAGGCCACTTCCTGTCCGGCAATGTTCACCTTGAACTCGTCATTGGGAAACACGGATTTATTATTGATGATGGCCACCGGTGGGTTGCCCCAGAGAATCCCCTGCAACTCGATGGACGTCGCCGTCTTGATCGGGGCGGTGGTGGCATACAGCACCGAGGTGGACACGCGCGCGCCGACAGGCATTTTTACGTCGCGAATCTCTTCCAGATGACCATCCTCCAGCTCGGAGGTCTGCCCGTATTTCATCCAATCGAGGATTTCGTCAAAGCCGTATTCCTGTTCCGCGGCGATGAACAGGTTCACCTGCCCGCGGGTATAATGGTTGCGCAAAATAAATTGTTTTTGGGCCTCCTCGCCCTCCGAATCCATCAACAAATACGCGACCATCTCACAAAACCCCTCCTCGGCATCGCGCGCGATATGAGCGTGCCGGCCGGGGGAGACATTTTCGCCGACCCAGGCGTGGGAGAACTCGTGGGCGGCGGTCGCCTTTAATTCCACCAGGGGCAACCCCGTGAGCAGGCTCATCGCATAATGTCTGGGGCCGTCACCGGTCACGGCCTTGATGCAGCCGAGCAGGTTCGGGCTTTCAAATTCATTTCCCACCGGTTTAAACATCGCGTCCACATCAACGCGGTCGATGACCGCGACGTTCACGTTCGTTGGAAACGAAGTATCGCGGTAGAAGAGCCGGTCCAATTCATCCCGCACCTCATCGGCCACCTGTCTGGCAGTGTCGGTGTCCATGACGGCAGTCTGGGCGTCGCGCGCGCAGAGCCAGCGGCCGTCGGACAATTGGGTGCCGCCATCCTTTACCGGCAGGCCGCAAATAAAGCAGCGCGGCAGGAGGATGCAGTTGGAACAAACCATCTTCTGCTGGCCGGTGATCTGGTCGGTGATCAGGTAAACCGCGCCGGAGAGCGGCTTGCCGCAAATGGCGCAGACATCGCCGCCGAATGCCGGCAACACGAATAACATCGCCACCACGGCGAAAAGAAATTTACCAGCCCGTTTCACGTCCTGACTATTGCAAAAACTTGCGGGCGCAAAAGGAAAAAACCTGCGCCTCGCTGTCTTCCATTGAACGGCGCGGGCGGTGATTTTCGATGTCAGGTCCATTGAAAAAAATTGTTGGATCAGGTTGGATTAGGTTGGACTGGCTTGGATTGGGACAGTTGAGCGGGGGCAAATGAAGAAAGCGAAAGACGGTCCTCAAGACGGCCGATTTCGGGTTCAATTTGGTGTAAGTTGAGTTCAAAGGGGATTCATTTGGGTTGGATTAGGGGGTGCCATGGGTTCGTTTTTGGGGGCAAAACGGGGCGTTTTTATTCTTATCTCATTGATAGTGAGGATGTTAACATTTTTGACTTTGGGTTCGTTTTGGAATTTTATGCTTATTACAAGGCTGTTGGGAATTGAAGGTTGAAAAGTCGAGGGCTGTTCCAGTGCCGGTCCGCCGGGGCGGTGGCATCGATCCAAAGTCTGAAATTTCCTTTTCATCCAGGCGATTTAAGCATGAAATGCACCAAGTGTAATGTTGCCGGAAAACCTGATTTTAAGTGGGGATTGGGGAATAACATCAAAGGAACAAGCGAGCAAAGTGGAAATTATAAGCCAGCATGACTTGGCCGAAGGAATTTTGAAATTGTCAAATGGAGTAGTCTCGTTATGGCCTTTCAAAGAATGCCATTTGTTGCGTTGCTTCAGTTTCCCGCGGTTGCATGCCGATTTTGAAATTTGTAATCAACGCTTCAATCATGGGATGGCGCAGGTCTTCCGTGGAACCGACGTGGTAAAAATGTTCACGCGTCAGGAGGTGGCAGCGAGGGTCGTTCCAATGGCGTTCAATCATGGCATTTGTCCTGAATTCGTTGCTATGCCAGGTCGAAAGGATAAAACGGCACGTGAGCTGTTTTAGCAGGCTCCCGAGTTCCATCTCATCGGATTCAGACCACGAATTAAAGTAGTCCACCTGCCGGCCGGCATAGGGCGGGTCCGCATAAACGAAATCGCCCGATTGAGCCGATGCAAGTGTCTGTCGAAAGTCGGCGCCGACAAACGTCCAGTCGCAAGCGGAGATGGCTTCGGAGATGCGGCGGATTTGATTCGTGATTTTAGTAATATATGCCTGGGCGAAACGCTCCGGTTTGTGCCCGTAAGGGACATTGAATTTTCCGTAACGATTGAATCGCATGACGCCGTTGAAACAGGAACGGTTGAGAAAAAGGAAATCGAGCGAAGCGGACTGGGCATTGAACCGCTCACGAACGGCATAGTAATAGTCTTCGCCGCCGACGCGCAGTTTCTCCCCTTCTTCGATCAGAAAAGCTTTGGCCAAAGAAGGCGTCAGATTGCCGCGCTGAATTTCTTGATAGAGCCGGATAATATGGATGTTGGAATCTGCCAGCAACGCGCGTTTGGGCTGGACATTGAGGGCGACAACGCATGAACCGCAAAACGGCTCGACCCAGCGGTCGTATTCCTGTAATTGTGCGAGTCGTCGGATTTCGCCCACCAGCTTGGTTTTAATGCCCTGGCACTTGAGCGGAGGAACGAGCGGGGGCAGGTTCATTCGCTATCCTCCTCGGCTGGACCGGCTTCGTCCTCGGCGAGTTGGGTGATTTCCTTTTCATGGGCGCGGAGCTTGTCCGCTCCGCGCTTTTTGTATTCGAGATGGCTTTTCAAATCGGTATACCAAAGGATAAGGACTGGAACGAACTTCCTTGTTTTGCGATGTGAAATCAACGCCAGTAGTAAGATGAGCGGTTAGCCTAACTTCCTCGGAGATTTTCAAAAAGGCCAGTAAAACCGGCGGTTTCCGGTTTTTGTCTGGCTACAAAGCCCATTGCGGCACAGTGGCGAAAAGTTTGATCAGGCCCAGTTTTTCCAGCA
>JBKQUF010000125.1:0-19489 GCA_052140285.1 Limisphaerales bacterium | reverse complement strand
TCCACCATCAATAGGTGGCAGCGGTTTTCCAGGATAACGAGCAGCCGTTCGGCCACCCGTCGGGAGGCTTCCACCATGGTCAGGCCGGAATCCTGCGGTGTTTCCATAAACACAACGCCGGATCATCAATCCCGGCGCCGCAGGAGGAACCCAATCAATGCGCCCACCCCAAAGGCGATGCCAATGGACTGATACGGATACTTGCGTATCGTGGCATCCGTCGCCCGGGCGCCGGCCACCGCTTTGTCCTGGAGGTTTTCCCAGGCCTCCAATCCGGCCTCCTTGCACCGGTCCAGCGCTGCCGCCAGGCGGCGGCGGGCTTCGACCACTTTTTCCTCCGCCACATTCGCGGTGACGCTCATCAATTCCCGGGCGTCGTCCACGAGATTTTGCGCGGGCGTGGAGAGTTCGTTGACTGCTTCTGGTGTCGTGTTCTTTTTCATAATTTCATCAAATGTAATTGGTCCAATCGATTCATGTCCTGAACGGCTTTTTGTAAGCGGAAATTGTGCCGGATTAAAATCAGCGGGACTTGTCGAAAAATCAGGCGATGGGACTCGGGAAGTATTTTTTTGTACTGCAAATTGCAAAAACCCCGGCGCCCGCCATGCAGTTTGCAAATCGCCATCCGGCTTGTTCGTAACGAAAGCTTCAATCCCACCATTGTTTTCCCGGATTTGGAACGAAATTGATCCCGGCCCGCCGGCGGCACGGCACTTGCAAAGGGGAAAACTCGAACGCGGAAGCAGCGTAAAAAACGAGCGATGAAAACGTTTTCAATGAAAGTTAATGGAAACCTCGGCAAAGGCTGGGTGGGAAAAAACCTCGCCCGGCTTGCCAATGGGGACTGGCAATTCCTTGACGGCATCCAGGAGGAGCTATTGGGCCGGCTTCATCGGCGCGCCGCGCGGGGCAAATCGTTCAATCAAAATGCCGGAGGCTGTCCGTCTGCGAACCGCAAACTCAATTTATGAATCCGCTCATTTCAAACAACCTGCCACCGGTTCCGATGATTCGCATCCTGCCGCAATTCATCGACGGAGCGCAAATCCAACTCAAAATCAATTACCACATGAAAAACACCGAACCGGGAAAATCCTTAATGCCTTCACTTTTTCAAATCGCGGCCAGTCTGGATGACACTTCTCCGGTGGCGCCGGCCAAATCACCGTTCGCCCGGTTGCCGATGGATAATTGGGCGTTTAGCCGCGAACGGCTGGAAAACGCCTTGCGCGCCCGCCTCTCGCATTTAAAAAGGCGCAGCTCCACGGTCGGCGACGAAAGCGTTGCCCGACAACCGGTGCGCCTTGCCCGCCGGGCGGCAAAGAACGCTGTCGGTGCCCGCCCGGTGCGGTCTCATCCATTCGAGATGGCCGGCGCAATGGTTGAATCTGCTTAACACCTACAACAAAAATAAAAATTATGAATAAAGGATTAGGTCTGGCTCTGTTGGTCGTGGGCGTCGTGCTGATCGTGTACGGGGCGCACTCATCGGATTCCGCGGCGTCGCACGTCTCGAATTTGTTCACCGGTTCGCCAACCGATAAAGCGCTCTGGTTGCTGTTGGGCGGAATCGCTGCCGCCATTGTGGGGGCTGTCATGGTGTTTTTGCCCGCGCGAAAATCGTAAAGTCGTAGTTTGAACGCCACCAAAGGAGTAAAGGAATAAACATGAAAGTAACTGCCAGCACCTTGAACCTGGCTCTTTGCCTGGGTTTATTGACAACCGCCGCTGTGACCGCCACCACGGGTTGCGCCGGCGACAAATACAATCGCAGCACCGGCGAGTATATCGACGACCAATCGCTCAAAGCGCGCGTCAGTGACGCCTTGCACGACAATCCCGAATACAAGTTCGGCGGGGTGGACGTCGATTCCTTCCGCGGGACGGTGCAATTAAGCGGATTTGTCGATACCGACGACCAGAAGTCCAAGGCGGGCGACATTGCCAAGGGAGTCCAAGGCGTTAAGAATATCATCAACAACATCTCCGTCAAACCGCAACAATAATATGAAAAAACTGATTATTTGTCTCGCCATGCCGATTCTCCTGGCCGGATGCGGCAATAATGCCGGTACCGGGACCGACACCAATGCTCCGGAGTCGCCCGGCATGAGCAGCAATCCTCCCGCGATGAACAGCTCTGCGGCGGATACGAATTACCCGGTGGCGGAAACGAACAACTCATTGGCGGATACCAATACGCCGCTGACGATGTCGTCCAATACGCCATCGGCAACGTTTACCAACAAGCCATGATTTTGCCGGGCGGATGGCAGGTTGACGGGAAGGGGTAAAGGGACGAGGAACGGCAAAGGTTATAGGGAAAGGGAAGGGCAGGGGTCCGAGCGAAGGCGCCGCGAAACAACGGCGCTTTCGTTTTTTTGTTTCGGCTGACAACAAAGCGAACAATTCAGTTGAAAAATGGCCTCACGCAAAGGCCGCAAGGTTCGCAAAGGAATTTTTAAAAAAGCCTCACCAATAGGTGCAAGCTGGTTTCTTAAAAAAACCTTTCATTCCTCTTCCTTTGCGGCCTTTGCGAGCTTGGCGTGAGATTGAACTGTATCGTTCTGTAAGGGACAAAGACACGACACTTTCAATTCGACAATCAGCATCCAAAAACCGAAATTTAGGGATGCCGCTTTACGAATACGAAGTATGCGAGGGTGAATGCAAGGTTTGCGGGGGTAATTTCACATTGAACCGCCCGTTGTCGGCGGCGCCACTGGTGAAGTGTCCAGTCTGCAAGAAGCCCGTGCGCAAGGTCATTTCCGGTTTCAGCACGCCGACGAAACTCAAGCCGGTTTCCATCACCGACGCCAAGAAGGCGGGCTTTACCGTGCTCAAGCGGGTGCGCAAAGGCGAGTACGAGCGGCAATGAATCCGAAAATGATTGAATTCATTTTTGACTCCGGTTGTCCAATCCCTTAACGTTGGTAATCTCGAGATGAATTTTCTGCCGGCGAAATCCAGGCGGTTGCTCATGGCCGTGGCAACTGTCTTGCCAGTGCTTGCCTGTGCGCCGGTCGAGGGGCAGGGGCAGATGATTATCTTTTCCTCGCCGGCGAATGACACGATAAGTTCCAATGTGCCATCCCTGGTGGCGCCGCCGCCGGACCTCAACGGAATGGCGGCGAGCGTGAACGCTTCGTCGCTGCATTTCAACAATTCGCCGGAGGTGAGATCCGATTTCCCGCTGCCAATGCCGCCGCCTGTGACCTCGCCCGGGGAAAATCAGGACCCCTTGGCGCCGATAACTCCCGAACAGATCTTCGGCATTCCGACCGCCGAGAAAATTTTTGGGCTGCCGGAAAAAGCGGCGGAAGCCGATCCGAATAGAACCGCGGGGCAGGGTTATTGGGGGAGGGAAGGCCGCGGGGCGAATTACAGCAACAATATCTCCGACTATGCGCAATGGAGTTTGCCGGGGCAGGAATCCAATTCCGTGCCGGGCGGGGTGCTGGCTCCGAATCGGACGCAGGAAGCCTTTTTCTCCCAATTTTTAACGCCGCCCGGTCAGAACCAAAACAATGCCAATAATGGAGGGTTTTACGGGTCCGGCGCGCCTTCGCCGGCCAGACCCAAACTCACGCCCGAACAAATCGCCGATGAAGAGGCGTTCCAAAAATTGCTCTCTTTGCATACCGAGCCGCCGCCAGCGGGAGACGAGGCGTCTTCGCGCGGACGCGCGGCGGTGGACCCATTCCTGGCGCAACCCCAAGGCAATCCGATGGGCGGGACGTTTGCGCCATTGACGGGGAACGTGGGGTTGCCGGCCACGGTCAAGCCGTTGCCGATTTTGGGCCAGCCGGCGCTAACCAAGGCGCCGACGCCGGAATGGGTGCCGCAGCCGCCTCCCTGGCTGGCGTCCGGCCCGCAGCCGGGGGAAATTCCGCAGCGCAAGTTTTGAGCCTACTGTGAGGACGTCAAGAGGAGGACTTGTTCGAGGGTGGAGAGGCCCTCGCGCGCGCGAACCAATCCCGCCATTCGCAACGTATGCATGCCTTCTTTAATGGCCACTTTGGCCATTTCTCGCGTGCTGCCGCGGGCGATGATTAATTTGCGAATCTGGTCGGAGACCGTCATGGCTTCAATGATGGCCATGCGGCCTGCATAGCCGGAATTCTTGCAACGGTCGCAGCCGCGTCCGCGATATAGCTGCACCCCCATAAAGTTGGTCGGATCTATGCCCAGATCCTCGAACATCTTCGGGGGATAGGTGACCGGCTCCTTGCAATGCGAGCAGATGCGGCGCACCAGGCGTTGGGCGCAGGACAAAATCACCGAAGAGGAAATCAGGAAGGGCGCAATGCCCATGTCATCCAGGCGCGCGATGGCGCCCGGGGCGTCGTTGCAATGCATCGTGGACAGCACCTGGTGCCCGGTCAACGCGGCTTCAATGGCGATTTCCGCGGTCTCCGTATCGCGGATTTCACCAATCATGATGATGTCCGGGTCCTGCCGCAAAATCGAGCGCAGGGCGTTGGCGAAGGTGAGGCCGATTTCCTTTTTAGTCGGCACCTGGTTGATGCCGGGAATCTGGAATTCCACCGGGTCTTCGACCGTGACAATGTTCCACTGCGGGCTGTTCAACTCATTGAGCGCCGAATAAAGCGTCGTGGTCTTCCCGGAACCGGTCGGGCCGGTCACCAGAATCAACCCGTGCGGCGCATCAATGGCGCCCTTGAACTGTTTGTAGGTCTCGTCGTCCAGGCCCAGTTTGTCCAGGCTGGCGGAAAGGTTCGACTTGTCCAGCACGCGCAAAACAATTTTTTCGCCGAACACCGTGGGCAGGACCGAGACCCGCAGGTCATAATCCCTGCCGCTGACCTTGACGCGCATGCGTCCGTCCTGGGGCAGGCGGCGCTCGGCGATGTCGAGGTTGGACATGATTTTGAAACGCGAGGCGAGCGCCAATTGCATCTGCTTGGGCGGCGGCGTGGCATCCACCAGCCCGCCATCGACGCGATAGCGCAGGCGCATGTTTTTCTCGAAGGGCTCGAGGTGTACGTCACTGGCGCGGTCTTTGATCGCCTGAACAATGATGAGGTTGGCCAGCTTGATGACCGGGGCTTCCTCACTGGAGGCGGCCAGTTGGTCAAGGTTGACCTCTTCCACGCCTTCCTTGACGGTCTCGACCGCGTCAGCGTCTTCGTCCTGCTGCTTTTGCGCGTCCAGGATGATGTCCTCCATCGAGCCGCCCTTGGCGGAGTCGAGGGCGGTGAGTTTGTCGTTGATGGATTTTTCCGAGGCGATGAGCGGGGCGATTTCGAGCTTGGTGATCCGCTTGACGTCGTCGAGGGCGAGGACGTTGAGGGGGTCCGCCATCGCCAGAAAGATTTTGTTCTCCAGACGCGAGACCGGAAGGACTTTGTGATTGTATTCGGTTTCGCGCGGAATGAGTTCGGCGACCTCTTCGGGGATGGTGACCCGGGCCAGGTTGATCGGAGGCACGTTGAGGACCCGGCCCATGCAGACGGCTAAATCCTGTTCACTGACATAAGATTTTTCGACGATGAGCTTGACCAGTCGCGCGCCCTCTTTTTTTTGCTGCTCCAGCAATTCCGCCACCTGGCCCTCGCTCAACAACCCGTCCTCCACGAGGGCGTCGGCGATGCGTTCACCAAATGATTTTACTTTGGCCATGGCTCAACGAAAGGCTTTGCGGATGAGGGTGAGCAGTTCGGAGGGCATTACCAGGTACCACAACAAGCGCATCGTCGTGGCTTCGGATAACTCCTTGGCCGCTTGTTGATTGAAAGGATTCGCCGTCGCCACCAGCACGGACTTGCTCATCCGGTCAAACGGCGCCACGCACCAGCGGCGGCAAACATCGGCCGGAAACCCGCGCAACAACTCCATATCCACATCATAGCGCTCCAGGGGAACGTAACCCGTCCGCGATTTGTCCGTCAACAACCGCAAGGATTTCTCAACATGGAAAATGCCCTTGTCGCCCAATGTGTGGATGAAAGGCTCGGCCACATCCTGGGGGGAACCGTTCAAATGCGCCGGGCGCCAGCAGATGTCAAAGTCGGTGGCGCTGATCAATTTGCCATCGACGTAAATCTTGCGCATCGTTTTTTGGCCGTCGTCAATCTCGCCTTCCGGGACCGGCGCCTTTCTCTTGAACTTGGTGCCGGATTCAGGCAACGGCGCCAGGGCCGCTGGTTCCGCGACCGACTGGGAGGAGGCGTTGTTCGCGGTATCTTCGATCCTTCTGAGCGCCGTCTGGACGTCTTCGTCATTGGGACGGCGCTGGAGAACGGTTTCGTACTCCAGGATGGCGGAGGACAACTGCCCCATCTGGGTGTAAGCCTCGGCAATGCGCTTCGAAGTGCGGATAATGTCGGCTTCGCGCCCCAGTTTGGTATAGGCTTCCTTGAGGATTTCCAGGGACTGGCAATCGTTTGGCTGCGATTGGACAATGACCTCGAACATCTCAATCGTCTGCAACAATTGAGTTTCTTCAGCCGTATTCGGTGCAACGCTGGACATTTTAATTTACCTGCCGGGCGGTGATAATGGAGCAATTTTCACTCCAAGGCAACCGCAGAAAACCGGCCCCGGGCGGAAAGGGTGTAAGACAAACTTCTTCATCTGCACGGAAAGGGGAATGGCGCTTGCTTAGAGTGTCTGAAAAAACAAACTGCGCCGGGATCGTAGCGGCGGACATCCTGTCTGCCGTAGAGGGCGGCATCTTGCCGCCCGGACCAACGCTTGATTTTCCACGGTATTCCAATTTCAGTGCCGGGTCCGCAGGCCTCGAAGCGCCGGTCCCTCAACCGCGGGAGCAGGCCGGGAAGCCCGCCGCTACATTTTCAGACGCGCTCTCAGGCACGCGGGACCAAACGACGTGAATCCCGGCGCAGTCGGGAAACAGAAGCCGCCATCCCGCGTTGCCTGCAGCGATTTGGCAGCTTTCGTATCATATCCAATCATTGATGAGACGTCTTCAGCATACTTATGTAAATCAATGCCAAATAGACAAGACAACTCAAAACGAATCCGACTGCTGATTTCCAAACAACAACTCGCCAACCGTGCCACCGAATACCGAATAGGCTCACAATGCTGGCAGTGGCTGAAGATAACAAAACACACGCGGCCGTGCCAAAATAATAATCTGCTGACGAATCAGAGTGACGGTCGGGAATACCTATCACCAAGCCAATGCCTATGATGCCTGCTGCGACAAACGGAGCAAATACGGCATACCAAGCTATAATGCTGAAGAATGACCAGTTCGGAATCGGTGTGGTATTCATACTGCCTAATAATTAATGTAAAAGATTTGTTCGTCATTAAAACAGCCAAATGAATACCGATGAAGCGGTGCGGCGACTTAAGGAAGTTGTTAGACGCAAACATCTTGCGCTCACGACCGAGCGCACTTACTGTGTCTGGCCCAGGCGATATTGCGACTTCCTCAAATGGCTCCCGTTGCATATGCCAAGTAAACTTAAACTGGAACGGTTTCTGACCGTCCTCGCGCGGCAAAATGTCGTCGCCAGCACCCAAAATCAAGCCTTTTTAGGCAATTATCTTCTTACAAGGAGGCCCTGAGAGCGTGTCTAAAAATGTAGCGGCAGGCTTCCCAGCCTGACGTAGAGCCGGCGCTTCCAGCCCGGCGGACCCGGCGCTCAAATTGGAAAAACCGTGGTAAATCAAGCGTTGGTCCGCGCGCCAAGATGCCGCCCTCTACGGCAGACAGGATGTCCGCCGCTACGATCCCGGCGCAGTTTGATTTTTCAGATCCACCCTGAGCACGGAGTTGAAAAACGTCCAGTCGCTGCGGGCCAGACGTCCAGCCCAGATTCGCCACGCCCGGACGCCGCGGGAAACCTGGCAGTTAATTAAGACCACCCAGAGCGACACCCCTTTTGCCACCAGCCTGGCCGTGCGCCTGCTCCACGGTTGCGGCCTGCGCGTGAGCGAGCCGCTCAACCCGCGGATCAAGGACGTGAAGTCGGGCAATTGATCATCCGCGCAACCAAGGGCGGCAAAGACCGCGTTGTCGCCATTCCGTGCTCGGCGCTGGAGGACATCCGCGAGCAATCCAGGAGACGATGGGTCATCAGTCGCTGGGGACAATGATGGGCTATTTGCACGCGGAGGCACTCACTGTTTCCAAGGCATTCACTTCAACGCGATTTGACGGTTGGGGCGAACGGAAGAAGCACCCGTTTCACGCGCGAACGAGCGGCACCGGTTTGCTGGCGATCTGGCCGCGATTCCGCCGGCTCGTTTCGTCAGATTGAAATTTGCTCGAACAAATCAAAATCGCCATGTAAATTTCCCCTTGCATGGCACATCAAACAGAGCCGAAGCATCCGCTTGCAGAAGTCTTTGGATTTCCGCCCGGCGACATGAGCGTCGCAGCGAACCGACACCGAACAAAGCGTCTTTGCCCGTTCAACAATAAAGTTCCAAATTGCACGAAAGACAAAGCGCAAAACCCGTTAGGTGTTTGCAGCGTTTTGCAAGAATACGAAGTCGCCATCACTTGCCCGATTCGTTTTCGACAAGGCTGGTTGATTGCAGACGATGCGGCGGATTTCTTTTTTCCAGCAGGTGCGAATTGGACAACGCTAACGGAAGTCCGTCTGAAAGACGCCGACGGCGGCTCGGCCGGAAATATTGACATTGTTCTCTGCGCTTACGATAAAGCGGGTAAAGTTTATGACTTCGGCGCTTTGGAAGTGCAAGCCGTTTGCATTTCCGGCAACGTGCGTAATCCATTTGAGCAATACATGGAAGCACCGGCGAAAAATTTCAGCATGGATTGGACGACCGAAGAAAATTATCCGCGTCCAGATTATCTGTCATCGTCGCGCAAACGACTTGCTCCGCAATTGATTTTCAAAGGCGGAATTATTAACGCGTGGGGCAAAAAAACGTCCGTTGCTCTCAATAAAGCATTCTTCAATACGTTGCCCCAATTGCCGGAAGTTCCAAAAGAAAAGGCGGACATTGCTTGGATGATTTATGATTTGAAACCGCCAGCAAACACGGGGGCGCATTACGAATTATTCCGTGAACGCATTGTTTATACGCGCTTTGAACCTGCATTGAATCAGATCACAAAATCGCGTCCCGGAAAAATGGAGGATTTTATCAGCCACTTGCAGGAAAAAGTTGACGAGAAGCTGGAAACGCCGCCAATAAATCGCTCACTTGAAAATCCTTTTGCCGAATGAGCTTTTCCCAGACATTTTTACTACCAGGCTTCGTTGAGCGTGACCGACCGGTGAATGTTTCGTCTGTACCGCAGCGCAGCCCGTTTCGTTATCCGGGCGGCAAGACTTGGCTTGTGCCACTTTTCCGTCGCTGGATGATGAGTTTGTCGAGTCAGCCAGCAACTCTTGTCGAGCCTTTTGCTGGTGGCGGAATCATCAGCCTCACCGCCGCATTTGAGCATCTTGCCGATTCCGTCGTCATGGTTGAACTCGACGACCAAATTGCCTCAGTCTGGCAGACAATTCTTGCGGGCGATGCGCAATGGCTGGCAAAACGAATAATTGACTTCGAATTGTCACCAGAATCTGCCAAAGCAGAATTTGCCAAATCTCCAAAGTCACAATGCGAACGTGCATTTCAGACAATGCTAAAAAACCGGACGGCGCACGGCGGAATTTTGGCAGAAGGTGCGGGTGTGCTAAAAAATGGCGAAAATGGAAAAGGGATTTTGTCTCGCTGGTATCCGCAAACCATCGCCAAACGGATTACGAATATTGAACTCGTTGCCAATCGTCTTGAATTTATCCATGGCGACGCGTTCGATGTGTTGGCTCGTTTTCAGAAGGATCGTGAAGCCGTGTTTTTCATTGACCCGCCTTACACGGTCGGCGGCAAGCGCGCTGGCTCGCGCCTTTACACGCACTCGGAAATTGACCACGAACATCTGTTCACGCTATGCGAATCATTGCGCGGCGATTTTCTGATGACTTATGACAACGCCGAAGAAGTTCGCGCCTTGGCCGAACGACATGGCTTCGAGATACAGCCGGTGGCGATGAAGAACACCCACCATGCCGAAATGAATGAGCTTTTGATTGGCCGGGATTTAGGTTGGGTTGAAGGTGGGGGTGTTTTCCGTGAGGAATCTATTGCCTACCGTGCAGGCTCGCCAAAAGCACAGCACGGGAAGTTACGCAGACGTTAGCAGGTTCTAATCGAGAAAAGACGATATTTTGTATGGGCGCAGACGATATTAAATGGATGGGAGAAGCTATCGAATGGGCTGTTGAGTGCAATCCAATAAAGGACAGCATTCCCACAGTCGGGGCTGTAATCGAGATCGGCAATAAACCGCTTGGTCGTGGTCGTCGTGGAAGCGGGGATGAAGGGGACGACGATCATGCTGAACAGGATGCACTGAAGAAGGTGGCTGACGTGACGCAATTATGACCAAGCAGGCGGCGTGTGCGTGGCGTGTTAATTCCTGCGGGTGGTGTGTTGTGAAAAAACAGCTTGATCACCTTAAAATCAATGATGAAAAGCCCCTGCAAATCAGGGTGTTGAGGCTGGCAGTCGGTAAAGACTCCGTTCGATGTCGGAGGCTGCCTTTCTCAAAAACTTGAAAGTTCACTCCAAAAACTTGACACTCGGTACGTGGAACGCCCGTCTCTATCCATGACACCCGGTCCCGGCGAACGACTGCTTCGTTTCGTCGGCGACAACGTGAAATTTACACTCCGCGAGGAGAACCATCCCGCGGGCAAAAACGGTTCGCGGGCATTTCTCCGGACCAATCTCGGACGCGCGGCGGCGCGGCGGCAGGAAATCATCGCGGCCAACGCCGGCGGGGCGGCCGCGGCCGGCGAATCCTGGCGGGATGTTCCCATGAAAAAGAACGGCGCGGTTTGGGAAATCGAATTTCCGCTCGCCGAAACCGGTTATTTCAAGGCCAAACCGTACCTGCTGGACGAAAGAAAATGGCAGCATTGGCCGGACGGAGCCGATGTCGGCATTTCCGTCCATCCGGACTTTGCCCGGACCGGCAATACGATTTATTGCGCGTTTGTGCGCCTGTTCGGGACCGGGAAAAATCTGCCCTTCACCAAAGACGATCAACTGGAGGGACAATTATCGGCGCTCGACGGGAAAAAATTCACCGTGATTCCGCCGTCGGGGACGTTGCGCGATTTGAAAAAGCAACTGCCGCACATCGTCGATACCCTCGGCTGCCGCGTTTTGCACCTGCTGCCCATCCATCCCACGCCCACGACGTACGCGCGTTTTGGGCGGTTTGGCAGTCCCTATGCGGCGCTCGACCTGACGGCGGTGGACCCGGCGCTGGTTGAATTCGACAAACGCACCACGGGCATCGACCAGTTTTGCGAGCTGACCTACGCCGCGCATTCCTTGGGCGCAAGGGCTTTTCTGGACATCGTCATCAACCACACCGGCTGGGGTTCGGTGTTGCAGGAAAATTCGCCGGAATTTTTCCTGAAACATCCCGACGGAGAATTCGCCAGCCCCGGCGCCTGGGGAACGGTTTGGGAAGACCTGGTGGAATTGAAACAGGACTGCGTGGCGCTCTGGGACAAAATTGCGGATGCGCTGTTGATCTGGTGCCGGCGAGGCACGGACGGTTTCCGGTGCGACGCGGGCTACAAAATTCCCGTGGTGGCCTGGCAGTATGTCATCGCGCGCGTCCAGGAGGAGTTTCCCGACACAATTTTTTTGCTGGAAGGCCTGGGTGGTTCGTGGGAAGCCACGGAGAACCTGTTGACCGAAGGCGGAATGCAGTGGGCCTATTCGGAACTGTTCCAGAACTATTCGGGACGGGACGTGGCGAACTATCTGGATTACGCGAACCGCCAAAGCGGGCGGGTGGGGGCCTATGTGCATTACAGCGAGACGCACGACAACGAGCGCCTGGCGGCAAAGACCCTCCCGGACGATCTATCCAAAACAAAGCCATCCAATCAAATTTCGCGCGCCTGGTCGCTATTACGGAACCGGTTGTGCGCCTTGACCAGTCCCAGCGGCGGCTTTGGGTTTACCTGCGGCGTGGAATGGCTGGCGCCGGAAAAAATCAGGGTCCACGGCTGCACCGGCTTGAACTGGGGGAGTGCGCAAAACATCGTGGCCGAGTTGGCGCAGTTGAACCGCCTGCTGACGGACCATCCCTGCTTTTTCGACGGCGCCAAGCTGACGCGCCTCAGTCCGGCGGACTCGCCGGTTTATGCGTTATTGCGCGAATCGGCCGACGGCAAGGACACGGTCATTGTCCTGGCCAATACGGACATCGAAAAGGAACAGGCCGTGCCCCTGGATGACCAGGTCGTGGCGGGATTGTCCGCCGGAACCAAACTGAAGATTTCCGATTTTGAATTTGACCTGCTCCGGCAACCGGCGCCGAAAAGGGTGCGCACCGACGGTCAAATCGTTTTTACCCTGGGACCCGGGGCCGTTTATTGTCTGGCGCCTTCCGAACGCGTCGCCGGCCTGGGCGGCGAAAGTTACCGTCGCGCCCGCGCCCAGGCGGCCTTTGCCCTCCAGGCGCTGAATCGGATTTTGCCTGACGAAACTTTGAACAGTTTTGAACCCCAATTTTTGGCGCGGCAAATTGACACCTCCCCCCAAAAATTTTTTGCGGCAGCCAGCCAGTTGGCGGGCGGCGAATCGCAAAACGGGCTGGCCGTTCTTTTGGAGAAAACGGCGCACGGCGAAATTTTTCCCAACGTGATTACCTGGACGTTGATTGATGCGCGCCGCATAACCCCGGTGCCGGCAAACCATTGGCTGCTCATCGAGGATGAAACGCCGTTCCGGGCGGTCCTCAAGTTTCAAAACCCGGATGCCGAAACCAAAGGGCAGCTTCACGTCCAATCCATTCCCGCCGCCGGAAAATTCATTGCGGTGTTTGCGCCGCGCAATTCTTTGGCCGATGCCACGTTAATGCTGGAACGTTATGCCGCCGACTTGCAGCAAATCAGTGGCGCAATCCGTTTTCTGGCATCCGGCCCCGACGCATCGGCCGCAAGAGAGACGCTGCCCTCGCCGGAAGCGATGGTGTTGTTGACGAATGGGATTGGCGGGATGGCGCGGATCTGCGTGGACCTGGGGAGGGTCAATTCCAAGTACGATTGCGTGCTGGGGGCGAATCTGAACCCCGCTTATCCGGTGGACCGGCATATTTTCATCAAGCGGATGCGCGTGTGGGTGAATGCGGACGGTTTTCTGTCGCCACTGACGCACGATAATCTTTGTGTTTTTCAAAATGGGCCGCCAGCGGTCTGGCAGTTTATTGCCAACGCGGGCGACGGACGCACCGTGGAGATCGAGTTGCGGGCAAAAATGCTTCAGGAGCAAAACGCGGTCGTCTTCCAATTCAGCCGGCCCTCGGAAAAAAGGGCAACCGGAAAGCAATTACCCGCGGAAGCCGATGTCCGGTTGACGGTCCGCTTTGACATTGAGGACCGGAATTTTCATCAGGAAACCAAGTTCAACGGCGGCGCGGACTTTCATTTTTCGTCCAAGACGCAGCCGTTGGATAGCGCCGGTTTTGTCTTTGCGCCGGAACCGGACCGGCAACTGCGCGTGTTTGCGAACACGGGACAATTTCATTCGGAACCGGAATGGTGCCGGGACATTCCGCATCCGGTCGAGGCGGCGCGCGGGCAAATGGCGGGCGGCGACGCGTACAGTCCGGGATGGTTTGAAATTCCGCTGCCGAAGGGCGCCAGCGCGGCAGTGGTGGCGACGGCCGAACCGGGCGCCGGCGGGGAATTTACAAAAATCAGCGATTTTCAATCACCGGTTTTGGAAAATTCATTTCAGGCGCGGTTGTCGCGCGCGGCGGGGCAATTTGTCGTGCGGCGCGGCGCCGGGAAGACGGTCATCGCCGGGTATCCCTGGTTTTTGGATTGGGGACGCGATTCACTGATTTGCGCGCGCGGATTGCTGGCGGCGGGGATGGTGGAGGACGTAAAGCAACTGCTGTTGACGTTTGCGAAATTCGAGAAAGACGGCACGCTGCCCAATACCATCCACGGTAACGACGTTTCCAACCGCGACACTTCCGACGCGCCGTTGTGGTTTGCGGTGGTATGCGGGGAGTTGTCCGGTCTCCAAAAATTTTATGAAGAACGGCTTGAAAATGGGCGGACGATTTTCGACGTGCTGGTGAGCATCGCGGAAAACTACGCGCGCGGGACACCCAACGGAATCCGGATGGACCCCGATTCGGCTTTGATCTGGAGCCCCGGTCATTTTACGTGGATGGACACCAACTTTCCGGCGGGCACGCCGCGCGAGGGGTATCCGGTCGAAATTCAAGCGCTTTGGATCCGGTTGCTGCGGCAATTGGAAAAGTTTTCAGGTGCAGCGGACCAGAAGAAATGGGGCGCGCTCGCCGAACACGCAACAACGTCATTCGAGAAATTGTTCCTTCTTGACGGAAAAGACTGGCTGGCGGACGTGTTGCTGGGCGGCCAGCGCGTCATCGCGCGCGACGCCACCCCGAGCGACGCGTTGCGAAGCAATTGCCTCTTCGCTGTGAGCCTGGGGCTGGTCACCGGTGAGCGGGCAAAACGTTGTGTGGCCGCGGCGCAAAAATACCTGGTGGTGCCGGGAGCCTTGCGGTCGCTGGCGCCGTTGCCGGTGTCCGTGCCCCTGCCCATCCAGAGCAACGCCGGATTTCTTTTGAACGACCCGGCCAATCCGTACTGGCCGCGCTACGAAGGGGACGAGGACACGCGTCGCAAACCGGCGTATCACAATGGTACGGCGTGGACGTGGACCTTCCCGGTGTTTTGCGAGGCGCTGGCGCGGGCATGGGATTTTTCTCCGCCAGCAGTTGCGGCGGCCACCAGCTATCTGAGCAGCAGTGAACGATTGCTGGACGAGGATTGCCTGGGGCAAATCCCGGAAATTCTGGACGGCGACACGCCGCACGCGCAACGCGGGTGCGATGCGCAGGCGTGGGGCGTCACCGAAGCGCTGCGGGTTTGGAAGCTGCTGTCGAAATAGAGAGTCCTGTAGCGCAGACTTCCAAGTCTGCTGTATCGCGGGTTTCCAAACCCGCTTGCCGTCCGACCATTCAACGTGCTCGCTATTCGGACGTTCTGCCGATTTGGAAATCGGCGATACAGCAGGTTTGGAAACCTGCGCTACAACGGTTTGGCCCGCGTCTGCCAATGCGACTATGAAATATCCGGGCTAAAGGGTGGAACCAAACTTGATTCACCGCCCTCGCCCAAGTAGTTTAAGAGCATGACAAGCTATCGCGTTACCTTGATTGAACACGAAGACGGCGTTTCGGTCAGTTGTCCGGCGCTCAAAGGCTGTCACTCGCAAGGCCGCACGCGCGAGGAGGCGCTGCAAAACATCCGCGAGGCAATTCAGGAATGGCTTGCGGCGGAGGCGGACGAGGCGAAAGTATTCAAAGTCAGCGAAGCCGAAGTCATGGTTTGATATGCCAAAGCTTCCGGGCATTCGGCATCAAGACGCCGTGCGTGTGTTTCAGAAACTAGGCTATCGCATCATCCGGCCCAGCGGTCATATCATCATGTCCAATGGCGAAACGCGGTTGGTCATTCCGCGTGCCAATCCGATTGATCCTTACACAATGGGCAGTATCGCTCGTGATGCCGGGCTGACTCCGGACGAATTTCGCAAGTTGCTTTGACGTCCGCCCCGCCGGAAACGTGCCATTTTATTTTTCAAAAGGCTCATTTCGCCTTTTCGATCACGACCATTTTCACCGGCGCGACTCCGGGAACCAATTTCAATCCAAGTTGCTGAAAAAGCGCCTGTTTCAAATTCTCATGCTGCGGGTCGTTCTGGAAATCCCATTTGAGATTGATGTCGTAGCTTCCGCTCAGGCCGGTTTGGTCAATGACGGGAATTCCAAATTGGACTTCCAAGAAGGCGCAGGCGCTGCCAAGCTGCAAGTTCACGGTATGATATTCCCCGCCAGCCTGCCTGGATGACGAGTAGTTTCGAGTCGTGGTGAGTCTCAAGCCCGGTGCATTGGGAGATTTGATTTGTAGGAACAAGACGTTCGTTTCCACGGTTTCGTTTCGCCCAACGATGCCGAATTGTTTTTCCATTTCCCGCCTCAACGCGGCATTGGAACCCCACAGCAAATTGGCAATAAAATCGTATTTTCCGGATGGGAGAGTCGTCGAAAAAACCGTCCGTGTGCCAAGGAAATCCCCATATGCCACTCCTGCAATTTCCTCAACCCTGAGTCCCAACCCCAGAAACCTACCATTGCCAATGCCCGCAGAACCGCCTTGGGTGGGGAATCTCGAGGGAATGATTCTGACGATATGCGGCGCAGACCGCAGAATGTTCCCATCAACTCGTCCGATATCCCATTCGGAATATTCATGCGAATACCTTTCCTTGACAGTCACCATTGCAGTTGTCCCGGCGAGTAGCAAGACCACGCCGGCAACGATTGCTGTCTTTGCTTTGCTCCATGCCATAATTTTTAATGCTCCTTTGATGAGGGTGAGGGTTGAGGTTGAGGCCGTTGCGCCTTTGGCCAGCGCCACGGCGGAAACTGTTTTGGCCAGCGCCACCGGCGCGGCTTGGATGGAATAGGTTGAAATCGTCCCGGTGATCGCCGCGGTCGTGGAATCAATCCCGCGCTGGAGAAAATAGGCCTGCAATTTTCCCACCGCGCGATGCACCCGGCTTTGCGCCGCAGCCTCGGTGGTCTTTAATGCCGCCGCGACTTCATTGAGACTTTTTCCTTTGAAATACCGCAACACGACCGCTTCGCGGTCCGTTTTTCCCAGCCGCGCCATGGCTTCGTCGAGCAGCGGCGCAAGCTGTTCCCAGATGGCCTGATCACCGGATTCCTGAAGGGGGGATTGCATAAAGGCCTCCTGTTCGCGCCATAAACGCCGCCGTTCTCCGCGCATAAAGCTCAATGAGGCCAATCGTGTCGTCTGGTAAAACCACGCCTCAAGAATCGCGTCCGGGCGCAGGCGGGCGGCCTTTCGCGCGAAGATATCAAAGACCGCCTGCGTGATTTCCTCGGCGTGCGCGGCAATCCCGACATGCCGGAGCGCCGCCGAATAAACCAGATGAACATGCCGCCGGACCAGTTCGGCAAAGGCATCTTCCGAGCCTTGCCGGACGTAATCCCGCAACAGTTCCATGTCGCTCGCATCGGGCATCTGATTATTTACTGCCGATGGGAGGGAAAATCAGGCACTTATTTTTACTTTTTGGCAGCGATTGGGCTTATTTTGCCTTCTCCACGACAAGCATTTGGATGGGCATGTTGGTGGGAACGAGTTCGAGGCCGAGTTGGTCGCCCAGTTTTAGTTTTAAATCATCCGGGCTATTCCACTCAAGGTCTATTTTATACCTGTCTTTCAAACCGGTCTTATCAATGACCACCTTTCCAAAAGCTTCTTCCAAAAGACCGCACAAACTCGAAACAGGCAGACCGTCGCCTCTCAACATGCCGTTTCCCGATCTCTCATACTCATTTTGTTGAGTGCTGCGTGCCAGACCCGGCGCATCGGCGGTCTCTACTTCCAGAAACAGGACATTGGTTTCAATCATCTCCGTGTGCGCAACCAAGCCGAATTGTTTTTTTATTTCCGCTTCCAACGCCGTTTGATTCCCGGATGGAAGGCTGGCAATGTAATCGTATCTGCCGCCCGGCAAATCTGTTTTAAATATTGTGCAGAGTGGATCAAACTCATATACGCCAGTGACGATGTTTTTCACCGGTTGGCACAATCCCATCATCTTTATGACATGGTTATTTTCAGTCCAGCCATACCCGCCACCCCTTGTAAACTTGGCTGGCAGAATTTTGAGTTGCGGCGTTGCGCGATCCAAAACACGGGAGTCAAAATTCGGCTGGGACCGCCAGGAATCAGCATCGTGGCGGGCGGAAATTTGTTTTACAGTCGCAGTCGTTATTCCCGCCGCGAGCAGCACAACGGCTGCGGCGACGATTGCCGTTTTCGCTTTTGTCCAGGCCATAATTTTCAATGCTCCTTTGATGAGGGTGAGGGTTGAGGTTGAGGCCGTTGCGCCTTTGGCCAGCGCCAGGGCGGTTGCGGATTTGGCCAGCGCCAGCGGCGCGGCTTGAATGGAATGGGTGGAAATTGTTTCCGCAATGGTTGCCGCCGTCGAATCCACGCCGCGTTTATGGAAGAAGATGCGGAGCTTTTCCAGGGCATGGGCGACCCGTTTTTTGGCGGCGTTCTCGCTGCCGCCAAAGGTGGTCCCGATTTCCTGATAACTTTTCCCTTCAAAAAATCGGAGCACCACGGCGTCGCGCTCCCTGGCGTTCAACCGGCCCATCGCGTCGTCCAGCAGCGGCACGATTTGCGGCCACGCTTCGGTCTCGTTTGGAAATGATTGCATGCACACCTCCTGTTCGCGGCGAACGCGCCGGATTTCACGGCGCAGAAAATTGGCGGCGGTCAACCGCGCCGCCTGATACAGCCAGCCTGAAATAACGGTCCCCCGGCCCAATCCGTGCGCTTTCCTGGCCAGGACGATGAACACCGCCTGGGTCACTTCCTCGGCCGCGCCGGCGTTGCCCGTCTTCCGCAGCGCGGCGGAATAGACCAGGTTGACGTGGCGCGTCACCAGCGCCGCAAACGCCGCTTCCGAATCCTGTTCGGCGTATTGCCGCAGCAATTCCGTGTCGGTGGCTTCCTGCATCTACCAATAAATGTCCGCTGCGCCCGAAAAGTGCCATCTTATTTATTAAAAGGCTCAATTCGCCTTTTCGACCACAAGCATTTCGATGGGCATGTTCGTCGGAACCAATTCAAGGCCGGGTTGGTTCAAAAGGGCATTCTTCAAGCTGTCATGCCTCGGATCGTTTCGGCTCCATTTGAGGTTGATATCGAAGTTTTCCGTCGTCCCGGTTTGATCAACGGTGGGAATTTGAAGAAGACCTTCCAGTTGGGCAGCCAGAACAGAAGCTGGCTCATTTGTGACGATCAATCTGGCAAAAGAAATATCGGAGGTCATATACCCCATCGGCGATCCACCCTTGCTGACACAGGATTTAAGCCGGGCGGTATTTACGACTTTAAGGCATAGCGCGTTCGTTTCAACGATTTCACGACGGGCAATCAGTCCCAACTGCGTCTTTAGCTTTTCTCGAAGCGATTCCGTTTCATGACTGAGCAGCGTTAGCATAAGATCATAATGCTGGCGTGCAAAACTGGTCGGAAAAATCATTCGCGCAGCACCGAAGCCGTACGCTCTGGTAAATAGCGCGCTGATTGGCATATTCAAGCCGATGACTTTATTGCCATCGCCCACTGAACCCACTCTATTGGGATAGCGGGCCGGGCGGATGATCAGCACGGGAGGCGCTTTCGCAAGATTGTCCGAGTTGACTGACCAAAGGGACTCGTCAACGGAGGGCGAACCAAATCTCTTTACGACTATTGTAGTTGTGCCGACGGCCAAAAGGATAATCACACCGGCAGTTATTGCGGTTTTTGCTTTTGTCCATGCCATAATTTTCAATGTTCCTTTG
>JBKQUF010000124.1:0-7399 GCA_052140285.1 Limisphaerales bacterium | reverse complement strand
TCTTATGCCACCCCACATATCTCCGATCGGATAAGGCGATGGTGGCATAGGAGCGGCCGCCTTCTCAAGGATGGTTCCTGCGCTGCTAGCGGGCGATGGGGCCGGCATCGTTAAGTGCTTGCGGAGCTCGAAAGCTCGACCAGTAAGCCGATAAGCGTCACTGCCCTCGGCCCGGATCAAACCCTTTGCGAGGAGCGATTCAAAAGCGTCTAAATATTTGGCCTGCGCCAATGCGTCCGCCGAGTCGAAGAATTTTCCGTTACCCGCATTCACAAACTGGCCATGCGCATCGGTTCGTATCACATAAATCCATCCGTCGTCCGGGGTCGCAACAAGAATATCGGACTCTGCCTAGAAAGATTCCCAACTGCGGGGAAACGAGCCTCAGAAGAGGAGGACGAACATTGTTCTGCTGTATTTCTGTTGTCTAAAAGGTGAGGCGAACTTACAGGATAACGACAAGCTGCGAGGAACTTGGCAAATTTCCTGTCAACGTCATCCCAAGTCACGAAGACCGAGGCGCTTTTGTCTTCAATCCCCCCTTCACCCCTCAAATTTTCAGCGTTTCAGCGTTTCAGCTTTTCAGCGTTTCAGCTTTTGTCTTCGATAACTTTACGCTTTCTCCGTTTTATGCTTAAATCGTTGCAATGAGAGCCAGCGCAACAAATCTGGAGACCGGGCCGGGGCTCGCCTTGATCTCCACCAAAATGCCCCGCGCAATTTCTGCTCTTGTCGCGGCGAAGCGTAGCGCAGACGGATTCTGCTTTTTGCTTTCTGTTTTTGATCGCCATCCCCTGACCAAACTGTCCCGCGCCCTCGATGTCCCCCTCTCAACTCTCAACTCAAATCCCTCTCAACTGCTTGATTCCTGCAATTTCCCCTCATTTTTCGTGGTTTTGGCGTTTTTAGGCGCTTTAAGGTCACCATGCTTTTATACCACGCGGCGCAGCGAAACTTTTTAGCGCGAATTTGCGCGAATTTGCGTGTTTTTGCGCGACACGTTTTCACGCGAATTGACGTCACCCTCTGGGAACAAAAACCCCGGCGTCGGACCATGCCGGCGCCGGGTTGATTTTTCCATCACTGTTATCCCTTAATGCCCATAATCGTGGTCGTGATGAGCATCGTGAGACGGCACGTAATGATGATGTGCGTCATATCGATACTTCTCGTTCGTCACCATGTGAGAATGCCAATCCGGATGGGCGCCGATCCAGCCATGGAAGCGCGTCAGTCGCGGCGGATCCATCACCATCCAGACGCCGCCGGAGCCTAGATAGTAGTACTGGTCGCCGATCAGGCCCACGTATTCGGTTCCGTCCCACACATACGAATCCGGAACCACCGCCACCGTGACCGCGGGTGCGGGCGCAGGCACCACCACCACGGGTGGAGGCGGGGCCGGGACGCCAATCTGGATTCCGATGATCGGCCGCGCCAGAACCGGCATGGCCGCGATGCTTGCCAGGCCCACGATCAGGGCCATCTTCGATTTAGTTTTCATGCCTCCTCTTTAGCTTGAAGCGTGCCTACGCATTTCGTGCTGAAATCCGCCAAAACAGGGGTTGCGATCTGCAAATCCACCTTGCATTCTGAACCACTCTCCTCCCTTCATTGACTCGCGCCGTTTCCAACGCTAACTTCAAGCTGTGATTGAAGTCGCAGAAATCCAACCGCGCAGCGTCATGCCGCGCGGCTCGTTTGAGCCGCTGGCCCGCGAAATTTATACGCTCAAAAAACAACTCAACGCCGTCCTCCTCGCGCATAATTATCAGGTGCCGGAAATCCAGGACGTGGCCGATTACGTGGGCGATTCCCTGGGACTGTCCCAGCAGGCCGCCCAGACCAGCGCCGATGTCATCGTCTTTTGCGGAGTGCATTTCATGGCCGAGACCGCGAAAATATTGAACCCCAACAAAATCGTGGTGCTGCCGGACAAGAACGCCGGCTGTTCCCTGGAGGAAAGCTGTCCGGCGGACCAATTGGCCAAACTGCAAGCCACCAATCCGAATTTCTGGACCATTGCCTATATCAATTGCAGCGCCGCGGTGAAGGCGCTGTGCGATGTCATCTGCACCAGCGGCAATGCCGAGAAAATTGTTCGCGCCGCGCCCAAGAACCGGGATTTGCTTTTTGTGCCGGACGAAAATCTCGGCCAATGGGTGATGGAACAAACCGGACGCCCGATGACGTTGTGGAAGGGCAATTGCTACGCCCACGTGGAATTTCGCCGCGACAATCTTTTGAAACTGAAGAAACAATTTCCGGCCGCAAAAGTCGTGGTGCATCCCGAAAGCCTGCGCGAAGTCCGCGACCTGGCCGACACCGTGGCCTCCACCGAGAAGATGATCGATTACTGCAAAACAAATCCCGCGAAACAATTCGTGGTGGTGACGGAATCAGGAATCATCCATCGCATGCAAAAGGAATGTCCGGACAAGGAATTCATCTGCACTCCCGTGTTTGACGCAATGCGCGTGCCGACCGACCATTGCCGCTGCAGCGAGTGTAAATACATGAAGATGAACACGCTCGAAAAAGTTCGCGACTGCATGAAGAAGCTGGCGCCGCGCATTGAATTGCCGCCGGAAATCCTGAAGCGCGCCCGCCTGCCCATCGAACGGATGCTGGAAATTTCGGCGCGCCCGCTGGAAAACGCCGGTTGAATGCTACTTTTTCGAGGTTTTCACGTAGCCATTCTCGCGAAACCATTCCACCGCGTCGGCGAACGCCTGTTTGGGCGGCGTTTGGGGCAACCCCAATTCCCGGATCGCCTTCTGCGGATTGAACCACATTTTGTATTTGGCCATTCGCACGCCGGCCAGCGGCGCCTTTGGGGGTTTGCGGGTGAAAAACGACGTGCCCTCGTCAATGTGCGCCGCCGCCAGGGCGAACCAATGCGGGATTTTCACGGTGGGCGCCTTGAGTCCCGTAATTTCCTGCAAAACCTTGAGCGTCTCTTCCATTGTCCAGTTGCCGTCCTTGTTTCCGAGAATATACCGCTGTCCGACAATTCCTTTTTCCGCCGCCAGGATGTGCCCCACCGCCACGTCCCGCACATGGACCCAGTTCAAACCGGTTTCCAGGTACGCCGGCATTTCCCGGTTCAAAAAAGCCACAATGATCTGGCCCGTCGGCGTGGGTTTCACGTCCCGCGGCCCGATCGGCGCGCTGGGATTCACAATCACCACCGGCAATCCCTGGCGCGCAAATTTCATGGCCACGATTTCCGCCTCCCACTTCGACCGTTTGTAATCGTTCGTCAAATCCTCATAGGCGATCGTATCGTTTTCCGTCGAGGGAATCACTTCGCCCTTCACCTCCTTGGGCAATCCGATGCAACCGACCGTGCTGGTGTAAATAATCCGGTTTACCCCCGTGTGGCCCGCCGCCTCGATGACGTTGTAGGTGCCTTCGACATTCGCGACATACATCGGCTTGTAATCTGCCATCCACAAGTGGTAACTCGCCGCGCAATGAAAACACCAGTCGCAACCGTCCATCGCGCGCCGGAGAAAATTGCGATCGCCCAAATCGCCTTTCACCACGTCGATGTTCGATCCGGCCAATCCCCGCAAATCGCTTTCCGCCCGCACGAGCGCCTTGACCCGGTGTTTCCGCGCCAATAATTCCTGGACGAGGTTGGAGCCGATAAACCCCGAAGCTCCCGTGACAAAACATTTCATAATGATTGAGCTGTGGAATCGCCCACTCTGAACGACGATTCGACTTGCTGTTGGCCCCTATTTTGCGCCAACCCGCCTCACGATGCCATAAAAACTTTTTTTACACGCCGCCGCTTGACATGCCGCCGCAACATGCAAACATTACCTGAAGTTTTATGCAGGCAAAGAACAGTTCGGAAAAAAGATTGAACCGCATCAACCAGCGCGAGCTCGACACCAAGATTGAATTCATGGAGGGGTTGGTCCGCCGGGACCCCAATTACGTCGATGCGCTGCAACTGCTCGGCGACCACTACACCCAGCGCGGGCGCTTCACCGACGGCCTGTCGGTGGACGAACGGCTCGCCCGCCTCGAGCCGCAAAGCCCCCTTGTCTTTTACAATCTCGCGTGCAGCTATTCCCTCACCGAACAATTTGACCGCGCCGCCCTTGCCTTGGATAAGGCGCTGCATCTCGGCTATTCCGATTTTACGTGGTTGTCCCGCGACCCGGACTTGAAAAAATTCCGCGAGCAGCCCGTTTACCGCGACATCCAGAAGAAAATCCACGGAATGAAGATTAAAGTGCGTTGACGTGGCCCAGGCAGATGGCAAGGGACAATTAACATGAACGTCACCCTTCGCGGACGCACCCGGCATTACCGCACCGTCACTTTTGACTCCGCAAAAAATGCCGTTCTGCTCATCGAGCAACGCCTCCTGCCGCATGAGTTCAAAATCGTCGCCGCCAAAAATTTCCATGAAACCGCCGATGCCATCCGCGACATGATTGTTCGCGGCGCCGGCGCCATTGGCGCCACCGCCGCGTACGGCCTCGCTCAAGGCGCGCTCACTTTTCGGGGCGGCGATCCCGGGAAATTTTCCGCCCATGTCGAACAGGTGTTCCAGGTCCTGAAATCCGCGCGCCCCACCGCCGTTGACCCCGTCAACGCCATGAACGAAGTCCGGCGCGAAATGGCCCTCGGCGAAACCGTTGCCGAACAACAATCGCTCGCGCTGGCTGCCGCCGAGGAATTTGCGAACGAAGACGTCCGCCACTGCGAGGCCATCGGCAAGCACGGTGTGAAACTCATTCGCTCCGGCGCACGCATTTTGACCCATTGCAACGCCGGTTGGCTGGCGTTTGTCGATGTCGGCACCGCCACCGCGCCGCTGTATGCCGCCCAGGCCATCGGGAAAAAATTTCAAGTCTGGTGCGACGAAACCCGTCCGCGCTCCCAAGGTGCCTCGCTCACCGCTTGGGAACTGGCACAACAAAAAATTCCCCACCAAATCATTGCCGACAACGCCGCTGGCCATTTGATGCAGCGCGGAAAAGTGGACTTGGTGATCGTGGGCAGCGACCGCACCCTGGGCCGCACCGGTGAAGTGACCAACAAGATTGGCACCTACACCAAGGCCGTTTTGGCGGTGCGCCACAAAATTCCGTTCTACGTCGCCATTCCACTCTCCACCATTGATTGGAAGCTCAAGAGTGGTTTTGAAATTCCCATTGAGGAGCGCAGCCAAAGCGAAGTCCTCGGCGCCTGGGGCGTGGTGGAAAAGCAGAAAACGGCAAATGGAAAGGGGAAAATTTCAGGTCGGGCTTACGTGCGCGTAGCCAATCCGGCCAGCACCGCCTGCAATCCCGCATTTGACGTAACGCCGCCGGAATTAATTACCGGAATCATCACCCCGGCAGGAATCTTCAAACCGAAAGACCTTTGGAAACATCGTCGGCGATTGGGTTTTGCGGGTTAAATTTTTCCTCCTTTACGAGCGAACGTTTTTTTTGCAAACGTAACGGCAGAAACTTCAACTTGCTTCGGAGGAAAAAGGAAACTATTTTGAGCGTACCCGAAGGCGGGGTAGCCAAGTGGTAAGGCAGGGCTCTGCAAAAGCCTCATTCGTCGGTTCGATTCCGACCCTCGCCTCCAACTCTGATGCTTGGGCATCAATGAGTTGCGAAGAACCAAGTTGCAACTGCCAGCAAAACTGCCAGCAGACGGCGGACTTGGTGAAACTCGGAAACGACTCGCCAAAACTCCGCTGAAACTCTGGCAAAACTCGCTGACAGGCAATTTGTCCGCGTCAGATTGTGCAATGCTTGCACAACGCGGAGCGGGAAAACACCTATGCTGCTTCATGAAAAACTATGAAGCAACTATTCCGTCTCTACCGCCGCAATGGTGGAATTTATTACATCCATGACGACAAGACCGGCAAACAGGAAAGCCTGCATACCCGTGAGCGGGCTGAAGCCTCCGCGCTGTTTGCCGCTAAAACCCAATCGCACCGCCAAGCACACCTAAACCTCCGGCTGGCCCGCACCTACCTGGCTGCGACCGATCCGATGGTGTCCAAGCGAACGTGGCGGGCACCGATGGAAGAGCTGGCCAAGACCAAGCGCGGGGCAACTCTGGAGCGTTGGCAGCGCGCCATCAAAGACAAGGCATTTGATTTGATTCGCGACCTGCCGATTCTGGAAACGCAGGCCGAACATTTTCTGAAGGTGCTGAACACCGGCACGGTTTCAACAAATGTTTTCCTCCGCCGTGCTCACAACTTTGCGTTGGACATGGGTTGGTTGCCGTGGCCAGTGGTGGTGAAGCGCCAATGGCCGGCGATTGAATTCAAAGAGAAACGCGCCATCACTTGGAAGGAGCATTGCCAGATTATCGAACGCGAGAACAACCCGGAGCGCAAGGCGTTTTACCAAATGGCATGGCACCTGGGCGCGTCGCAATCCGATCTGGCGTTTCTGGAAGCGGAGAACGTGGATTGGGAACATCACGTCATCAGCTTTGCCCGCATGAAAACCGGCTCGATTGCCATCATGCGCTTTGGTGAGGACGTGGCGGAAATTCTCCGGGATTTGCCAGGCAGCGGCCCGTTGTTTCCGTATCTGCGGAGTGTCCGGGCGGGCGACCGGGCAACGGAGTTCAAGCAACGCTGCAACGGACTTGACATCAAAGGCGTCACGCTGCACAGCTACCGTTACGCTTGGGCGGAACGGGCGAAGATCGCCGGTTATCCCGAACGTTTTGCGATGGAAAACTTGGGACATAATAGCAAAGCCGTGCATCGTGCCTACGCACGCAAGGCGCAGGTGGAATTGCCGTCGTTAAGCGAATACGAGCGGCAGCGGAAGCTTTTTGCCAACGGCGTAGGAATTGAACCAGTGGCGCACGCCATCACCGCATAAGGAGGACATCATGCAATCTTGGCAAATAAAAGCACTTGAACTAGGGCGTGTTAACACTAATTGACTTTAGCTGGGATTGGGCAAGAATGGGTGAATGGAAATCACCGGGAGTCAATATCAACGGATAGCGGACAGTTTGCCCCGCCAGCGCGGCAACGTGAGTCTGAGCAATATACAAGTGCTCAACGCCATTTTATATGTGGCTGAACATGGCTGCAAATGGCGAGGTTTGCCCAAATACTTTGGGAATTGGCACACGATTTACACCCGCATGAACCGCTGGAGCAAGGCGGGGGTGCTGGATCGGGTTTTTACCCGTTTGCAACGAGAACAGATCATCTTGATCAAATTCGAGGCGGTATCGTTGGACAGCACGATTGTCAAAGTGCATCCCGATGGCACTGGGGCTTTAAAAAAAGCGGTCCGCAAGCCATCGGCCGTTCCCGTGGAGGATGCACCACTAAGATTCATCTGGTTGCCGCGCATGCTCGGTGTGCCCTGAATTTCTCGCTTTCTCCAGGTCAGGCGGG
>JBKQUF010000123.1:0-32600 GCA_052140285.1 Limisphaerales bacterium | reverse complement strand
CAGGCCGAGCCACCACAGTTCTTCCACGGTGGAAATGTGATTGCCGAAATGTTTCATGCGCTCCCGAAACTGGCGCACCCAATACTCGCCCCATGTCTGGCGGGCAAACTTGACCACTTTGGAGAGCGTCACCAGGTCGCCCCAATTCAATCCATAACCGACGGCACTGGCGTTGAAGTGAAACGCCGGATTGAAATAATCGGGACGGCTTTCGTGATTCGTGAAAATGTAATACGGCCAGATTTCAGAATCCGCCCGCTTGATGCAGCGCAGCCGTAATCGTCCGCCGGTCAAGCGCGGGACATCTTCCAAGAGCATTCGCGCCCGCCGCGCCGCTTCGCCACGTTCCAGCCGCCCGCGCAACACCGCGCAGACGGTTCGCAGGTTGAACGGCAGTGCCTCACTTCGCTGGTTTGGCAAGTTCTCGTCGCGCTCGTTTGATGATGTCCTCGAAATCAACATTCAGGGCCTCGGCCATCCGCAATACGGTTTCCAACGTGGGGTTTCTGTCGCCCCTCTCGACGTAGGCGATCATTTGCGGCGACAGGCCGGACTCCTGGGCGACGAAGTATTTGGAAAGCTTGCGCCGCTCGCGCTCCTTCTGAAGCAGGGCAATGGCTTTGACACACAGGGCTTGGGCGTTTCGATTCACCCGCCATTATTACAAAAGAAAAACGTTGACAGCACATTTCACTATGGTGAAATAGTGCGTTATGAATTCGCAGAATGGGAAAGTCAGGGTTTTGATTGTTGAAGACGATACGCCGCTGGCGATGATGATGGTGTATGTGCTGTCCCGCGCCGGTTGTGACGTGCAGGTTGCATCCACCGGGAAAAAGGGATTGGAACTGGCGCAAGCAAGCCGCTTCGACCTCATCACACTGGACATTGATTTACCGGGGATCAGCGGCCTCGAAATCTGCGGTGAACTCAAGCAGAGGCATCTGACGCGACATACGCCGGTGGTCTTCGTCACAGGGCGGCTTGCCGAGCAGGATATGCAACGTGGCCTCGAAGCTGGCGCGATGGATTACATCACCAAACCGTTCGGCCTGGAATTTGCGCCTCGGCTTCTTTCACACGTCAAAGTGGCAAGCAACCCAATCGCAATCACAAAAGCCCAGTGACATGAATACCTTTACTACAACTTTTCGCAACCGCTTCCGATGCGAACAATTTTGGGATTCGGACAGTGGCCTTGCCCAATCCTGCTCAACCGGCAGGCAAAGCTCAAGAAGGACGTGGAATCTGGCCGCGCGAGAGTTTGACGCGATATTGCGGATAAAGGTCTTTGAGTTTCCCGCCAATGCCTCGCGGAAACAAATTGTCCATTTTCGTGCCGAGCACACGGGCGAGGATAAACAGTTCGAGATCAGGGACGCGCCGTTGCTGATTTTCCAGGCTCGTCACCGATTCCCGGCTGGTGTCCCAGCCGAACAATTGCAGCTTGACGGCAAAGTCGTTTTGCGTCCACCCCTTTTGGCGGCGGATTTTCCGCACTTGGGGACCGACGATGTTTAATTGTGCAGGCTGCTTTTTGATGCTGGCACGGTAGCAGCGGGGCGCGCGCAATCGTGGAGGCTTTACCTGACATCGTATGAAAATAATGCTTGCGTTCCATTGGGGGATGCGCTTAATTGGGCGCGGTTCGGAGAGCAAAAATAATTTTACCATGAACGCGGCTGTCAACGCCCGCCTGTTTCCGGCAAAACGCGCCCGAATCCATTGTGTTTTCTTATCCCTCCTTTTAGCGTTGTTTCTGGCTCCTTGGAACAGCCAGGCTCAATCGCTGTCGAATACCAATCAAACTGTAACCACAACAAATACGACGCCACCGTTGCCGGGCGGCCCCTTGCCGCCGCCACCGCCGCCGCTTGTCCTGACGAATCCGCCGCCCGGAAACCTTCCCCCATTTCCATCTTTCTCGGCGTTGCCCACAACAAAGGAAATCATAAATGCGCGGGTTTTCGATGAACCGTTGATTCCCTGCGACGGCTCACCATTCAGTTATGGCGACGACGGAAACGTCCGCTGGCTCGAAGCAACCGACCCACAGGGAGGAACATCGCGCGCCGAGTTTAATCAGTCGGATGACATCGGCATTCCCAATTCCGATCCCGGCCCGCTTGTTCCCCGTTCTTCGACTGGAAATTTTTACACGCGAAATTACATCCTCTACGGGCGGAATACATTTTATTGGGACAAAAAGGCGATGGCCGAAGCGCCGGGGGATTATTCCAAAGCGCGGCTTTATCACTGGTTGCACAACGCGGATTTGGCATCCGCCGAAGGCTGTCTGGAAAGCGTTAAGGAACCGTTGGAGAACCGGGTTTGGTTCAATTATCCCGGCCAAGACTCCAGCAGCGCGGGCGCGACGATTTACGGTTCTCAAAATCTGCCTTCTGCGGTTGCCCGCGTGATGGATGACGGCAGCACGCAATTGTATCAATTCTACCGCAATCCATTGGGTAAAATCACCAATGCCATTGACCCGGCAAATCTGAATTTCTCGTTTGTCTATGCGACGAACCAGATGGATTTGCTGCAAGTCCGCCAGACATTGGGAACAAACAACGAACTGGACGCCAGTTTCACCTACAACTCACAACATCTGCCGCTGACCGCCGTGGACGCTTCCGGTCAGACGAACCGTTTCGCTTACAACACTTACGGGCAAATCACGGGCATCACCAATGCGCTGTCGCAGGTGACGGCGTTCAATTACGATTCGGCGGGCAGATTGTTGAGCATTGTCGGCCCGACCAACACGGCCGCCACCTCGTTCACCTACGATTCGTTTGACCGGGTTAAAACCGTGACCGACCCTGACGGATATGGGCGGATAATTGATATGTATGACGGCTATGGCACGACGGCGTTCAACTACTATCCCGTTACCTTACCGCCCACTTTGGGCGCGGGACGTTTGAAAACGGTTGTTGATCCAAACGGGTTGGACACATTCACCTACGGTTATGACGCTGTGGGACGCATTCAAAGTGTGGTAATGACCAATACCCTGATTGGAGGTGTTTTCGGTTCGGACGTTTATCGCAATACATATACTTACGATATTTTGGGGAGAGTGACGCAGGACGCCACCAAGGCGGTTGGGACATTCAACTTTACTTATGTCGGAGCATCTTCACGTCTGGCATCAATCATTTATCCAGCCAGCCTGACGACGACTTTTGGTTACTACAATACCATAGGAGACCTGCGTTTGAGAGGTTTGACCAACTCAAACGGCGGTACGCTGCTTTCGAGATTTAATTACGCCTACAATGAAGAAGGCCAGATTACCAATCTACTTGAACAGCTTGGGAGTGGAACACCAAAAACAAATCAAATTTCCTATGACGCCATTGGTGAGGTTCTAGCTGTTACAACCAACGGCAATAACGGTTACACTTATGCCTACGATTTAGCGGGCAACCGGACGCTTGAAACGTTCGGCACAAATACATGGCGGGCGCGGTTTAATCCGCTTAATGAAATTCAGAGCAAAGACCAAGGGCTTTCTTCCACCAACCGGGCGTATCAGTGGGATGAGGAAAACCGGCTGGTTTCTGTTACGGCGGGCAGTGTTGGCGCTAAAATGATTTACAACGGCTTTGGCCGTTTGGTCTATCTGACGGAAGAAAACAACGGGGTCCCGTCCATGTATCATTGGTATGTTTGGGATGGAGACAAAATTGCGGAAGAATCCTACATCAATACCAATTATAGCGCCTATTTCCACTGGCATTACGATTACGGCCACTATGATTCGTATGTCCCAAGCTATGTCTGGACAACGCGCGACGGGTTAGGATCGCCGCGCGAAATGTATAGCGGTCAATACAGCCTTCTTCTCATGCAGTATGATTACGATCCTTACGGTCGGCAAAGCACGCTGGTGTCCAGTTATTCCACCCCACCTGACATCGGCTTCACTGGAATGTTTGGAATACCTGGACACAATCTGGATTTTGCGGAGAACCGGGTTTATGATCCTGACACCGGAAGATGGCTTTCTCGCGACCCGATTGGCGAAGCGGGAGGGCTGAATTTTTACAGTTATGCCCTCAACGACCCGATTGACAATGTTGATCCGAGTGGATTGTGTCCGCAGCTAGGCACGCTGCTCGGTGAAGGCCAGTATCGTGATGTCAATGGCGATATTCGAGATCAAAATGGAGATTTGCTGAAAGACCAACTCAATCCTCTCAACCCTATTAACTTTGAGGGTGGAAATTCTTTACTCAATGACCGCGTTGAGCGTTTTGCAACAATTTCTGATAGAATCCGAAATGTCGCTCAACAAGGCTACAATTACGCCGTTCAAAATCCGCGCATGGCAGGCTTAAACAGAAGCCAGCTTGGTATTGATGCAGAAGTTCAAGCGACACGCTGGCTGCGCCGATGGGCTGAACGCAATAATGTTGATCTCGGTGTGGGCGGACTCCAGTTCCAAGTTCGTGGCTCACACTCTATACCGGACGTTGTCTTTGATCCGGCTGGACAAATTTTTGACTTCAAATTGACGCCAAAGGCAATTCGGTCAAGCCAGACTCGAAATTTTCAAAATGACTTTCCAGGCTATAACATCAACTATATTTTTGGGCCATGAGCTTTAATGTCGAAAATTTATTTATAAAATGCTCTGACAATTCCAGGGTGGCAGAAGTGATCGAAAGTCATTGGCGTAACTCATTGCGCCCCCTTCAGCCAGACTGGGGACTTCCTTCTTCATTTGAGCCACTACTTGCAAATGAACCCAAACGAAAAATTGCTATCTCACCATCGAGGGAAGGTTGGGTGGCTTTAGTTGAATCGAAGCAAGTTGTTGATTTTGATTTGGCAAAGAAATTATCTGAACAACTTGCTACAACGGTGCTAGTAATCCAGCTATTTGAGATCAGCGGTGAGTCCGGTTATGCGTCGGCAGAGCAAGGTCGAGTATTGGAGTCGCACTTCGGAGAAAACGACGACCCACTGGGTTCAGTTCGAGAAGCATTAAAGAAATATAAAGTGCCTTTTGACGTAATCTTATTTAGAGAGGCTGTTCTGAAATCCTCTGAAGGTTGGAGTTGGAAACAGAAAGCATGAAGAAACGAATGACAACAACAATGATTCGCATGGAAAACCTGGATATGCCATAATTGAACAAAAATAATGTCTCATTGAGCAAAATTCGTGTTTTGAAAATCAAATTAATTCCATGATCTGGGAAAGAGACTATATGAAGCGGCGTTCCGACGCCAAGAGTGGTGCCGATGCTGCCGACATCAGTCACACCGAAGGTTCCGCGTCGGACCCTGTTGATATGTTTGCCGGAGTAGAGCGGCAACCTCTTACTTCTCAAGCTCCATCCACCAAGGCATCCGACGGTTCAAAAACCGGCGATTCTGCACGCTCTTTGGGTTCAACAGCCCCTCTGGCAGCCGGCCAACCAGAACTGCCCTTGGAGTCACGTCCCCAGCCGAAACAGAACCGCTGAATCCATCAGCGCAGTTGGCGTGTGCCTACGAGCATTTTTTAGTGGCTGAACGCAATCTGTCGCGGCCAACGGTTGTTCGCCTGCGGCGGTTCGCCAGTCGGTTTCTGTCTGAAATGTTTGGTGACGGGCGTTTGAATCTGTCCAAATTGACTGCGCCGGATGTGACCGCCTTTGTGCAGCGGCACGCGCGCCGGCACGGTTCGCCATACGCGCGCGGGCTAGTGGCAGCAACCCGGTCGCTCCTGCGTTACCTGCATTACAAGGGACTTATCAAAACCAACCTTTCGCTGGCTGTTCCAAAAGTGGCGCGCTGGTCCCTGTCAACATTGCCGAAACATCTATCGGCAACGCAGGTGCGGCAAGTGTTGCGCCATTGCGACCGGAGCACGGCACGGGGACGCCGCAATTACGCCATTCTGCTTTTGCTGGCGCGGCTAGGTTTGCGGGCCTGTGAAATCGTTGGCCTCAATCTGGACGATATTGATTGGGACAACGCGCGCATCACGGTGTGCGGGAAAGGAAGATGGGCGCAGTTACAGCCGCATACCTACTGCTGCCTGTTTGGCCTGCTGGCAGTAAGCGGCTTGCGCGTGGGCGAGGCCATCAATCTTCAACCGCAAGACGTGGACTGGTTAAATGGAGTCCTCACGATCCGGGGCGCGAAGTTTGGAAAATCACGGCTGGTTCCACTGCACCCCTCCACCCGTGCAGTGCTGCTCGACTATGCCAAACGCCGTGACGAGATTTATGCCAGTCGGCCCGTGGAATACTTCTTTGTGACCAGTCGCGGCACGAAGCTGGAGAAACCGAATTTGAGCCGCATCTTTCGGGAGTTATCGCGGCAGGTTGGCATCCGCAAACCAGGGGTGCGCCACGGCCCGCGCTTGCATGACTTTCGCCATCGCTTCGCGGTCGAGACGTTGCTGCGCTGGTATCGGCGTGGCGAACAAGTAACCCGGCTCATGCCGGTGTTGTCAACGTATCTGGGGCACGGCAACGTGACCGGAACCTATTGGTATTTGAGCCAGACGCCGGAGTTGATGGCGGCTGCCAGCCAACTTCTCGAAACTCGGTGGAAAGGAGTCGCCCGATGAAACCCACCGCCGACTTCGCTTGTTTATGCCAATCTTTCTTTTCAAAGCGGCTGATCGCGCAGCGCAAAGTCAGTCCCCACACGGTCGCCGCCTACGCGCAGACGTTCCGATTGCTGCTGGCTTATGCTCAAAAACGGCTGGGCACGCCGCCCGCGAAACTGTCGTTGGCAAAACTCGACGCGCCATTGGTCGCGGAGTTTTTGGACGACTTGGAAGCGAACCGTTCCAATGGCGCGCGCAGTCGCAATGCCCGGCTCGCATCCCTCCGCTCATTCTATCACTACGCTGCATTTGAAGCTCCGCAGCATTCGAACTTGATCCAGCGGGTGCTGGCGATCCCCTATAAACGACTCACCCGGCGACTGGTAGCTTAACCGAATTGCAGAATTACGGAATTGGCAGCCGTAGCGTCCGGCGGTTTGATAATGGCGCGACGCCGGAGCTGCTGGATTATCTTGATCTCGCTGAACCTGCGGACGATGAAATTAAGGGCGAGTTGCTTCCTGATGGAGTGGCGGAAAACCAAGGGCGCCCGCTTCTGTTTTTCGTCAACGAAAGCCGCCTGGCTAATTCTACGAGCGAGCAGCGCACGAATTCCTTGAATCGTTTACGGCGGAACCTGGCCTGCCGTGGTGAACGAACATACCTCGCGGTTATTCGTCCCGGTTCGCTTGAGGTTGTTCCGGTAAGCCTTCGGACAGACTCGCCAGCGTGGAAAATTTATGAGTCAGGAACAACCAAGGCGCTGACATTCTTTTCACGTCTCGCCCTTGGTCACATCGATGAAGATGAGCGGCCTGATGATGCTGACTTTGTGTTCAAGGAAATGCTCAATCTACTGAATCAGGGCATTGATCGCATTGCACACCAAATTGGCTGGGCGGATGTCTTATCGCTGGTTGGCCGAGCGTTGTTTTTCCGTTTTCTGTGTGATCGCCATATCGTCAATGAATCGAACCTCAAGGGCATCGCGCCGCAGGCCAGACATTTGAAGGAATGCTTCGACAACGCCCAGAATGCGCATGACACCTGCCGATGGCTCGATGACACTTTCAACGGCGACTTTCTTCAATTGAGTCGCAACGGCAACCGAGAGTTCTTCGACTACATCGCCGAGCGTTCGACGACGGCTTTCAGCCATCTTAAAGCCATCTTGCGAGGAGACGAACCGGTCGGCTCCGAAGAATATCAAACCCGCCTACCTCTCAGGTGGAGCGACTTTAACTTCGCCCATATTCCTGTTGGCCTGTTAAGCCAAGTATATGAGGCCTTTTGTTGGAAATGGGAGCCGCAGCCGGCCGAGGAAATGAGCGTTCACTACACGCCACGTCACATAGCCGCCACTCTCGTGGATGAGGTCTTCGATTCATTGCCGCAGGCGCATGAGAGCCGGGTGCTAGACGGTGCGTGCGGGGCCGGCATCTTCCTTGTCCTCGCGTTTCGGCGGATTTACGGAGAACAATGGAAGGCAACCGGCGTGCGTCCCGGCACAAAAGAAATCCGCAAGATTCTTGAGCAGCAGTTAACCGGGTTCGACATCAGTGAGTCCGCGTTGAAACTTTCAGCCTTGAGCCTTTATCTCACCGCAATTGAGCTCGACCCTGAACCAATTCCCCCGAGCAAATTGGGTTTCAAAAAATTGAGGCAGCGTGTTCTGTTTGACCACCGCCGCCATGACGATCCACCAGAAGGTCTTGTCGTTGGAAGTCTCGGCCCTCATGTGAACGGACAGTTCACCGGGAAATACGATGTCGTGATCGGAAACCCGCCGTGGACCCCCCTGAAGAAGAAGCACAAAAAATTGGCACTTCAACTAGATACTGAGAGCCGAGCCATTGTTTCACGCAAAGATGCAGCACTTGGTAAGAAATACGAGAATCCTGACAGTGTTCCTGATTTGCCGTTTGTCTGGAAGGCCACCGAGTGGTGCAAGCCGGACGGACGCATCGCGATGGCACTGCCCGCGCGCACACTGTTCAAACAACGCAGCAAGTCGGTTTATGTCCGCAAAGCCTTGTTCCGATTACTTGAAATTACCGGGATTATCAACTGCTCAAACCTGCGAAAGACCCATGTATGGCCAGATATGGATCAACCGTTCATGTTACTCTTTGCCCGTAATCGTCGGCCAAAATCTGGTCACAGCATTCACTTTATTTCTCCCCATGCAGACAATCGCCTCGGCTGTCTGGGCGAAATGCGCATTGATTCAGAATCCGCACATCTTTTGCGGGTTGAATCGGTGATTGAGGAACCGTGGCTATTGAAATCACTCGCGGTTGGAACGCCGTTGGATGCAGAAATCATCAGGAAGATAATGACCGTAGGCACATCGCTCGAAAAATACTGGCAGGACAAACTAAAATTATCGTGTAGCAACGGTTACCAAATCAAGCCGAAGCAAACACAACGCGATGCGAGGCCGCTCAAGGTGTTGCCAGATTTGAACAGGACTGATTTATTCCGTTTTGTCGTGGACATCCGCAGGCTTGACAAGTTTTCCAGAGACAAAGTTTGTTGGCCTCGAATTCACAAGAGGGATACCGATAAACTCCGTGTTTATCGCGCTCCGCTTACTCTCATCCAGGCTTCGCCGGGGTTGAATCGCAAAGAAGGTCGAGCTTTATTAAGTTTGGCCGACGTGGCTTACAATGAGAGTTTTTATGGTTACTCGGCCAACGGCCATCCAGACTCGAAGAGGCTCTGTCGTTACTTGCATCTCTTTGTTCATTCAAACTTGCTATTGCACTACACGTTGATGACGAGCGCAGAAATTGGAGTGGAAAGACCGAAGTTTCAAAAGCAAGATTTCGATGATTGCCCAATGGTTCCTTTTGATGATCTGACAAATGGTCAGCGCGAGGAGATTGAAAACTTGTCCAAGCGACTCATCGCAGAAGATGACCGTGTATTTGCTGATATAGACGCCTTTTTTGGGAAGCTCTATGGCTTGGATGAGCGCGACATGCAAGTCATCCGGGACACACTTGAGGTTCGCGACCCGAATGATGAACTTGGTCAACGTGGCAGCAAGCCGCCCACGCCGGGAGAAATTGAAAAATTCCGCCGCCGCCTCGAATCCGGCCTCCGACCGTTTTTCAAAGTTCTGGATAAAGAGCCGGAAGTGGAACTTTGGAATCCTGTGGCCGATGGGGAAGAAAATCCAACCGCTTTTGGCGTTCTCCTCGTAGGCGAAAAAGACCGTGAGTTGTCAGGTCAGGACTCCATTTTCAGGTCGAAAGTTTTACCATTGGCAAACGAAACCGGAGCGACCCGCGTCGTTGAAACACTGTCAGGCGGTCTGCTCGTTGGCATTCTGCGCCAGTATCGTTATTGGACGCCAAGTCGCGCCCGCTTGTTGGGAGCTGAAATCGTTCGCGAACACTTTGGAGGATTCGAGGGGTAAATATGATCCAAGGGTTTTTCAAAGAGGAAGCGGAATTGCCTCACAAACCTATTCCGCTTGCGATTCACCTGATCGTTGAGGACGCCTTACGGGCAAGCTGGGATAAATTGCGAACGCACCCACCAGCAGGTTTTGCCATCGCCACGGCAGAGGAAGATGTCGTGACCCATGAATTGCTGAAAGTTCTCCACGGTGAAATTTTTGACGGCGAGGAAGTCGAGGGTTTCACGCATGACTATTTTATGTCGCCAGTGCGTGAAGCCAAGTTGGAAAACTTTGATGGAACAAAACGCGATATGATGCCTGACTTACTTATCGGGATGATCGGCAGGCCGAAGGCCAGAATCCCTTGGCAGGACTGGCTTTTTGTGGAATGCAAACCTGTCGGTGCGGGTCGTGCTGCTGGCGGCCATTACTGTGATCGTGGCCTCATCCGTTTTGTGCGCGGCGATTACGCATGGGCAATCCGGGCAAAATCGGAGACCAGCCGGGGTTCAATGGCCCGCCGTTGCAAATGCAGAAAATCGCTCATTTCACGCCACGTCATTGGCGAAGATTAGCCCTTCACGATTGCCACGTCCATTTCGCTTTGCCATGATGCGTCTTGGCAAAAAATTTGGAGCGGGTATGCTTTTCAAAATTGTGCTCCCGTAGCTCAAATGGATAGAGCTACCGCCTCCTAAGCGGTAGATCCCGGTTCAATTCCGGGCGGGGGCACCAGTTCCGAGTCCTTGGAAACTCCTGCCAAATCTGATACCGCATTTGATACCGTTTTGGGGTTTTAGCGTGTAAAATGGTGAATCAGAGTTAAAAGTCGAATCGCCGTTGCCAGCCAAAAAAGCGAGAAAATGCCAATGAAATCGAGGAAAATATACGAAAGATAACGAAAGATATTTTTCCAAAAAAACCGTTGACTTAATTTAGGAAACGGCGGCTCTATCCAATTGAGCTACGGGAGCACAATTTTGAACAACATACTCGCTCCAAATTTTTTGCCAAGACGCATCGTAGCAACGGCAGTCTCCGAAACGCCGCGCTCGTCTCAAAACTACGAATCTTGCTCCTTTGTAGATTTGTTTGCTACGCTACCAATGATGAATCCGGCCAATGAACCGGGTCATTGCGTCCGGGCGCGGTAATACCGGTACGGATAATTTGTCGCAGTGCCATCGGTGAACGAAAGGGAGCCTGACGAATTGAGGTTGGTGTAAATTGGCGTCCAGTGAACCAAATCGGACGAGGCTTGGACGACGACATTTGACCCGGTGGGGGTGGACATCTGAAGCTTGAATCCCGCGGCGGTCAGGGCCGTCTGCGAAGAAATGATATTTATTGCATTGTTGACGACCGGGGACAGGACGACCAAAACGGCATTGCTGCTGGTGGCTGAACCTTCGCTATCCGTCTCAACGACATAATAACTACCGGCATTGGCAGAGGCCAGACCCGTGATGGTCAGAATGCTGACGGGAGACAAGCCCAACAAATTGATGCCCAATAAGGTGAGTGAATCGTCAGACGAGATGCTGATATTTCCTCCCTGAGTAATCTTCTTGTTATTGCAGTACCATGTAAACGATGGACCATATAGAATATCCGTCGTTTGGGCAGCGACAGCGATAATCGCCGTGCCTCCATTTTGGACACTGATGCCCAAAGGCTGGACAATAATCTTTGGCGGGAAAAGTCCGCCAAAGCTTTTTGCACCACAAAAGCTGATAAGAAGCAGGCAAATCGCTGTTTTCAGCAATGCAAACTTGGTATTCTTAGCCATCCTAATGATGTGATAAGCTATTGTCGTGCCGAAGTTTAGAATCGGTACGTCAATTTCAGCCAAAACGTCCGGCCATCCTGCTGGATTGCGTTTTGGAGGTGAAGCTGCGAGGCCGGTTCGTAATAGGTCTTGTCCAGCAAGTTATAAACGCTGGCTGAAAGCTCAAGGTTTTTAATCAAATTCTGGCTGAAAAGGGTGAAATTAACCACCGTATATCCCGGCACGTAACCCCCAGACGCATCGGTATAGGTCACGGTTTGGCTCCTGCTGGTATATTGAACTTCCAAGCCGGCAAAAATTTTATCGGGATATAGCGGGACACTGGCGTTGAATTTGAGCATGTGCATGGGCGAATCCGGCAAGCCGCCGCCGGTCTCGCGGTCCTCGGAATGGAGCAGGGTGTAACTGGCGCGGGTCATGATTCCGTAATTCCATTTACCTTCCAACGCCAGTTCGGTACCCATTGTGTTCGCGTTGAAATTGGTGAAATATCCTTGCTGAACGGCGATCAAATTGTGCAGATGGTCGTAATACCCGGCAATTGAAGAACGCAGGTATTTTCCAATTCCCTGCTCATAAACCAATTCGTAGGAAGTGATGTCTTCCGGCTCCGGTTTGATGTTCGCGGTGGAGATTTCGCTTAACTCATAAAAGCTCGGGTCCCGGAAGGCCGTGCCGTAAATGAATTTGAAAGTGGATTGCGGGAGCGCTTGATAAACGAGCGCCGCGCGCGGACTCCATGACGGCGAGAAATGGTCCTGATCGTCAAACGACTGATCGAAACGGACACCGGTTTCCAAGTGCAGGTTGGTAACGATGAGAAAATCGCCTTGCGCGAACACCCCGACGTTTTCCCGCTGGTCATGAACGCTTGGATAATTCGTGTAGGTTGGCTCAAGTTGAGAGGAATTGGCGTCCTGTTGAAAATCATCACGATATTCCGCGCCGACAGTAATGATGTGCCGGTCCCAGATTGTTTTATTCAACTGCACTTCTCCTCCCGCCCATTGGCCGGTCTCCTGCACTTCATCGAGAATTGAGCCGGGCGCCGGGGCAAACAGCGGCCCGGGAAGTTCCACTTGATAATCACTCCGGTCATAATAAACATTGGCTGACAAATCCAATGTATCCGAAAATTTATGGCCATATTTCAGCGTCGCATAGCTGCGGTCATCGTCGGTGCGGAACCGCGAATCGTCAAACGTTGTGCCGTATTGGGCCGTGGGATTGACCTTGTTGCGGTCGATGTACCCGCCTTCGAGCGTGAAATCCTGGTAGTTAATCGAGCCAAAAAAACTGCCGAAGCCGTCGCCGTCCATTTTGTGCGCCACGCCGTTGTTTTGTGACGGTGTGTCGAATTGCGGATAGAACAAATTTTCCGGACCATCGTCGTTGTAAAGCGTGCCGGAGAGCAAGAATTGGAGGCCGTTGGCGAATCCGTTGGTGAACAGGTCGCCGATGGTCACGCGCCCGGACCAGGCATTGTAACTGCCATACATTCCCGATACTTCCACGCCGTTGACCTGATTTTCCTGGCGGGTGATGACATTGATAACGCCCAGAAACGCGTTGTTGCCGTAGAGCACGGAGCCTGGGCCGTGGACGATTTCCACACGGTCAATCAGGTCCACATCCAGCAGAAAGGCGGTATCCACGTACGCGCTGTCGTTCAGGTCATTGTTGATGCGATGGCCGTTGATGAGCAGCAGGATGCGGCTGTTGAAATCGCCGAGGTTAACGCCGCTGGCGCCCACGTAATCGTAATCGCGATCATAGCTGATATCGAAGCCCTGCACGCTGGCCAGGATGTCTCCCAAGGTGCGCCAGCCGTAGCGTTTGATTTCGTCGGAGGTGATGACAGTGACGGAAGATGGCGCCTGGGTGGCAGGCTGTTCAAACTTCGAAGCGGTGGTCACCTCCGGCACTTGGATTTTCATCAGACTCGACAAGGACATTTCCGTAAGATCGGGCTGGTTGGTGTCATCCGCACGGGTGCTTAAGACGGAAATGCAAAAGCAGAGAAGGATGCAGGAACCAGCAGAAACAACAGCGGACTTTGCCAAAAGAAAATTTCTTTTGTTCATGCCAGGTTCAAAGTATGGTCGGGTTGGCGGCGTTGATTCATCGCTCCTGTTACGCCCTGGCGATTGTGCCTTTTGATTTTATTGTGCTGGGCGATGGAAAAGGCTGCAAGCAGTAAATTCAGTTAAGCGGGAACCGCGACGATTTGAGGGAGGATTCCGGCAGGCTTGACAAGAGGCATCAAATCGTTCGTGATGAAGTCCCCGTGCGACCGCGAATCACGAATTTCTTTTTGGCCGGGGGACCGTTGAAAAGATTTGAAGCCGCGCGATTGAAAAAAAATTCCGACACTGGAGACCAAGGCGCCCCCCGCTCACGGCCATTCTGGCAGGGAGCGATTTTGGTGTTTGGCTTTTTTTTTGCCCTCCTCCCCGCCGGCCGCGCGCAGAACGGCCCGACCGAATACCAGGTCAAAGCGGCCTTCGTGTACAATTTCGTCAAGTTTGTGGACTGGCCTTCCTCGGCATTTACCAACGCAAATTCTCCCTACGTGATCGGCGTACTAGGCGACAATGCTATTGGAGACAATCTGAAACAAGCGGTCGTCGGCAGGAAGATCAACGGTCGCCCGCTGGAGTTCGTAACGTTTCACTCGGCGAGAGACGCGCTGGATTGCCAGGTACTCTTCATCAGCAAATCGGAGCGGCGTCACTACAATGAGATTCTCGCTATTTTGCGCGGAAAAAGCATTTTAACCATCGGGGAGTCGGATGGTTTCATTGACGCGGGGGGCATCATTAATTTCGTGATTCTGCCGGACCGGACGGTGCATTTCCAAATCAACCAACCGGCGACTAAAGAGGCGGGATTGAAAATGAGTTCGGACCTGTTGAACCTGGCGATACCGGCACATTGACAGTTCCCCGGCGGAATGGCTTTGCGTTTATGGTGAAAACGCTTTAGGTTTGGGCCATTGCATACAGGTGCAAAGGAAGCGTGCGCAGATTCCAAGATATTTCAATCAGACGAAAGCTGACCGTCATCATCATGGTCGCCGTCACGGCGGCCTTGTTCCTGGTGTCGGCGGGATTGGTCGCCTATGACCGGTACACGTTCCGAGGCAAGATGCTGGGCGATCTCACGGCGCTGGCAGACGCCTTTGGCGACCGCAGCGCCGCGGCGTTAAATTTTCTTGATCGAGGCGTGGGAGGGGACGATCTCAGGGCTTTCCAGCACATCCCACACATTGTCGGCGCCGCCCTCTACGACAAAGATGGAAAACTGTTTGCCGAATATGGCTCCTCAGACTTTCCACGGACCAAGGTCCTTCCAGCGCAGGATGAAGGACACGGATTTACGGCCAGTCACCTCGATGTCTTCCGCAAAATCTATACCCAATCTGATTTCGTCGGAACCTTGTATGTGGAATCGGATTTGACCGAAATCAATGATCGATTCAAAAAATTTGCCGGGATCGTTCTGTTTCTCGCGATGGTTTCGTTGTTGTTCACGCTTTTTTTGGCCGACTGGCTGCAACGGTTCATTTCGCGGCCGATTTTTCATCTGGCTGAAACCACCCGAAGCATCGCGTCGGAGAAGAACTACGCCGCGCGGGCTACCAGGGAGGGCGAGGATGAATTGGGACGGCTCATCGACGATTTCAACGAAATGCTCGCGCAGATTCAGCGGCGGGACCAGGAGCTGCAAAAAGCGCATGACGAACTGGAAACTCGCGTCAAAGAACGGACCCAGGACTTGAGCGCGGAAATCGCCGAGCGGCAACGCACGGAATCCGCCCTGCGCCAGCAATTCGTTCGCATCAGCCTCCTCAACCAGATCACCCACGCCATCTCCGAACGCCAGGACACCGAAAGCATTTTCCACGTCGTCTTGCACGAACTGGAACACCATCTCGGACTGGACCTCTGCGCGATTGCCTGGTACGACTCCGAATCGAAAAACCTGAGTGTCGCCGCCTTGCACATCAAAAATAAACTGCTGGCGACCCAGTTCGTTTTGCGCGAAGGCAGCGTACTGGCGCTGGCGGACACGGATTTTCAAAACTGCGAGAGTGGAAAGGCGGCTTATCTGTCCGACACGGTCAAGGAGGCCTCGGAATTTTCCGAGAATCTGGCAGTTCTGGGCTATCGCTCGGTGGTGGCGGTACCGCTGATGGTGGAAGAAAAATTCTCCGGCCTCCTGATTTCCGCCCGGTTGGAAACTTACGGTTTCAGCAGCGGGGACTGTGAATTTCTGCGGATGTTGAGCGACCACGTGGCGCTGGCCGCGCACCAGGCCAGGTTGTACCGGGACCTGGAGAACGCCTATAACGAATTGCGGCGCACCCAGGCGACGGTTTTGCAACAGGAGCGATTGAAAGCGCTCGGACAGATGGCCAGTGGCATCGCGCACGATGTGAACAATGCGCTTTCGCCTGTGGTGGGTTTCTCCGAACTGTTGATGAAAGGCGAATTTGGCTTGACCCCAAAAGGGAAAAAATATTTGGAATACATCGGCACCGCCGGAAAGGACATCGCGCATATCATCGCGCGGTTGCGCGAGTTTTACCGCAAACACGAGGACGACGAGTCGTATCAGTTGGTAGGGTTGAATCATTTGGTCGAACAGGTGGTGGACATGACTCGTCCGCGTTGGCGCGACATCCCACAATCCAACGGCATTACGATTGAAGTGGAGACGAGGCTGGCGCCGGAGGTGCCGCAAACGGTCGGCATCGAAAGTGAAATCCGCGAGGCGTTGACGAACCTGGTGCTGAACGCCGTGGACGCGATGCCGCAGGGCGGAAAAATCACCATAAGCACCGATGTGGCCGGTGGCGCAAACGGGTGCGCCAAACAGGTGGTGGTGGACGTGGCCGATACCGGGACCGGCATGAGCGAGGAAACCCGCAAGCGTTGCCTGGAACCGTTCTTTTCGACGAAAGGCAAGCGCGGCACCGGCCTGGGCCTGGCCATGGTGTACGGCGTGTTGCAACGGCATCAGGGGGAAATTGAAATCCAAAGCGAGCCGGGCAAAGGCACAACGTTCCGCCTCACATTTCCGGTGCGCGATCTGCTGTCGCTCGAACAGGAGGACGAAACTGAACCCGGCGAGGTTGAGCCGTTGCGGGTGCTGTGTATTGACGACGAACCGTTGTTGCGCGAGCTCGTCAAGGAAATGCTGGAACGCGACGGACACCAGGTGGAGGGCAGTGATAACGGCCAATCCGGGCTGGAGCAGTTCCGGTTGGCGCGCGACCGGGGGCGGCCTTTTGACGTGGTGATCACTGATTTGGGGATGCCCTACATGGATGGCCGGCAGGTGGCCAAGACCATCAAACAGGAATCGCCGCAGACCCCGATTGTGATGCTGACCGGCTGGGGCGCGCTGCTGCAGGAAGAGGGAAACGCGCCCGACCAGGTGGACGCCGTGCTCAGCAAGCCACCGCGTTCGCGCGAGTTGCGCGCGGCCTTGAGCCGGCTGCGGTTCGCGTAAGGACAGGCAAATCAGCAGCCGCGAGATGCCATTTGGCTTTGCCGCGACCGGGGATTCCCTCTAATCTGCGCCCATGTTCAAACCCGCCGACCTGTTTGATTTAAGCCAGAGCGAGCATGCGAAAATTTTCGACGGCTGCGCTTTTGCCTGGGACGCACTGAAAAAAATTGAAGGCTATCTCGCCGCCAACCTGAAACCGGAATTACGCAACCACTGCGAAGGCCGCGCCTACATCGGCGACAAGGTGTTCATCGGCGAAGGCACGGTGTTGGAGGACGGGGTAATGATCAAAGGCCCGGCCATCGTCGGGCGCAATTGCCGGGTCCGGCACAATGCCTACCTCCGCGAAAACGTCATCATTGGCGACGGGTGCGTGGTGGGGAATTCATCCGAATTGAAAAACTCCCTGTTGTTCAACGGCGCGCAGGCGCCGCATTTCAATTACATCGGCGATTCAATTTTGGGCCACAAATCGCATCTCGGGGCCGGCGTGAAGGTTTCCAATATCAAACTGGTGCCGGGCAATGTCACGGTGGAAATGAACGGTGCGCCGCATGACACCGGCCTGCGGAAATTCGGCGCAATGCTCGGCGACGGCGCGGAAGTGGGCTGCAATGCGGTCCTGAACCCCGGCAGCATCATTGGCCGCGGCGCCATCATTTATCCCAACGTTTTTTGGCGGGGAATCCTCCCGGCCAACATGATCGCCAAGAACAAGGCGGAAATTGAGGTGGTGGTGAAACGCCCGAGGGAATCCTAGCCACGGATTCAATAACTCATCCGATCCATCTTCACTTTGCCGCGGAATATCCAGTAGATGCACGTGGTATAAGCCAGTACCGCCGGAACCCCGATGCACGCGATCACCAGCATCACGCCCAGGGTTTTTGGCGTGGAAGCGGCGTTGTAAATGGTCAGGGAGTTTTCGGGATTTGGCTGGCTGAAAACCATGTAGGGATATTGGTTGATGCCGAACAACACCATCAGGGTCAGCATCGTGGCGCAGGAGGACAGAAACGCGTACCAGTCGCGGCCATGATAAAATTCGCGGGGTATATTGGCGATGGCCAGCATGTTCGCGAGGGCGATGCTGAAGAACCAGGGATGTTCCTTCACCCGCTCCGCCATGTGCGGCACATACAGCAACGTAACCATCGTGGTAATCGCGGCGCAAATGACGAAAAAGATGATGGAGTTCATGGCCCAGCGGCGCAGTTTGTCGTGCAATTCGCCCTCCGTCTTCATCAATCCGTAGATCGCGCCGTGCATCATGAATAGGGCCACAGTGGTGACGCCAATCAGGAGGGGATAGGGCGTGAGCAAACCAAGGAAGGTGCCGGCAAATTCGCCGTTGGCGTCAATCGGGATGCCAAACGCGATATTTCCCATGGCCACGCCGATGAGCAGGGCGGAGAGCACGCTGCCCCCGGCGAAGCCGATGTCCCACATCTGGCGCCACCAGCGCATGGGTTGTTTGCTGCGAAATTCAATCGCCACGCCGCGAAAAATCAGCGCAAAGAGCAACAGCATAAACGCGAGGTAAAAGCCCGAGAACACCGTGGCGTACGCATTGGGGAATGCGGCGAACAACGCGCCGCCGCCGGTGACGAGCCAGACTTCGTTGCCGTCCCAGACCGGGCCGATGGCATTGAGCATGATGCGGCGTTCTTCGTCCTTTTTCGTGAAGAGATGCAATGCGCCGATGCCGAGGTCGAAGCCGTCCAGCATCGCGTAACCGGTGAACAGAACGCCGACCAAAACGAACCAGATGGTGTTGAGATCAAATTTCATGGCGCGGGTTTAGGATCGTGAGAGAGCGGTTCAGGCAGGGCCAGTTTGCCGGCGGGATGCAAATCATCGTCATGCGGGCCGTGCTGGATTTTATGATTGAGCAAATAGATGAACACGGCGAACAATAGAAAATAAATGAACGTGAAAAGGATCAGCGAAGCCAGAACAGTGTTGGCTTTGAGAATGGCAGACAGGCCGGCAGGCGTCCGCATCACACCGTAAACAATCCAGGGTTGGCGCCCGACTTCGGCGGCGAACCAGCCGAGTTGATTGGCCAGCTCCGGGCCGAGCACGGAGAAAACGAGGACCCAGAGCAGCCAGCGTTTTTGATCCAGCACCTTGCGCCACGAAAAAAGCGCGCCGAGGGCGGACAGGAGAATCAGGGCGCAGCCGATGCCGACCATTCCGTGAAAGAAAATAAAAGAGGCGGTCACCGGCGGACGGTCTTCCGGCGGAAAAGCGTCCAGGCCGGTTACCGTGGCGTGGAAATCGTTATGCGCGAGAAAACTCAGGAGGTAGGGCGCCTGCAATCCAACGACTTTCTGGTCCGGTTCGTCCACGTAGCCGATGAGCGTCAGCGGCGCATTGGATTGGGTGAGGTAAAGGCCCTCAAACGCCGCGAGCTTGGCCGGTTGATATTTGGCCACTTCCTGGCCGCTGAGATGCCCGCTGAATGCCTGAAGCAAGGAAGCGACCAGCCCGACCGTCAATCCGATCCGCAGGGAGCGCCGGGCGAAATCTTCATATTTTCCTTTAAGCAAATAGTAGGCGGAGACGCTCACCACCAGAAATGCCCCGGCCTGCCAGGCCCCGCACAGCGTGTGAAACAGACGGTCGCCGCTGGATGGACTCATTACCATGGCCCAAAAACTGGTGACCACGGCGCGGGAATGCCCGTCATGGGTGACAATTTGGTAGCCGGCGGGTGTTTGCATCCAGGAATTGGCAACCGTAATCCATACGGCGCTGAAATGGGCACCCAGGCAGACCATGCAGGTGGAAAAGAAATGGACTTTGCGGCTGACCTTGTCCCAGCCAAAGAGCAGAATCGCCAAAAAACCTGATTCCAGGAAAAACGCAAAAATACCTTCAGCCGCCAGCGCGCTGCCAAAGACATCGCCCACGAAGCGCGAATAGGTGGCCCAGTTGGTGCCGAATTCAAATTCCATCACGATGCCGGTGGCGACGCCGAGCGCGAAAGTGAGGGCGAAGACATGGGTCCAAAACTTCGCCATTTGATGGTAAACGGCGTTGTGGGTCCGAAGCCACGCCGCCTCCATGATGACGAGCATGACCCCCAGGCCAATGCTCAACGGCGGGTAAATGTAATGAAACCCGATGGTCAGCCCGAACTGGATGCGCGAAAGGGTTAGAACATCCATAAGCGGGCGGCCTTGGATGTTTCGTCACCCGAATCGATGATCAACGCGTTTAGTCGCTGATTCCCCAATGAGGCGAGGGGCGATATTCCAGAATTTGCTGGAGCATCGGAGTGATGGTCTCGGCGCGATGTTGGATTTTCTCCGCAAACGGAGCGGTGTTTTCGGCATTTTTCGGAATGTCGCGGCCAACTTCCTCCGCCTTCGTCTCTGGTTTCCATGTTTTTTGCAACGGTGTATTCATACTCATTAATCGCATGGGACCGTGCCTGCCCAATTCCATGTGGTTTCCTCAACATACGCCCCTTTGTACTCCTTTCAAGTGATATTAAAAAGAGCAAAAATCATTTGGAAGCGCCGGGCGCCTGGGCTTCCGCCCAACGGGCGGAAAAACGGACCAATTCGGCGGCGGAATTCAATTTAAGCTTGGTTTTGATGTTGGTCCGATGAGCGTCAATCGTTTTGATGCTTAAATGAAGTTGCTCGGCGATATCGCGGGAGCTTTTGCCCCGGCCAATGAGTTGGAACACTTCAAATTCCCGGTCCGTCAACATTTCCACCGAGGCGGTCTCGGTATTCGCCCGGCGCCCGGAAAGTGATTCCAAAATCCCGGCGGACATTTTTTCGCTGACGTAAATTTTCCCGTCGAGGACCTGGCGGATGGCGGCCATTAATTTCTCGCCGCCTTCCTGTTTCATGATATAGCCGCGGCCACCGGCGCGCAGAACCCGTTCGGCGTACAGCGATTCGTCATGCATGGAAATCACCAGCACCGGCAGTTCGGGCTGGATGGCCTGGAAATCCTTGATCAGTTCAAGCCCGTTCTTGCCCGGCAGCGAAATGTCCGCCAACACCAGATCCGGTTTGGAAACGCGAATCGTGTCGATGGCCTGTTCGGCATTGGCCGCTTCGCCGCAAATTGCCAGATCAGGCTCCGCGCCCACCAATTGGGCCAGCCCCTGCCGCATCATCGGATGGTCATCCACCACCAAAATCCGTTTCTTCTTCGGCGGCGCGGATTTCTTGTTCATAAATTCTTTCGGAAAGCACAGGCGATCGTCGTGCCCTGGCCGGGTTCGGATTCTATTTTCAAATTCGCGCCCACCACGCCCGCGCGGTACTTCATGATATGCAATCCCATGCCCCCGTTCGTTTTGGATTCGGTCCCAAATCCCGCCCCGTCGTCATTCACGGTCAGGATCACTTCGTCGCCGTCCGGTTTCAGGGAGATGACGACGTGTTTGGCCCGGCCGTGCTTGACGGCGTTATTGATGCCCTCCTGGACGATCCGGTACAGGTGGGTGGCGGCAACATTGTCGCGAATCGGAACGGGGGTGGCGGCCTCAAACCGGCATTCGATATGAAATAATTCCCGCGCGTGCGCGGCCAGTTCCTGCAGCGCGGACACAAAGCCGTTCAATTCCAATTCCACCGGCGAAAGCCCGCGGGCGAGCTTCCGCGTATGGCCGATCGCATCGCGGATATGTTCGGCGATGGCGCCGGCTTGTTTCGACTCGGCCTTTGATTTTGATTCCAATTTCCGTTGGAGGACCTGGCACATCAACTGGATGCCCGCCAGTTCCTGGCAGAGTCCATCATGCAAATCCTGGCCAATGCGTTGCTGCTCGCGATTGCTGATTTCGATGATTTCCTTTTCCAATTGTTTCCGCACCGAAATGTCGCGCGCCACTTTGGAAGCGCCGATGATCTTTCCATCCGGATCGCGAATGGGTGAAACGGTCACGGAAATATCAATCAGTTTGCCGTCTTTACGATGGCGGACGGTTTCATAATGCTCAATCGCCTCACCCCGCCGGATTCTCGCCAGGATTCCCGGCTCCTCGTCCTTCCGTTCTTCCGGAATCAGCATTAAAATGGGTTTGCCGACGGCTTCGGCGCGCGAATAACCGAAAATCAACTCCGCGCCCCGGTTCCAACTGGTGATGATCCCGTCCAGCGATTTGCCGATGATCGCGTCTTCGGAAGACTCCACCAGCGCCGCGTAATGGCCGAGGGCTTTTTCCGATTCTTTGCGCTCGGTCAGATCGCGCACAAAACCCACGTACATCCGCCGCGCGGACAGGCGCATCTCGCTCACGGACAATTCCATCGGAAAGACGCTGCCGTCTTTGCGCCGGCCGGCCACTTCCCGGTCGATACCGATGATCTTGGCATGACCGGTGCGATGATAATTTTTGAGATAACCATCATGCTCGTGGCGATAAGGTTCGGGCATCAGCAATTTTACGTTTTGGCCGATGACTTCCTCGGCGCGATACTGGAAAACGGCCTCCGCCGCGGGGTTGAATGATTCAATAATGCCGCGTTCATCGATGGTGATGATGCCTTCGACCGACGTTCGCAATATCGCGCGCAACCGTTCCGCGCTGTCTTCGAGCGCGGCGGTGTGCTGGACCTGTTGATTGGCGTCAATCACGGCCTTTGCCTGCAAATCGCGGACGAGATCAATCAACTCAGCCGGCGACAGCTCTGAATCATCATTCATTGCCGCGAGGATAACAAAATCCGGCGCGGCGACACGTCCATTTTTATCGCCGCCGGAATTCAATTTCCGGTTCCGGCCTTCCGACCATCACGGCGCCCCGGGCGCCGTTAAATATCAGGCCCGCACCAATTGGTTGCGGTACTCTGTCGGCGATTGGCCGAGGATGCGTTTAAAAATCCGGTTGAAATGCGTCAACGATTGGAAACCGACTTCGTAGGCGATTTCGCTCACCCGCAGGTTCGGATTGAGCAGCAAATTCTTGGCGCGCTCGGTCCGCACGCGGGAGAGGTAATCCGTGAAGTTGATTCCCGTCGCGCGTTTGAAAATCTTGCAAAAATAAAATTTGCTGGTGTGGACCGAGCGGGCCACTTGTTCCAGGGAAAGATCCTCTGTCTGGTGATCGGTGATGAACTGTTTGGCCCGGGTAATGACCGGCGGTTCGGCGTTTTGTTCACGGACCACGATTTGATTGCTCACCATCGAAAGGTGTTCCGCGAAAATCGACAGCAACTTGACAATGGAACTGTGCTGCTTGGACGACAAAACCCGGGTGTCAAAATACGCTCTGCGCACATCTTCTTCCTTCGCTCCCACGCCCCATTCCGTCAGCAGCTTCATGGTGCGTCCGAATTGGGCTTCCGTCGGCTTTTTGTTGAAAACCTGGCCGGTGGTTAGAAAGCCGACCAGTTGGTCTCCCATGCGGACGGGGATGGCAATATCGCACAACCCGGCGAGGCAGGTCACCGTTTGCGGCTGGTTGGTGGCGGTTTCGGAAAGCTTTTGCTGCATCTGGAGGCAGGCGGCGCAGGAACGGCTTTTCTCGGCGAGCATTCCGCAAAAAGGGTTCTCGAAGCGCTTGCCGTGGTGCGGCAACTGCCAGGATTCGACAGAGCGCAGGGAAACCGGCAACCCGGTTGCCTCACTGAACGCGCGTTCATAGTCATGGTAGATTTTCGAACCCACCAACGCTTCGATCAAATGTTTTGCCATAAATTGTCTTTCTCTTTCCACAGCTTAATTTGCTGTGTTGAGAGCAAAATAGGGGAAGAGTGCCACTCCAACAATTGGGAGCCAGCCTGATTGTAATGAGGATGCAACACCTAGTAGCACTAAGAGAATTTCTTAGTCTTTCATAGGTACGTTGCTAAGAAAAAAAGTCTTTTCGAGGCCGTGCTTGCGGATGCAAACCGTTGCCGCTCAATGATTTTCACCGGCTCAGGCGGCCGTTGGCAGGGCCAGGTTCCGCCCGCACAATTGCCGGCGGGTGGCCTGCAGCCGTTCAACCAGCACTTCGTTCATCCGGCTCATCAGTTCGTAGCCAAGCTCATGGTTCTTCTCGCATTGCTCGCGCAAACGCGTGCCGTAAAAGAAGATGGCCCTAACGGGCGTGGTCGCGCGGACGCTAAAATGCCAATAGTACGGCGGAAATAACCACGACCAGCCCACCGCGCTTCCGACGCCGACGGTTTCAATCAAGATCGGTTCGTGTTCCCCGTCCGTGGCCGATTCCAACGCCACCTCGCCGCTCCGGATCAAATAAAACCGGTTGGCCGGTTCGCCCTCTTTAAAAATCACGTCTCCGGCCCGAAATTCCACCGGCAGGGCGTCTTCTCCGAGAATGTGGAGGTGCTGCGAGGAAAGTCCTTTCAGGAAGGGTTGCGCGGCCAGGACTTCGATGCTGATCGGCATAAATCAATAGACTTCGGTCGGCAATCCGCTTACTTCCCGCACCCGCCGCGCGATAAGCGACAAGGCTTTTAACGGCAAATGACGGCAGGTGGACCGCGCCGTGGGACGGGTGGCGGAATAAATCTGGACCAATGGAATTTGCGCGCCGTTCTTCTTGAGTTGGCGCAATCGCTGCGCGTATTGCTCCACTTCCTCGGAGCCGGGTTCTTCGTCGTTTATCAGCGGGAAAAGGCTCTGGATGATCACGGGGCGTTGCCGCGCCACGAGCAGGATGTTGGCCAATACTTTTTCCAGCGTGAAACCAGCCTGCGGGTGGTTGACGACGTCCATGCGCTCCTGGGTGCCGGCATCGAGCTTGGCCCAGATTTCATCCTCGTTGGTGAACATCTTCAGACCGTCCTGCACGTTTGGCAGGTCGAGGCCGGCGGCGTTGGTAATGAGAACGAATTTGAAAAATGGAAATTGCCGGAGTGCCCGCACATGGGCCACTTCCCGCAACACATCGAGAAAATGCGGACACAAGGTCGGTTCGCCATCCCCGCTCAAGGCCACATGCCGCAATTTCAATAACTCCGGTGGCAAATGCCGGTAGTATTGCATTTTCTTCAGTTCGCCGGAATGCGCCAGGGCCAGGGTCCGTTGCAGTTCCTTGGCCATCACGTCCAGGTCCAATTTCTTTTCCAGGGAAGGCGCAATCCGGTTTACCTCGCAGTATTCGCAATCAAAGCTGCACATCCTGTCCGGGTTCATGTTGACCCCGATGGACAAACCGCGGGCGCGGGAGGAAATAACCGCATAGACGAATCGATTCCCTAAAAACTCTCGAGGACAGCCAAACGCCGAACCTGCATACTTTGGGCCAGGCTCATGATGCTGTTTCGGCTGCTGTTGTATGTCACCGGCAATAGTCACAGGTCAACAATGACCCCGGACTTGGAAGCCAGCTTCGCGATTATTGGCGGATGTAGGTCATTTTTTGCCTAAATGGCCGAATTCAGGCATTTTTTGCCGCGAAAGGAGCAGCGCTGGACGAGAAGAATTACTGATAAGAACATCAATTTATTTTCAGTAAAAGTTCTAATTCGCGCCGTCCGCCATCAATTTTTTACGCCGGCCAGCTCTTCCTCGAAATCAACAATCTCTTTGATCTGCACCAGAAACCAGCGGTCAATTTTGGTCAGATTGAAAATCTCGTCGATGCTGAACCCGGCGCGGAGGGCGTGGCGGATGAAGAAAATGCGCTCGGCGTTGGGCACGCTCAGTTTCCGGTTGATGACATCGCGCGGGAGAATGTCGCGGTCCCCATGGATTTCGGTTCCAATCCGCCAGGGTTTGCCGTCGCCGCCCAGGCCGCTGCGGCCAATCTCCAATGAGCGCAGGCATTTTTGCAGGCTTTCCTTGAAGGTGCGGCCGATGGCCATCGCTTCGCCGACGCTTTTCATTTGCGTGGTGAGCGTCGGGTCGGCCTGCGGAAATTTCTCGAAGGCAAAGCGGGGAATCTTCGTCACCACGTAATCAATCGTCGGCTCGAAACTGGCCGGGGTTTCACGGGTGATGTCGTTCCTGATTTCATCGAGCAGGTAGCCAACGGCGAGTTTGGCGGCGATCTTGGCGATGGGAAATCCCGTCGCCTTCGAGGCCAGCGCCGAACTGCGGCTCACGCGCGGGTTCATTTCGATGATCACCATGCGGCCATTGTCCGGGTTGACGCCGAACTGAATGTTTGAACCGCCGGTCTCCACCCCCACCGCGCGGATGACGGCAAAACTCGCGTCACGCATGATCTGGTATTCCTTGTCGGTCAACGTCTGGATGGGCGCCACGGTAATGCTGTCGCCCGTATGCACACCCATCGGATCAAAATTCTCGATGGAGCAGAAGATGACGCAGTTGTCGGCGTTGTCGCGCATCACTTCCATTTCGTATTCCTTCCAGCCCAGCAGCGATTCTTCGATCAGGATTTCGTTCACGGGGGAAAGTTCCATGCCGCGCTTGGCGATTTCCTCGAATTCATCGCGATTGTAACCGATGCCGCCGCCGGTGCCGCCCAGGGTAAAGGCAGGCCGGATGATGAGCGGAAAACGCCCAATCCGGTCGGCCACCGCGCGGGCTTCATCCAAATTATGGGCCGTGCCGGAAATCGGCACGTCCAGCCCGATGGAGAGCATCAGTTGCTTGAAGGCTTCGCGGTCTTCGCCGCGATGGATGGCCTCGGGCTTGGCGCCGATCATTTCAATGCCGTGCCGGTCCAGGGCGCCGTTTCGGTGCAACGCCATCGCGGTGTTGAGCGCGGTCTGCCCGCCGAGCGTCGGGAGCAGCACCAGTTTGCCTTTGGCCCCGAGCTTGTTCATCTCGTCCTTCTCGCGCACAATGATTTTCTCCACGCATTCGGGCGTGATCGGCTCAATGTAGGTGCGGTCGGCGAACTCCGGGTCGGTCATGATGGTGGCCGGATTGGAGTTGATGAGAATGACGCGGTAGCCCTCCTCCCTCAGGGCTTTGCACGCCTGCGTGCCGGAATAATCGAACTCACAGGCCTGGCCGATGATAATCGGGCCGGCCCCGATGATGAGGACGCTGTGAATGTCAGTGCGCTTGGGCATATCAAATGGCGGAAGATTGAACACTGGCGCGGGGAAAAATGAAAGGCAAAAGCCGGGCAACAATCCGATCAGCGCGCCAAGACAGGCCCGTTGGGCTATCGCCATGGGTTCGTTTACGGCTCATTTGTTTTTTGGATCATGACGTTAAAACGCGTCGCGCAAAAACGCGCAAATTCACGCAAATTCGCGCAAAAGAGATTGGCGGCGCCGGGTGGCAGAAGGACTCGCCTAAAAACGCCATAAAACGCCATAAAAGATTCGTTGCGCCGGGGGAAAAACAGCGAAAACGCTTAACAAAATGCCGTTTGGGGTCATTGAGGGAGCATGCGCCGCGCGGGTTGTTCGCAACGCCGGAAGGGTTCGAGGCGGGGACGCCTCGAACGGCGACCGGGACGGTCGCGCTCCCCGTCTGAAATTTCGGTTGCATCCAGGCGAGTTAAGCAAAAAACGGACGAAGTGTAATGTAATAAAAAGCAGAAAGCAGAAAGCAGAAATCTGAAATGGAAAAGTGGAAGGGGAAAAACATCCAACATCCAACATTCAACATCCAACATCCAACATTCAACATTCAACATTCAACATCCAACATTCAACATTCAACATTCAACATCCAACATCCAACATCCAACATCTAACATCCAACATCTAACATCCAACATCTAATAGCCAATAACCAATAGCCAATGGCCGATAGCGAACGACTAATGACTAAATCATAATGACGAATGAAGGGGTGGTGCAGTCAGAAAAATTGGTCATGGGTTTTTGCTTGTCGGACGCGGCCTCACATTTTGGATTGAACCAACTGTCGCGCCAGCCGGATCAAATCCAGGTCCCCCGCCAGATCGCCGAACCGGAATTTCGGCGCGCCGCTCTGCTCCCGCCCGAGCAATTCGCCCGGCCCGCGCAATTTCAAATCCATCTCGGCGATTTTGAAGCCGTCGGTCGTTTCCTCCAGGATTTTTAACCGCTCGCGCGCTTCCGGGTTTTTCGCGTTGGACACCAAAATGCAATAACTTTCGTGCGCGCCGCGGCCGATGCGTCCGCGCAATTGGTGGAGTTGCGCCAATCCGAATTGCTCGGCGTTTTCCACCAGCATCAGGGTCGCGTTGGGGACGTCCACCCCCACTTCGATCAACGAGGTGGAAAGCAGGACCTGGATTTGGTTGGCGCGAAAGCCGGACATCACCTCCTCCTTTTCAGGGCCTTTCAGCCGTCCATGCAACAGCCCGACGCGGCACGGCGCGAAGATTTTTTTCAAATTCTCGAATTCCGCCGTCACCGCCTTCACTTCCTTGGAATCTTCCACGCGCGGATAAACAATGAAGCATTGGCGGCCGGCGGAAATTTTTTCGCGGATGAATTCATAAACTTTCGGCAATTTCCCTGTTTCCCGGAGAAAGGTTTTGATCCGACCGCGCCCAGCGGGCATCTCGTCAATCGTCGCCACGTCCAGGTCGCCGTACAGCGTCAGGCCCAGCGTGCGCGGGATTGGCGTTGCGGTCATCACCAGCAGATGCGGGTAATCGCCCTTGCGGACGAGTTGTTCGCGCTGGGCCACGCCGAATTTATGCTGTTCGTCAATGATGACCAAGCCCAGCTTGGGTAGTAGAAAGCCCTCCGTGAACAGGGCATGTGTCCCGACAAAGAGGGTGACAGGTGACAAGTGACGAGTGACTGGGTTTGCACTCGTTGCGGAAGTCTTTCTATTTCCGGTTTGCAACTCAACCGAAATGCCCAGCGGCTCAAACCAATTTTTAAAATTGCGGAAGTGTTGTTCAGCCAGGATTTCCGTGGGCGCCATGAGCGCAACGTTAAAGCCGCTTTCAATGGCCATCAGGGCGGCGCAGGCGGCCACCACGGTTTTTCCCGACCCAACGTCGCCTTGCAACAACAACCGCATCGGGTGTGCTCCGCCCATGTCCGCCCGGATTTCGCGGAGCACTTTGGTTTGCGATTCCGTCAATTTGAAACCCAGGACGCCGAGAAACGGTTTCATCATCCGGTTGTCGCCCCGGCACGGCAATCCCCGCGCGCTGGCCTCAAACTTCCTTCGCCGCGACTGTATTTGCAATTGCAAGCCAATGAACTCGTCCAGCGCCAGCCGCCGCCGGGCAATCGTTACATCTGCTTCCTCTTCGGGAAAATGAATCATGTGAATCGCGTTGGCGCGGGCCGGGAAGAGTTTCAAATCGGGGGATGGGCGGGGTTCGGAAATTTGCGGTTCAAAACTGTTCAGGGTCCGCCATGTCAAACTGCGCAGCCAGCGCTGCGGCAGTCCCTCGGTCAGCGGATAGATGGGAACGAGTCGATTGATGTGGATGAAATTTTCCTCCCCATCCTCGATCACCTCGCTTTCGGGATGGTCCATCGTCCGCGGCTTGGTTTCGGAGAGCTTGCCATGCACGAACACCTCGTCGCCCTGCTCAAAATAATTCTGCATGAACGGCAGGTTCCACCATCGGCAATGCAACCGCGCCGAGCCGTCGTCCAGGATTATCTCAAAGACCGAACGGCTGCCGCCGCGAAAGCGGGTCAGTCCGAGGGCGACAATCGTGCCGCGGACTGTGCCCGGTTCCGCCCTGGTGAGTTCGGAAATTTTTTTGAAATGCCGGCGGTCCTCATAACGCCGGGGCCGGTGCAGCAGCAAATCCTCAATCGTAAAAATTTCCAGCCGGGCCAACTGGCCCGCGCGTTCGCCGCCAACGCCCCAAAGCGTGGCCACCGAATTTTTGATCGGCAGGATTTTGGTTTCCGTCACCGGCATCGCGCCGACGATACAATCCGCCCCGCCCCGCTTCAACGGGAAAAACGGTCTATTCCCGCAGAAACTTTTCCAAAGCGTCAAACAATTGCGGAGGATTGGGCAGGTGCGAGGGCTGGCCCGTTTTTCGGACCAAACCAAAGCCGTCGCCGTAGGCCGGGCCGTTTACGACGCAGAGGTCCGTGCTGCAATCCACAATTTGCTTTCGCCCGGCGGCCAGGGCGTCGGCGCGCCCGCCGTCCGCCTCGAATTTCCATCCGGCGATCCTGGTTTTGGGAAAAAGAGTTCGCAGCTCGGAGATGATTTTGGGGGTGGGCAGCAATTCCGCCAGCAGCTTTCCCCGCCGGGATGAAATTTTTTTCGCGCCGCGAATTTCGGTGAGCTTCCCGGCCTCGTTCGGCTCAAAAATCCTTCCCACGGTAAAATCGCTCACCGCAGCGGCATGGAAAATGGCGTCCGCCTTTTTCGCGGAAAGCACTTTGAATTTTTCGAGCAAATCGGCGGTGGTCGAAAACGATTCGACCCGTTGCGCCTTGCGTTCGCCGGGAAAGGTGGCCATCTCGCCGATCAGCAAAATCACCTTGTGCCCGCGCGCCGCCAGGAAGTTGGCCAGTTCGGTGCCCAGGCGTCCGGTGGAAAAATTCGCCAATCGCCGGACGTCATCCAACGGCTCAAAGGTTGGTCCGGCGGTGACGATGCAATTCATGCCCAAACATAAGGAAAGAATCCGAAGTGTCAAAGCGGCAAAAATTTCAGAAAGTATCCGGGATTATGCACTTCACAAATAATAGACTATTGGGGGGGAAAGGCTGGCCGAATCCGATTTTAAACGAATTAGCGGCTCGTTTTTTTACATTCACCAGCTTGGAGTTTTTCATCGTGGCTTGCCGCTGCCGCAACTCAAGAGCAAATCATGTATTTTGCCGCTGTTTTTGGCATGGAAATGGGTGTGCTTTTCACGCAATATTATCCAGACGCAAACGGACCGACCGTTAGCCAATGTCATGAAGGGAGAAACAGGTTGTTCACGGTAACGCACGTTTCGATTTTCATTCGTCAAATAATTATCACGAATGCCCTCGTAGAATTTATTGCAAAGCGTCCAGCATTTCTTTTACTCGTCAAATGATGTTCGATTTTATTCTGAAACGGAACAAGCCAGACGCGGTTGAAAACTTTCTGACGGTGCGCGGACGCCAGATTCCGCTGGCCGTGATTCGCAATCACCGGGCGCGGCGTTACCTGCTCCGGCTACATCCCGATGGCTTGGTGCGATTAACCATCCCCGGACGTGGTTCGGTTATCGAGGGGCGACGGTTCGCAGAGCGGCATACAGAATGGCTTGCCCGGCAACTGGAAAGGCTCTCGGCACAGCCGCTCAAGCCGAAGCAATGGCTAATCGGAACGGAGATTCTCTTTCGTGGAGAGATGATTAAGCTTGAGGCTGGCGTGAACGGAGAAAGCGGCATGATTCGATTCGCCAGCGAGGCCGTTAAAGTGACCGGCCACGGCGCGGATTTACGTCCGGCCATTGAACGACATCTCTGGCGTTTGGCGGCGAAGGAACTGCCGCCAAGAGTGCTTGAATACGCAGCATTGCATCAATTGCCCGTGCGCCGGACGATTTCCCTGAATTGGCGGCTCATCCAAACTCCACCTTTCGTGCGAGATTACATTTTGATTCACGAGATCATGCACCTGCGGGAAATGAACCATTCATCGCGGTTCTGGCGTGAGGTTGAGCGTGCCTGCCCCGATTACAAAACTGCGGAGCGGTGGCTGAAGCAACATTCATCCCTGCTCAAATAAACCGCCCATTCCGGCCCGAGTTGCCGGAAAATTAGCGCTCAATTGTTTTTTTGCGCCCGTTCAATTTCATCCTTCAACGCACGCTCCTTGGAGAGCAGGGAAAAAATCTCGGTGTCCGCGTCGGAGAATTTATCTGTCGCCATTCCGATATAAACGAGGGCCAGTTTGCGTTTCGCATCGTGAAGTGAATCGTCATGCGAAATCCCGTGACCCACACCCGGAAACCATTCCGTGTGCTGGTCACCGGTGCGACCCCAGTAGGTGATGCGCTTGCCGCGCAGAAAGGCGATGTAACCCTGCACACCGCCCGCCATCGCGCGATGCGTGAACTCGCGATACTTCTGCCCATTGCGCTGGCTGTCTTGGATGTTGGCGCGCAACGCGGCGGCATCGAACTCTGGGGCGACGGGCGGCAGGCCCTCGTAATTGATGGATGTGGCCACCATCTCGCCGTCCGCGCTGTAAAACCGTTTGCGCAGCCCGACATAATCCACATGATAATATTCCACCCCCGCCGCGAGCAATTTGCCGACAACCTCGGGGAACGACAGTGTGCCGTCCAGCGTCCCGCGCGCCGCTTCGAGAATCAGTTTTGAATCCATGCCCAAGGATTAAAAGTTTTCCGCGCGAAATGAAGGAAAAAATTCCTTCTCCGCGCTGGGGAGAAGGTGGCCGCAGGCCGGATGAGGTGAACCGCGAAATACACCAACCACGCGAACGCGAATTCAAATACGCTGAAGGTGTAATGGCAATCAGCCCGGTGTTGGCCGATGCAATCGGACCACG
>JBKQUF010000122.1:0-3636 GCA_052140285.1 Limisphaerales bacterium | reverse complement strand
CTTGGTGACAAACGCCCGGATGTCCGACGACCTGGGAATCACATCCACTTTTTCATTGTTCAGCTCGCGGACGATGTTCTTGACGCGCTGGCCGCGCATGCCCACGCAGGCGCCGACCGGGTCCACTTTCGGGTCGCGGGAATAAACCGCCATCTTGGTGCGGAAACCCGGCTCGCGGGCGATCCCCTTGATCTCAATCGTGCCGTCGTTGATTTCCGACACTTCCACTTGAAACAACTTGATGATGAAGCGCGGATCGGCGCGGGAAAGGATGATCTCCGGTCCGTGCGCGCCCTCTTCCACCGCCTTGACGTAGCAACGAATGCGTTCGCCCACCTGATATTCCTCGGTGGGAACGCGTTCGCGATTTGGCAGCAAGGCCTCGTATTTGCCCAAATCCAGCACCACGTCCGAACGCTCGAACCGCCGCACGGTGCCGCTGACGATGTCGCCGACGCGGTCCTTGAATTCTGTGAAAATCAGGGATTTTTCGGCCTGGCGGATTTTTTGCATCAGGGCCTGCTTGGCATACTGGGAGGCGATCCGTCCGAACCCGGCGGGGGTGACTTCCTTTTCGATTTCGTCGCCCACGTTGGCGCCGTCTTTGATGCGGCGCGCGTCGAACACGGAAATTTGGTCGTGCTTGGAAATGACCTTCTCCGTGACGACCAGTTTGGCAAAGGCCCTGATGTCGCCATTTTTTTGGTCAATTTCCACACGCATTTCCCGGGCCGGTCCCACCGCTTTCTTGGCGGCGGACAGCAACGCGTCCTGGACAGCGCCAACCAAGACATCACGGCTGATGCCTTTTTCGCGCTCCCAGAACTCCAAAACTGCCAAAAAATCTGCGTTCATAGCTCACTTGGTGTCCGCTGCGACAGCACGCGACGAATAAAAAAGCCGGAAGAGTGCATCTCCGACTTTGCGCGCTGGTCAAACCAGCAGACTTTACCATTCTTGAACAAAAAGATATGTTTTTATGACATTGCCGTCAAGCCTAATTCCCGGCATCACCGACCGGGACAATGAAGGCGGCAACCGGCTTGTTTTACAACGGCTGAGGCCGGGGCCGGTCCGGTCAAGATCAATTGATGAACCATGAAAATCGAAACGAAAAAGTTCCGCGTCTCCGAAAACGAAAAGGTGCGGCTCAAAAAATGGCCCACCCGAATCAAACCGTTCTACCAGTCCGATGAGGAATACAAGGACGTCCTCGCCGGGCACATCAAGGAATTGAGCCGCCGGCAGGGAATGCTCTACGCCAATAACCGGTACGCGCTGTTGCTGATCTTCCAGGCCATGGACGCCGCCGGCAAGGACGGCGCCATCAAGCATGTCATGTCCGGCGTCAACCCGCAGGGTTGCCAGGTCTTCAGCTTCAAACAACCCAGCGCCGCGGAACTGGCGCATGACTTCCTCTGGCGCACCAGCCGCGCGCTCCCCGAGCGCGGACGCATCGGCATTTTCAACCGCTCCTATTACGAGGAGGTGCTCATCGTGCGGGTCCACAAGGAAATTTTGCAGGCGGAGGAATTGCCGGAAAAATCGCCCGACGACAAGAAATTTTGGGAACACCGGTACCACTCCATCACCGAATTTGAGAAGCATCTTTATCGCAACAGCACGCGCGTCGTTAAATTCTTCCTCCATCTCTCCAAGGATGAACAGCGGAAACGCTTCCTTGCCCGCATTGATGACCCGTCCAAGAACTGGAAGTTCAGCCAGTCGGACCTGGCGGAACGCGGGTTTTGGAACGAATACCAGGCCGCCTACGAGGAATGCCTCCGCGCCACCAGCACCGAAGACGCGCCGTGGTTTGTGGTGCCCGCCGACGACAAAAAGAATGCGCGCCTGATCATTTCCCAGATCGTTCTCGACACGCTCAAGGACCTGAAATTGTCCTACCCCGAAGTCAGCAAGGAGCGCCACCGGGAATTGCTGGCCATCCGCAAGCAGTTGGTCTGAGTTGAATCTGGGGAGCGCGCCCGCCCCGGGCGCAGTTTCCAGCGCCCTCGCTGGAAACAAAACAACCGCCCGTCATATCGGGATTTGAGTTGGGCCACAAGCCTCTGACGATGCGGGCTTGCGCCGGGCCATCATCGCGCCTAGCGTGGGGTGGACCATGAACGAGGAATATGATGACGCGATGTTCGATTTCAGCCGCGGCGACTTTGACCGCGCCATCGGCAAGCTAAAAAACCTGCTGGCGCGCGAGCCGGAACATTTCGACGCACAACTGGCGCTGGGCATGGCATATTATCGCCAGGGCGATTACGCCACCGCCATTGCCGAGGGGCACAAGGCGGAGCAATTGCGGCCCAAGGAACAGCTTGTGCATACGAACCTTTCGCTGTTTTACATGAAGGCGGGCGACAAGGTGAAGGCCGAGCAGCATGGGTTGCAGGCCAGGATTGAATCCTGGCGCGCGCAAGCCAAACAGGCGCCGGCGACCCCAGCCAATCCGGAATTGGAAATGGCCAAATCGACGCCGGCCCCGATGAAATTTCCGAGCCAGCCCTGGAAAAAGAAGTCTCCCGGGGCTTGAACGACATTGAATTTATGAAAACTGCCTACGAAATCGCGATGGAACGCCTGAACAAAACCGCACCCCACACAAAACTTAGCGGGGCGCAGAAGAAGGAATTGGCGGAATTGGACTCCCGGTACGCCGCAAAAATTGCCGAGCGCGAGATTGCCCTGAACGCGGAAATCGCCAAGGAGGATGGCGATTATGAAAAGAAGAAAATGCTGCGCGAACAATTGGTCCTCGACCGCAAGAAATTGCAAAACGAGTTGGCGGACAAAAAGGAACAGGTCAGGCAGGGCGGAAAATAAGGGCTTAAATGCTGAGGATTCGCGGCGCGGGACGTTGTTGGGGAAATAAAAAAAGGCCGGGTCACTACTCCGGCCTCTTTAAATTTTGAGAATTGGCACTATCAACAACGCAATAAGGATAGCACATCGGCCCAATCCGCAAAGTCACCAGTACTGGGGACATGGCCCAAAAAAGACCATCCAAAACGGGACCATCGCCGGCGCATCCCGCCAGCCGAAATTGAAATACCCTTTCAGAGCTGGGTTGTTTATTTTGAGGGCAATCCCAGGGGGTTTGCCCGGCTGAATTGACATGCGTCGTTGGGGCCGGGAACAGAACACTCCTGTGCGGCCGGTACCGCGGCGAGTGTGCGGGATTTGCCGGCCCAAGGAAGCGCCTTTGGCGCTGGGGAGCCTTTGCAAGGGCTTTGGCCGCCAGCCGGCGATGCAATGCCGGCTCAACGCGCAACACAAATCTGCCGCTGAATTTTTTGCGGCCAGCGGTTCGGGCGGTTCGCGCCCGTCCATTTTCAGAATTTCAATCCATTCCCCGACGATCCGGCAAAGTTCGGCATACCCTTTTGCCTCGTCAAGGCCGGTCGGGGCTGGCGCGTTGCATCCGGCATGGCTACAGGATGCAGGAAAATACTCTAATCTTCCGGTCGCTCGCCACTCGGCGCCATTTTTACCAGCTTGGGATCAAACTGGCCGAGCACCGTGACCAAATCGTTTTGCGCCGCCATCACTTCGCGGATGTTTTTGTAGGCCATTGGCACTTCGTCGAGACCGGCGGAAATCAACGTCACGCCGCGCTCGCGCAGG
>JBKQUF010000121.1:0-4108 GCA_052140285.1 Limisphaerales bacterium | reverse complement strand
CACCAATGTGGGACTTAACGCTTTCATCAATTTTGCCCCTTATCGCTCATGGAAAGTTGGACCGGCTCTGGCTGGACTTTCTGGCCGGCCTGCAATCCTGAGGGATTGCCGACGACCACCAGATCGCCTTCATGGAGGCCTGAAACCACTTCATCTTGGTCCGGCATTTCCAATCCCAAAGTCACGGCGCGCCGTTCGAGTTCATTATCGCTGTTGACGACGTAAACGGTGGGGGGCGTGCCGGCCATAATGGCCTCGGTGGGAACGGTTAATGCCTGCGGCTTCTTTTCAACCTGCAAATTCACGTAGGCATACATGCCGGGCACCAATTCCAGATTTGTGTTCGGCACTTCAATCTCGGTCATCATCTGCCGCGTTTTATCATCCACGTCCCGCGTAAATCGGGTGATGATGCCGGTGAAGGTCTTGTTTTCGAGCGAACTGACCTGCACCTGTACCGGGTCGCCCACGTGGATGTCCTGCACGTAATCCACGTCCACCGGAAAATCGAGGCGCAAACAGTAATTGTCCGAAACGCGCACCAGCGGAAGCGATTGCGTGTCAGACGACGTGCCGGCCTGGATGAGCGCGCCCGGATCGGCATAGCGCCGGGTGACCACGCCATCAAACGGCGCGGTGATCCGCGTGTAACTGACCATCGTCTGGTATTTTTCCACATTGGCCCTGGCGGCGGCGATGGCGGCGCCGGCGGCCAGGTCGTTGGCTTGCGCGGTGTCGAGGTCCTGTTGCGCGACGAGGTTGGGATGTTGCTGGTTGACCTCCAGCAACCGCGTATAAATCAAATTGGCATTGGTATAATCCGACTCCGTTTTCTCTTCCGTCGCCATCGCATTGGTCAAATCGTCCTGAAGTTCGGGCACTTCGAGGGTGGCCAGCAGTTCCCCCGCCGTCACTTTGTCGCCGAAATCCACGTTCATATCCTTTACATAACCCGAGACTTTCGCGTGTAGTTCCGCCTCCACGTAGGGGCGGAACTCCGCCGGCACCGTGTCTTCTTTGGAAAGGTCCTGCCGGATCACTTTTGCCACGGTCACGACCGGCAGGTTGGCATTGCCGGTTCCAGACGCCTGCGCTTTGGAATGGCGCGTCATCAATAACACGCCAAGCCCAACGACAATGGCCGCCGCGCCATAAAGTACCGATTTGAGAATTTTCGATTTCATTTTTAATTGTTATGCACTGGCAGCTTTACACTGAATCGCGTGCCGACGTTGGGGATACTGGTCACGCCAACTTCAGCACCGTGCGCTGTGGCGATGGATTTGACGATGGACAATCCCAGACCCGCGCCTTCGGATTCTCCGGAACGGGTTCGATCCACGCGGTAAAAGCGCTCGAAAACATGCGGCAATGCATCCGCTGCGATGCCCATGCCGTTGTCCTCCACCTCCAGGACCGCGTGGCCATTGGCTGCGTGGATGCGCATCTGGATGACGCCGTTCTTCGGCGTGTACTTGATGGCATTGTCGAGGAGATTGACGACTACCTGTTTGAGCCGCGCACGATCGCCTTCCACGGAAACAGGCTCGGTGGCGGCACAACTGATGGAGATGCCTTTGTCCTCGGCGAGCAGGTTCATCTGCTCGGCGGTGGAGCGCGCCAATTCCGCCAGGTCGAATTCAGACCATTCGGTCTGGGCTTCACCGGCGTCCAGGCGCGAAAGCGTGAACAATTGTTCCACGATGCGGCTCAACCGTTCCGTCTCTTCCAGCAGGCTGGCCGCACGCTCGCGCCATTCCAGCCCCAGCCGGGGATCCTCCGCCATCGTCTCCAATTCGCCGCGCAGAATGGTCAGCGGCGTCCGCAATTCGTGCGAAGCATCGGCCACGAAGCGCTTCGAGTTTTGAAAGGCATCGTTGAGGCGGACGATCATCCGGTTGAGCGAGATGGACAGGCGTTCCAATTCGTCGCCGGTGTTGGACACGGGCAGTCGCTCATCCAAATTATGTTGCGTAATGCGCTCGGCGGCGCGGGTGACCTGCTCGACCGGCGCCAGCGCCCGGCGGATGAGCCAATAACCCCCTGCCGTCATCAAAATTATCGCGAACGGCAAACCCAGTGCCAGGCGTAGGAAGAGGCGATCCAACATCGTTTGGACCGGAGCCAACGGCGCCCCGTATTCGACGAGGTAATCCTGGTTGTCCGGCGAAGTGTATTTCAGGGCGGTCACCATCAGAGTCCCGTTACCGGGCAATTGTACCTGCCGGGAAAAGTCCGTTTCGGATGAAGTGCCAACTGCTCGAACCTGACGCGGGTTAAAACTGCCATCGGTGGGAGCGCCCGAAACATAAATCACCGTGCCGTCTGCGCGGGTGATGCGGATGAATCGGTCGTTGGCTTCCGGCTGGAACCATTCTTTGGCTTCGGCGGCGATCTGCCCGGCCTGTCCCGGTTGCGCGAGCAGCAGGCTGGCGACCTGTTGAGCGCGGCGCACCTGCGACTGGCTCATGTCGTTGATGAGAAAGAGCCGCACATTGAGATAGAGCAGCGCGAAGAGCGCGGAGAAGATTACCGCCAGCAATCCAGCGTACCAGACGACAAGCCGAAAGCTGATGGAACGCGAATTCACGCCGCCACCTCGTCGCTCAAGCTGTACCCCACGCCGCGGACGGTGCGCAGCAATTTCATCGAATGCGCGTCATCCACTTTTTCACGCAAATGCCGGACGTACACATCCACGATGTTCGTCAATCCCTGAAAGCTCTGGTCCCAGACGTGCTCGATGATCATGGTGCGCGAAAAGACGCGGCCCGGGTTGGTGGCCAGATATTCCAGCAACGCATATTCCTTGGCCGTCAGTTCGATTTTTTTTCCGGCGCGCCTCACGTTTTGCGACAGGCGGTCAATCTCCAGGTCGCCGACGCGCAGCACGCTGGAACGGTTGACCGGCCCGCGCCGAAGCAACGCTTTCACCCGCAAAAGCAGTTCAGCAAAGGCAAACGGCTTGGTCAGGTAATCATCCGCGCCCAATTCAAAATTTTTGACCTTGTCGTTCATCGCATCGCGCGCGGTCAGGATCAGGATGGGCACTTTCTGATTTTTGCGGCGGACTTTATCGAGAATCTCGGTGCCGCTCATCTCCGGCAGCATGAGGTCGAGGATAATGATGTCGTATTCATAGGCGGCGGCCATCTCCCAGCCTTCGCGACCGTTATGGCAGACGTCCACGGCATAACGCTCGGCCTTCAGGCCCCGTTCAATGATCTCCGCGACCTTTTTCTCGTCTTCAACCAGCAGAATTCTCATAGGCACAGGTGTTTGACATATAGATAAGACCAGATATTTATTAAAACCCCGCAAACACTTCATTAAAATTCATTCAGAAACTTTCCAGACAAATGGAGCTGTGGCAAATAAGAAGCGATGAAATCAATTATGACGATGCTTCTCGTTGCGGCCGGCGCACTCTTGAGCGGCTGCGCTTCCTCAAATCACGGATTGGCTTTGGACACAGTGGGTCCCGCGCCATCGCCGATTGTGAATGCGAATTCCGCCACCGGATCATTGGTGGTTTATTCCGCATACGAAGTGAACGCGGATTTCAACAGCCGCGACCCCGACCGCCCTCAGTACTCCGATTATCGGATTTATTCCGCCGATGGAAAACTGCTGCGAAAAGTTCACAACGATTCGGGCACCATTTTCCAGGACCCTCTGCGCGTTACGCTGCCGGTGGGGAGCTATCGGGTCTTCGCCCGCGCCAACGGCTTTGGATTTGTGACCATTCCAGTGACCGTTGAAGCAAAACAGATGACCATCGTGCGCCTTACCGGCAATTGGAGCGGCAGCTATCAGTTCAATCAAACCAATGCCGTGCGCCTGCCTGACGGCCAGATCGTCGGTTATCGCGCAACCAACGGTTGAATTTTGCGGGTATTTCGATAAAAAATGACTGCGCCTGCCCCACCGACTCGCTCAGAAATGGATCCTCGACCGGCAGCATGGCGGTAAACATTTCAATCTAGCAGCCTGTCTGACTTAACTCAAGTCAGCGGGTAAGGTTGTGGTGGTAGCCGTCCCGACGGCGGAGGCCAATGGGTTCCGATTCAACGGCGGCGAATCCCGTTGGTGATATTCCGGTGCATTA
>JBKQUF010000120.1:0-16815 GCA_052140285.1 Limisphaerales bacterium | reverse complement strand
AGACCCCGAAATGCTTCGCCAGCACAAAGGAGTGGTTGTCGGCGCGATGCTTTGGCTGTTTGGAGGTTTAATTATCAGCCTTTTCGTCCCTATGCTATTCAGTTCGGTTTTCTTTGTCGGCCTGGCGTTTTATATCTTGGGACTGGGAATCGCGGCATTTGCATTTTATTCATTCGCACACCAGCGCGGCCTTGTAACCGGAGTGCTTTACCGTTACTCAAGAAACCCGAACTATGTTGGATGGATTCTCCTCATCCTCGGTCTCACCTTGATGGGTTGGTCAGCTTCATTCTGGAGTTTCATGTTCTTGATTTACTTCGTTGTCACCATTCTCTATCTCCACTGGACTATTTTGCTTGAGGAGCGATATTTGGCCGCGAAGCATGGCGATAGCTATCGGCGGTATTTGGCAAGCACCCCTCGTTATTTTGGGATACCGAAGAGGTGACCATGATGATTCCGCCTAACAAGTCGCCGGAGCCCCTATGAGGGTTGTCAATAGGATTGACGGGTTGGAGTAAAAGTATGTTGGTTGAGGGGTTCGTCACGGGGAGCGCAACGGAGTGGAGCGGAGTCGTGCGCGAAGCGGTGAGGTCTTACTAATTCGTAATCGCTTCCGGACGGCTCCAGGCTCTGGTTACTCATTACCTCTTTCAAGCGTTTCCTTTCCCCTCCGTGGAGGAGGTGTTCTTCCCTGAGTCCGTCGCGCGAGTATGGCCGACCGGTGTCGCCGCTTGAACGCATGTCTGGCGATGTCGCCACGCAGCAGCTCCTATCCGGACAGTTGGCGCGAAGGCCAACGCCCATGGTGTCATACTTGTGTGACTGCGGCGACCGGGGGTTCCGCCCCTTTTAACCGACGGGCAAGGCTTGCGCCCACCAGCTCCGGCTGCGGGCAGGAACCGCCCGGTCGCAAATTGACTCACGCTCTGTTCTCGGGGATGGGACAAAATCAAATCCGGGGTTGGAGGGTTATGCGGGTATCCAGCCGAGATCTTCCATCGTGCAGCGGCCGGTGCGCCAGCGCCAGAGGTCAATGGCCAGTTGGCGGGCCAGGGCGATGACGGTCTTCTTCTTCATGGCGGTGCCCGCGCCCAGCTTGGTTTTCATTTTTGCCGCCGCTTTCCAGTGGGGCTGCCATTGCAGGAAGCGCCACACCGCTTCGACCAGCAGGGCGCGCACCCGCCCGTTGCCCATCCGGTCAATGCCGCCCACGCGCCGTTTATTGCCCGAACTGTGTTCGCCCGGACAGCATCCGGTGTAGCTGCCGACCTGTTTGCGGTTGCTGAAGCGCCGCCAGTCGCACACCTCGCCGTCGAGCGTCACCAGCGTCATGCCGCCCAGGCCCTTGGGCGTGACCTGATCTTTAACGCGGGCGAGCAGTTCGGATTCGAGTTGGGCCAGTTGCGTTTCGATCTCCACGATCAAATCGCGGAGCTTGGAGAGCACGCCCAGCACCCACGGATCGAGCGAGGCGAGTTTCTGCCAGTTGCGCGGACCCCACCAGCGGTGCGGCAGTTGGGCATGACAATACTCGGAGACCTGGCTGGGTCCGCGATTGGCCAGGCTGCGGATGGCCCCGGCCAGAAACTTCCGGCGCCGCGTGCCTTCGCGCTGGCGCTGCTCCTGCTCACTGGGGATGCGGATGGGGGCGAGTTCGTCGCGGTTGCCGTCGAGCCAGCGGGACAGGCGCAGGCACAGGGCGCGGGCATCGAGCTTGTCGGTCTTGCGCTTGCCGTTCAGGGCGATGGGCGTGATGAGAAAACTTTGGGCGCCGGCGGCCAGCAGTTCGCGGTGGAGGACAAAGCCGAAGCCGCAGCTTTCCTGCACGCAGAAGACCTGGAAACCTTCGGCGGCCCACTTGCGGACCTGGACCACGAGTTGGTCGCGGGTGAACTTGCGCGGGGCGTGCGGATTGGCGTGGTCTTTCTGGGCCACGGCCATGATGAATTCGAGGTGGACGTCCAGGCCGAGCTTGAGCAGGGGTTTGCCGGGGTCAATCACGGCGGTGGGCAAGGGCTGGCGGGGCGGAATGATCTTTGCCACTGCGGGCTTGTCAGGATTCGGAGTCAGGGTTACGGTTGCGGGTGTCGTGATGGGTTTGAGGATGTATTCTTTCATAGATGTGATGATCAATTGTTTGAACTACTTTCCCAGCGTGGCACTGAATGGCGCCGCGTTCAACCCATCATGGTATCTAACTGCCCCTTGAATTCTCGAAAATAGGCGCAATGGGCGTCAAAGTCTTTGTTTTTAATCCGTGTCCATCGGTGTTTATCCGTGGTTAAATTCTTCTTCAATCGCGGCGTTACGGCTTAAGGCTGCCCGTTGGGACCCATTTGCCCGGCCGGCTGAAAACCGGGAGGCAGGGTCTGCTCTAAAATGTTCATGATCTGCGAATCCGCCTCGCGCGAGCGCAGATTTACCGGGAAATCCTTCCATGCGTCGTAGGCCGCCTGCGGACCGCCGTTGGTCAGGGCCGCGCGCATTTTGATTTCGTACTGCGCAATGGCCTGGGTGGCCGCATCGTTCTGCGCCGCCGTCCATTTATCGATCCTCGTTCGAATCGCGGGCGCCTGCGGGGTAAACAAGTTCTGCTGTAAAATCATGCGGTAACGGCCGAGAACGAACACGTAGTTGGTCGGATTTTTCGTGGCATAATCATCGGCCGCCGCCAGCATGTTGGTGACGCTGCCCCCGGACGCCAGACCTTCCTGCTGCGGTGAATAGGGCGGCCACATCGGCATCGGGAAACGCCCGGAACCGGAGAAGCCCTGCCTCGGATATTGTCCCTGTCCAAAACGCGGTTGTCCGCCAAAGTTGCCCGTCCATTGGGGGAACGGCCCATTGGCGCCGGGCGGCAGGTTGTTCGTGGAGGGTTGTTGCGCTGCGGGATGTTTGATAAACCTCGTGGCGAACAAGGCGCCGACGGCGAGGACAACGGCGGCGAGAATGGAAATCGCCGCAATCATTTTCATTTTCCATTCCCTTGACTGCGGGCGCTGGTAGGCCGGGGCAATCACCGGCTGGAAGCCTTGTTTCACCAATCGCAAATCGCCAAGCAGGTCGTCATACGTTTGGTAACGTTTATCGGGGTCTCTTTCCGCCATGTGGTGGATGAGCGCTTCAAGCTGCGGCGGCAATTCCGTGCCCAGTTCCGCGCCGGTGGGCAGCGGTTTGGTGGCGTGGGCCAGCACGATCGAGATCGGGGAAGCGCCGTCGAACGCAAATTTGCCCGTGACCAGATACAACAGGGTGATGCCGAGTGAGTAAATGTCCACGCGATGGTCCGCGTTTTTGGACGAACCGGCTTGTTCGGGGGCGATGAAGTGTGGCGAGCCAATGCTGGCGCTGCTCATGGTCAGTTCCGAATCCTCGGTCAGGATTTTTGCCAGGCCCATGTCGGCCACTTTCACGCGGCCATCGCGGGTGACCAGGATGTTGGAAGGCTTGATGTCGCGATGCACGATGGCCTTTTCGTTGGCGGCTTTCAGCGCCAGCGCCACCTGCTCGACGATCGCCAGCGCGTCGGGAATGGGAACCTTCCCGGTTTTGGCAATGTAATTGGAAAGGTTGTCGCCCTCGATGAATTCCATCGCGATATAATCGCGGCCTTCGGCTTCGCCAAAATCATACACCTGGACAATGTTGGGATGGTTTAGCGCCGCGGCGGCTTTGGCTTCGCGTTCAAAGCGCTGGAGAAATTCCGGTCTTCCGGCCAACTGGTCGGTCAAAATCTTCAGGGCCACCTTGCGCGCCAATTTGATCTGCACGGCTTCGTAAACCACGCCCATGCCGCCTTGGGCGATCTTACGGACCAGGCGGTAGCCGCCCAAGGTCATGCCGGAAAGGTCATTGTAACCCGGCGGGGGAACCAGCAATTGGTCCGGCGGAATCTGCTTGGTGTGGGTAAGGTCTTTCATAATCAATGCCTCGATTCCAGTCGGGCACCGGCGGCAAAGCAGGCGCAACCCCGGTCATGGCCTTTTATCATGTCCGTGGCGGTCACAGAGCTATGTGGGGAACCTGTCATGTTGACCTTATTCTGTTGATGCCATTGTTCATATTTTCTTGCGGAAATCAAGCGGCGGGTTGTGTTCACACCCAATCTACACCAACCCGCCGCTTCTGTTCACACGAACAGAAACTTATTGATTTGGCCCGGGCGGCATGTCGTTGGGTGGCCCCTGGCCGTCATCGGACGGTCCTTGTTGATCGCCCTGCGCAACAAACGGACCGTCATCCGCCTGGCCCATCTGGGCATCCGGGGTATCCTGGCTGTTATCCAACATTCCCTGGCCGTCGTTCGGCGGAGGTTGAGCGCCGTCAGGCGGGCCTTGCTGTTCGCCGGGAGGGTTCTGCCCCATTCCCGGAGGGGGACCGTGACGATGCTGCGAACGTGGTATGTATTCGTCCGGCGTGAGTTGGCCGTCGTGATTTTTATCGAGCGTGAGCAATTCAGCGCTGGCGTTGGCGATTTCGTTTGAGTCAATGATTCCATCGCCATTAGCATCCAATGCCTTCACGATGGGCGGCACCGGCGGGCGCCACGAATTGGTCGGCGCTCCCGGAGGCAGTGGCGGCAGATACTCATCGGGGGTCAATTGGCCGTCGTGGTTTTTATCGAGGGTCAGCAGTTCGGCACTGGCGTTGGCGATCTCATTGGAATCGATGATCCCATCATGATTGACGTCCAACGCGAGCACGAGCGGGAGCGGCGGCGGGTGATGACCGCGCGGCCCTCCTGGTCCGCCGAAACCGCCCGGTCCGCCGGGGCCGGGACCATCGAACGGCGGTGGATTGTCATTTTGCGCGCCAGCGGCGAGGGCGGAAAGCCCCAGCGCCATCAGCGCGAGTGTCATTTTGGTTGTTGTCTTCATGTTTTACTCTCTTTCTGTTTTTTCAGGGTGTGATGATTGTTGTCACGGACGCGGGCGGCGCAATTTGCCGCGCGGTTGATGGGCGTCCGTTTTTAATTTTCATGGCGTCAATTTACGTGAGGCAACCTTAAGAAACGGTGAAGTGGAAAAACTATTTTCTTCATCTGTTATTAAGGTGGGATGTGTGAAAATTTTGCGCGACTGGCGGAAGAGAATGTTTAAAACTCCGCGATAGCTTATGAGAATCCTGATCGTTGAAGATGAACCGGACCTGCTCCGCAGCCTGGCCCAGGCGTTGCGGGAGGAAGGCTATGCGGTCGATACTGCCGCCGACGGCGAGGATGGTTTCTACAAGGCCGAAAACTACGAGTACGACGCGGTGGTGCTGGACGTGATGCTGCCAAAAATGGACGGCTGGGAAATTCTCGCGCGCCTGCGGAAGATCAAAAAAACCCCCGTCCTGATGCTCACGGCGCGGGACCAGTCGAGCGACCGGGTGCGCGGACTGGACACCGGCGCGGACGATTACGTGATCAAGCCGTTTGATCTGTCGGAATTGTTCGCGCGCTTGCGGGCGTTGATCCGGCGGAGCCGGAACAAGACGACGAATGTCATTGAAATCGGAGACGTGAAAATCGATACCGCGGCGCGAAACATTTTCCGCGCGGAGAAGCCGGTGGAATTGACGGCTCGCGAGTATTCGCTGGTGGAATTTCTGGCGTTGCACCGCGGCGAGGTGGTCACGCGCACCCAACTTTACGAGCATCTGTTCGATGAGAACGACGACACCTTTTCCAATCTCCTGGACGTGCATGTTTCCAATGTCCGAAAAAAACTGGGGGCGGAATTCATCTTGACCCGCCGCGGCCACGGTTATTGCATCGAATGAACATCTTCCGCTCCATCCGCTGGCGTTTGCAAATCTGGTACGGCCTGATCCTGGTCGGCGTCCTCCTGGGATTCGGCGTGACAGCGTATCAAATGGAATGGGGACGGCAAATGCGGAACGTGGACGACGGATTGCGCCGCCGTTACGCCATGCTGGCGGGGGCGATGCATTTTGGCCCGCCGGGAATGAATGGGGGATTCCCGCCGGGACCGGGTTTTCCGGGACGGCCTCCGGGGGACTTTCCGCCCCATAACCAACCGGGTGATTTCCACTTGCCAGAACGCCTCGCGGGGATGTTTGATACCAATGATCCCGGTGGCTACTATTTTATCATCCGCCAATATAAAGGCAGAGAGTTGGCGCGGGGAGGACCAGTGCCCGCATTACAGGATATGGCTGGTCATGCTCAAATGGCTGGTGATCTGGATTGGCAGGTGAACCAGTTGCCAGAGTTGCAGAGTTCAAATCCACCCCCCGTCCTTACGCTCAATCGGTACCGCGAGACGCTTGATTTCAGTCCGAATCACGAAGAGATGATCCTCGTGGGCCGCTCCATCGCGCCGGAAATAAAAGAGCTTAATCGCACGGCGTGGAATCTGGCCGGCATCGGCTGCATTATTTTGCTCCTTGGCCTGGGAGGGGGATGGTGGATTTCCTCGCGCGCCATCCGCCCAATCGAAAACATCAACGCGGCGGCGGTAAAAATTTCCGCCGGCGATCTGACGCAACGCATCAACATCTCGGAGACGGAAAGCGAATTGGGACAGCTCGCGGCAACCTTGAACGCGACCTTTGCGCGGTTGGAAGCAGCCTTCGCGCAGCAAAAACAATTCGCGTCCGACGCGGCCCATGAATTGCGCACGCCGGTGTCGGTGATTTTAACGCAAACGCAAACGGCGCTGAAGCGGGAACGAGAAGCCGCTGATTACAAACAGACCATCGAAGCCTGCCAGCGCGCCGCCGAGCGGATGCGACGGCTCATCAGCGCCCTGCTCGAATTGACCCGGCTGGACGCCGGACAGGAAAGCATCCAGCGCGTGCGCTTCGATTTTGCGAAGACGGTGGCCGAGTGCGTGGAGTTGATCCGTCCGCTGGCGGTGGAACGGCGTGTGGAAATCCGTCCGGAGATTGCGGCGGTGGAAATTGACGGGGACGCCAGCCGGTTGGGGCAGGTGGTCACCAATCTTCTCACGAACGCCATTCAGTATAACCACGAGGGCGGGGAGGTGCGGGTGAAGCTGGAAGCGCGGAACGGCTTCGCGGTTTTGACGGTGGCCGACAACGGCGCGGGGATTCCGCCAGGAGACATCGCGAGAATTTTTGACCGGTTTTATCGCGCCGACAAATCGCGGACCGGCGCCAATGCGGGACTGGGCCTGGCCATTTCCAAAGCGATTGTGGAATCGCACGGCGGCGCAATCGAAGCCGCGAGCGGGCAGGGCGGGGGCGCGACTTTTACCGTGCGGCTGCAGATGGCATGGACGGAAATGACCGAGATTGTCCAGCGCGGATTGCGCTTGGCGTGATAGATTCAAATTGTCGCGTGATTCCGATGCAATTACAGGGCGTCGGAGAATTCTTCCGGCGAGACGCCCGCCAATTTAAGCGCACTCCGGAGAGTGCCAAGGGCAACTTCCCGGTGCATGGGGATGACGCAACCGCGCTCGCCTTCGGGTGTGATTTTTTTGAGGACGACATGGCTGCCGCGTTGCCGGTCAACAAAGAATCCGAGTCGTTTCAAAGCCTTCACCGCCTCCATGCCGGACACGATGGGCAGTTTAGCCATGCGCTAATTCAAAAGTATGCACTACGGCCGGCTTCCTGACGGCTTGCGGAAATGATTCGAGATAAAGGCCGGTGGCCTCTTGCAAGTTGGCAAGCGCCTCCGCCTCGGTATGCCCCTGGCTGGCCGTGCCGATTTCGGGACACTCGGCCACCAGCAAATCGGTTTCGGAATCAGGATAAATAATGGCCGTCAATTTCATGCCAGCATAGTAACACTTTTTGCGGTGGACGGCAATGGCACGCCTGGCACGCCTGGCGGCAGGTCAATCCGCACAGAAAAGGCGGCAGAGGGCAGCAAAAGATTTATTATACAAATTGGCCGGCACCGGTGTCTATTTAGTGGGTTACAAAATAATAAACCAATGAAATCAACAGGCAAAATCCTGGCGGGAATTCTTGGCGCAGCATTGTTTTTAACCGGGTGCGGTAAAAATCCGGACCCGTCATCATCGTGGTCGCTCGATAAGTCGGGAGCTTCCACGCAGTTGAAGCAATTTCTTGCGGCGCAGGAAACCCAGTCGCGCGCGCTGGCGAAACAGGACGGAATAAAACTGCCTTCGGACTTCGATGCGTTCTATCAGGCCGCCGAAACCGGCAACTGGCGGGATGCGACCAACTTTTTCGGCCAGATGAGAAAGCGCCTCGATGGCGACAGCAGCCTGCGCGGAAGCTGGTGGTCGGCGACGCTGGATGCTTATGGCGCGTTTGTAGCTTTTCCACCGGGGGACAAATATGCGATTGCTTTCGGCAACGACATCATTCAATCCATCCCGGCCGGGAGCATTTATTTTGGCGGAGCTGATCCGGGCCGGTTTGCCGTCACGCCATTGATGGAATCTCACGCGGATGGGAAGCCGTTTTTCATGCTCTCGCAAAATCCACTGACGGATGTAACTTATCTACACTATCTGCGGGCGATGTATGGCGGGGAAATCCATACGCTCACCGACGAAGACTGGCAAAGAAGCTCTCAAGATTACAAAACGGATGCGCAGCGTCGGTTTGCTCACGATCAGCAATTTCCCAATGAGCCAAAACAAATCGAGCCAGGCGAGGAAGTCAGGCGGGATTCAAACGGACAAATCCAGGTAAGCGGGTATATGGCTTTGATAGGAGTCAGAGAGATTTTAACGAAAACCATTTTCGATAAAAATCCCGACCGCGAATTTTATCTCGAGGAAAGTTTTCCCTTCAACTGGATGTACCCGTATCTCGAACCGCACGGTTTGATCCTGAAAATTAACCGGCATCCGCTGCCTGAGCTGTCCGATGAAATCGTTCAGCGCGACCGCGATTACTGGGCCAACTATTTGACTCCGTTGATTGGCGGCTGGCTGAAGCCAGACACGACGATTGAAGAAGTCGCCGCGTTCGCTGAAAAAATCCATGTACTAAAGGATTTGAGCTGATTTGCCGGCGACCCGCAGTTTGTCCAAAATGAATACTGGAGCGAACATTTTTCCAAATTGCGGAGTTCCATCGGCGGCCTGTACGCCTGGCGCGCGCAGCACGCCACCGATGCCGCTGAAAAAAAGCGCATGAATGATGCGGCTGATTTTGCCTTCCTTCAGGCGTGGGCGCTATGCCCCTGTTCGATGGAAACAGTGGTTCGGTATGTGAATTTGTTGATGACCGAGGGCCGAACTGCCGACGCGCTGTTAGTCGCGGAAACGGCGGTGAAGATGCCGCAACTGCAGGGCGCAAACGGCGGACAATTGCGCGATTTGATCAATGCTTTGGAACGGATGCAAAAAGGCGATCCGACTATTCATATTAGTTCACCGTAAAAACATTTCCGCCGCCGCGTCGGCAAAGCGCAATCCCTGCGGCGTGAGACGGAAATTGTCCCGGGCCAGCCGGCCCCAGCCGCGCTCAGACAATTCGTTCATTTCCGAATTCCAATTTTCACGCAGATCAAAATTAGTCACCTGGCGAAACTCCTCGAAGGGCCATCCGGCCACCAGTCTCAGTCCAAACGCCGCCGTTTCCCCGGCGCGTTTAAGGGGAGGCAACGCTTCCGACGATTCGATGGCGCGCCGACCGCTTTCGAGTTGCTCGCAATAAAGCTGCGTGTTCGACCAGTTTTTGGCCCGAACACCACGGACATACCCGGTGGCGCTGGGTCCCAATCCGTAGAAGGAACCGCCGCGCCAATAATTGACATTGTGCCGGCACGCCCGGGACGGGATCGCCGAATCTCCGCCGCCGTCCGGGTCTTTTGCAAAGTTGGCCACTTCGTACTGGCCAAACCCGGCGGCGCCGGCGCGGCTGACCAGTTCCTCGTACATTTCGCAGGCCAGGTCTTCGTCCACGTCAAATTCCCCCGCTTTCATCTGGTGAAAGAGGGGAGTGTCGTCCTCATAAATCACCTCGTAACTGGAAAGATGCTCGCTCTGCATCGCGACGGCCTCGTTCAAAGTGCCGCGCCAGATTTCCATCGTCTGTCCCGGGATCGCAAACATCAGGTCGAGATTCACATTGTCAAAACCCGCCGCGCGAAGAATATCGAATGATTTGAAAACCTGCGCGCGCGAATGGATTCGCCCGAGGCGGTCCAGCAACGGCTCATCCAGTGATTGCACACCCATGGAGACGCGACTGACGCCGAAATCCCGCAGCAATTTCGCCTTGTCCGCCGAGACGGTGGCCGGATTGCATTCGACAGTGAATTCTTTGGCGCCGAGTAATTGCAATTTCTCCATCGCGCTCAGGATGGTTTCCCATTGGCGAAGGTTCAACAACGAGGGCGTGCCGCCGCCGAAAAAAATCGTTCCGGGCTTGAGATCCCCGGCGACCATCTCCATTTCACGCGCGAGGGCCGCGACATAACGGTTGATCAATTCGCCGGAGGAGGCCTCGGAAAAGAAGGCGCAATACGCGCACTTTTGCGCGCAAAACGGCACGTGAACATAAAGACTGGCAATGGGAGCGGACTCCAGGACCGGCATGGGGGCAAAATAACTCCTTAGTCCGCTGCTGGCGAACTAAATTCGGCGAACCGCTGCTGCCCGGCATGGATTACGACGGATTTTTGCGCTGCACGTGTTCGGCTTTCATCCCTTTGTCGCCGGGGACCGCTTCGAACAAGACTTCATCGCCTTCGTTGAGACTTTTGTATCCCACTCCGACGATGGAGGAGTGGTGGACGAAGACATCCTGTCCCGAATCCTCGGTGATGAATCCGAACCCTTTACGGTTATCAAACCATTTTACTTTGCCGCTTGCCATATTAGCTTAGCTTCTGAAAAGCGTGCTCTAATAACGAAACTTGATCGTTCCGCGATTAGAAACGGCTCACGCTGTTTGAATTACCCTGATGTGAACGGGCGATTGAGTCAAGAAAAATGAGACGCAAAAACGACGAAATCGCTTGATTCTACTGGGTGTTTATTGCTCAGTGAAGAGCAACAGATGCTAAACATGGCGGGTAATTGGTCGTCAAATCTTGCCCACTAAATCGCGCACTTTTACTCCCAGTGCCTTGGCGATCCGAGCCAGCGTTTCCACAGTAACTTTATATTCAGCACGCTCAATGTTTCCAATGTAATTGCGCGCCAAATCCGCTTTTTCGGCAAGTTGCTCTTGGCTCAATCCGGCCTTGGTTCTACGCGCGCGGATTGCTTCACCGAGAGTTATAGAGACGTTGCTGCGTTTCGCCACGCTGTAACAGACCAAGAATGTAAGCCTGTATCTACCAAGCATACTTGGTATTTTATTTATTTTTAAATTGCATTCTTCTGAGAATCCGCTAGAATTATTCTGAGATTAGCCGGTGCAGCAGGTAACAGGCGTTTCGGAAGTCAAAACAATGAAAACATTGAAAAAAACTTTTCTGGCGGGTCTGGGAATCTTCGCAGTAAATCTCCTCCACGCCCAGGAAGCGACCCATGTGGATTGGAGTTCGGCCTCGGCCTCGGATTTGGACGTTATGCTTCAAGCGGTTGAATCGGTTCCCACCATCCCTGCCGACGAAGCAACGAACGGATTCACATTGTTTTCAGCTCAACATGCGCCCGGAACGGTCGAGGCTTGGCCCCCGCTCCCAGGAAATATTTGGAATTTTCCCGTCTGGAGCCTTGGGGATGACAATGGCGGGGGGTCACAATATATCCTCAAACACAGCAGAAATATTATGAAAATTTAAGCCGAGATGATGATCTTACTAAAAGCGGTGATTACATCTTTCAGGCCGTGTGCAAACATCCTAATGTCACTTCTCAAAAGGTTCTGATTAAAATCGAATAAAATTTCATATTGCGCCCGATGAGACACCCACAGGCCGGAGCGCCGACATGTTGTCGGCTTGGGATTTTCGGATGTCAAAGCCGGTTGGAAACCGGCGCTCCGGCATTGCGGCGTAAAATATCCGGGTCAAACTTCGACGAATTTCATCACCCGCGATTTCTCGGAGCGTTTGCGCTGGTTGTCGTCCAGGATTTTCTTTCGCAGCCGCAGGTTCTTGGGAGTGGCTTCCACATATTCGTCCACGTCGATGTATTCGAGGGCGCGTTCCAGGCTCAACTGCATTGGCGGCGAAAGCTGGATGCCTTTTCCGTCGCCCTGTGAACGCATGTTGGTAAGTCGCTTTTCCTTCACCGGGTTCACCGGAATGTCGTTTTCGCGCGCGTTTTCGCCGACGATCATGCCGATATAAACTTCATCGCCGGGAACGACCAGAAGCCGTCCGCGTTCCTGGACCATGTTCAAGGCGTAGCTGGTGGCTTCGCCGGCGTCCATGCTGACCAACGAACCGTTCTTGCGCGCGGCGATTTCCCCGCGGTCCACTCCGTATTCATGGAACAAATGGCTCATCACACCCATGCCCTTGGTCTGGTTGACGAGGTCGGTCTCAAAACCAATCAGACCGCGCATGGGAACCAGCGCTTCAATGGTCACCTGGGAGCCGTGATGGCTCATGTTGGTGATTTCGGCTTTGCGAAAAGCCAGGTTCTCCATGATCGCCCCCATGTTATCCTGGGTGATTTCCACGAATAATTTTTCAATCGGTTCGAGCAATTCCCCGTTCGACCCTCTTTTCCAAAGCACTTCGGGACGGCTCACGAGCACTTCGTATCCTTCGCGCCGCATTTGTTCGACGAGAATGGCGATTTGCATTTCGCCGCGCCCGCTGACCGTGAAAATTTTCGGATCATTGGTCGGGGCCACGCGCAGGGCGACATTCGTCCGGATCTCTTTTTGCAAACGCTCCCAGATGTGGCGGGCGGTGACGAGCTTGCCGTCCTTGCCGGCAAGCGGACCGTCGTTGACGGCAAATTCCATCTGGATCGTCGGCGGATCAATGGGAATATACGGCAGGGCGCCGCGTTCGACCTTGTCGGCAATGGTTTCGCCGATGAACACTTCTTCAAAGCCGGTCACTCCGACAATGTCGCCGGCGGTCGCCTGCTGGACTTCAATCCGTTTCAACCCCTCAAAATGATAAATCATGGTGATCTTGCCGTTGCTCACCCGGCCGTGGCCGTGGAGACAGGCGGCCGCATCGCCCACTTTGATTTTGCCGGCCATGATTTTGCCGAAGGCAATTCGGCCCAGGTAATCCGAATAATCGAGATTGGCGACGAGGAGTTGAAAGCCGTCACCGGCCTTGGCGCGCGGGGCCGGGATGTGCTTGACGATGGCTTCAAAGAGCGGCTCCATGGTCGTGCTGGTTTGGCTCATCTCCAGCTTGGCATACCCGGCCTTGGCGGAACAGAAGACAAACGGAAAATCCAACTGCTCGTCGGTGGCGTTCAACGAAATGAACAATTCGAAGACCTCGTCGAGGACCTTTTTGGGGTTCGCGTTTTCGCGGTCGATTTTATTGATAACGACGATGGGCTTGGCGCCGGCTTCCAAGGCCTTGCGGAGGACGAATCGCGTTTGCGCCTGCGGTCCCTCGGCGGAGTCCACCACCAGCAGCACCCCGTCGATCATGTTCATGATGCGTTCGACTTCGCCGCCAAAATCGGCGTGACCGGGGGTATCGACGATATTGATATGGTATTCCTTGTATTGGAACGCGGCGTTTTTGGCGCGGATGGTGATGCCTTTTTCGCGTTCGAGGTCCATGGAATCCATGATGCGCTCCTCGCTGGCTTTGGCTTCGTTGGCGCGGAAGGTGCCGGATTGCTTGAGCAGGCAATCGACGAGGGTCGTCTTGCCGTGGTCAACGTGCGCGATGATGGCGATATTTCGGATATGCTGCATTTTATTAAATCTTTCCAGTTCTGAATGTTAAGAACGAGTTTACCGGGCGGATTCTGCCTCATTTCACAAACTCAAAACTCTTAAAAATCCCAGAACGAGTCGGACAATTTGCCTTTTTTAATAAAAAGGTCAAGCTGCGAATGTTCGCATTTTGGCGGCGATGCTTTTGATGGCGGGCTTGCCGTCAAAGTCCGCCTTGGCGGAATTTGTCTGCCGGAGGACAGGGCAGGTGGTTTTCTGTAAGGATAATGCGATATCGTCCAGCTTGGAGCCGGTCGCGGTCACGCCGTGCGATGTAAACGTCAAGATGGGTGTGTTGGCCTCCGTTTTCGGGTTCAAGGCGAACGGAAATGAATGAACTGCCGGGCGGCAAGTGAAGTTCACCGCGCTTCAATTCGACGCGGTGAAAGGCCATCGGCTCGCTGCTCTGGCAGCTTGTCTCGGGATCATTTTTGTTTTGCTCGGGATGGAATTTAATCTCCACGCGTGGCGGTTGAATGAGGCGCAACCCGCCGGGATGTTCAATCCAAAAGGCCAGGGTCCTGGCCGTTGACATAAACTGGCTATGTGATTCGATGATTTGGCGGCATAGGCGCAAGGCGCCGCGCCGCTCGCCTTTCCGAAAGTGTTCAATGGCGCTTTCAATTTGTTTGGTTTCCATTTCCGGATCCCATGGGCAGTCACTGGAATAAATAAAACAACCCAGCAACAAATCGGTCAACAGGCTGGTGAACTTTTCCAGCCAGAGCATAACGAGAAAGATACCCGCCATCATGGCAATTACCGGGCCGGTGATCGTCAACCAACCCACGGACTTGGCCAGGTCTTCCTGGCATCCCCAAACCAAAAATGCGACCCCCATCATGGAAAGCACACAAAACCGGATGCGCTCGAACCAATTTTCCGAATCCTGCCGGCTGAACGGCCAAACCAGTATGGCCGTGATGACGAGGCTCCCCGGCACAGTGTAAAACCATTGCGTGTACATATTCATACTCGTAAGGCCAGCAAGGTTCGACTCCGGGCGTCCGGCTTCGGTGAAGCAGAACCGTTTCAACTCTGTCAAAACCAGAACGAACAACTCGTCGAACAACTTGGATTTTCCTGTGAGTATCCCCCCGTCACTAAAATAATTCTATCCGAAATTGGGACAGTTTTATTCACTATGGGGACGTGCGCATTAATTCGCCAAATGCAGCCATTTTTTAGCGCGCCAAGTGTTATGTTTGTTTCCCCGGGCTTTTCAGTCTAATTTGTTGCCAATGGTTGTCTCATCACCAGAATCCACTGCGGCGTTGGCGTCGAAAAAACCGGCGCGATTGCCGGAATTGCTCGCGCCCGCCGGCGATTGGGAATGCGTGCGCGCCGCGGTCGAGAACGGCGCGGACGCCCTTTACTTTGGACTGGAGAAATTCAATGCGCGGATGCGGGCGAATAATTTTACCGTGGCGGATTTGCCGAAGCTGATGGAATTTCTGCACCGCCGCGGCGTGCGCGGTTACGTCACCTTTAACACGCTCGTCTTTGAAAACGAACTGGCCGAAGCGGCGGATTATCTGCGTTCCATCATTGCGTCCGGGGTGGATGCCGCCATTGTCCAGGATGTTGGCATTTGCCGCGTGATCCGCCAGTTGTCGCCGGATTTTCCCATCCATGCCTCGACGCAAATGACCGTGACCAGCGCGGGGGGAGTGGAGTTTGCGCGCGAACTGGGCTGCAATCTGGTCGTGCTTGCGCGCGAATGTTCGATTGGCGAAATCGAAAAGATTCAGACTGCCACCCATCATGAACTGCCGCTGGAAGTGTTCGTGCATGGCGCGTTATGCGTGGCGTACTCGGGGCAATGCCTGACGAGCGAATCGCTCGGCGGGCGCTCGGCAAATCGCGGCGAGTGCGCGCAGGCGTGCCGGATGCCCTACGAACTGCTCTCGGACGGCCAATTGGTTCCGCTGGGCGACCGCAAGTATCTATTGAGTCCGCAGGATTTGGCGGGTATGGAGGTGCTGCCGGAGCTGATGTGCGCCGGAGTGGCATCGCTCAAGATTGAGGGCCGCCTCAAGACGCCGGAATATGTCGCGAGCATTACCCGCGTTTACCGTGGGGCGCTCGATAATTTGCGATTTACGAATGACGATTTGCGCGCTGTCGGCGAAAATAATCGTCAATCGCCCATCGTAAATCATAAATATGAAATGGAGATGTCCTTCTCGCGCGGGCTTTATACGGGATGGTTTCGCGGCACCAACAACCAGGAACTGGTCCACGCGCGGTTCGGCAAGAAACGCGGGGTTTTTCTGGGGGAAGTTACCCGAATCGAACGCAACCGGGTGGTGCTGAGCTTGCAAGCGCCGTTGAAGCCGGGTGACGGCGTGGTGTTTGACGCCGGCAATCCCGAAGTCGGTGAAGAGGGTGGCCGTGTCTATGAATTGGCGACGCGCAATGGGGAGACCTCGCTGAGTTTCGGGCACGGCGACATTGATTTCAGCCGCATTCATGCCGGCGACAAGCTTTGGAAGACGAATGATCCCGAATTGGACCGGCGATTGCGTCAGAGTTATGCCGGGGATGTTCCAAAATTTCAGCGGCCGGTTGAGATGGAGATTCACGGGCTGGCCGGCAAGCCGCTGACCCTGATTGCGCGCGATGAATTTGGCCACATCGCGCAGGTGGACTCGGCAATGCCGTTGGCACCGGCGCAGAAGCAACCGTTGACCACGGAACGGTTGCGCGGGCAACTGGGCCGGTTGGGTGGCACGCCGTTCAAATTGGGCGAGTTAAAGAATCATCTGCAAGGCGATGTGCTGGTGCCCGTCAGCGAACTGAACCGGCTGCGCCGCGAAGTGGTGACGGAGTTGGAACGGCAGCGCATGTTGCCCAAGCGATGGAAGCTGAATAGAGAATCTGTCCCCCGGAACCCGGGTGGAATGGGCTACCAGCCCGTCCTGTCGGGCAACCTGCCCGACAGATGCCTTCCCGGGCATTCGAGTGACGTTTCGCCTTCGCCTTCTATCCCGAAGGGATTGCCATCATTCAGCCCAGGGTTGCGAGGAACGA
>JBKQUF010000119.1:0-6355 GCA_052140285.1 Limisphaerales bacterium | reverse complement strand
ATCAAAACCTTTATCCCGGCATTTTAAGGCAAAATTATTGCTATATTTCTGAGAATCGCTTAGAGAAAGGATGACTGCCAGATGGCCTGAATCCGGGCAATTAACCGTAAAAGGCAGATTCGAAGTATCAGGCTGAACTGTGTAATTTCCATATCCAGGTGCCAGAAAAGAATAATCACCTATGCCACCGGTAAAAATCTGTAGCATTTTGAAATACTCCTCGAGCTGGGTCTTGTTCTTGAACGCCGTGCCGTAAATGCGCTGGAGTTGCGGGTTGCGCTCATCGCCCTTGTAATACGCGCTGGCTACGCTGGTGAGCTTGAACGCGCCGATGTTGCCGGTGCGCATCACGTGCGGCCCGGCGCAGAGGTCAATGAAGTCGCCGTTCCGGTAATACGAAATCGGTTCACCTTCCGGAATGGCTTCGAGGTTGCCCAGCTTGAATTTGCTGGGGTTGCCCGGGCGCTCGGCCAATCCGCCGAGCCGTCCGCTCTCGGAATCCTTGATGGCCTGCTCGCGCGTGACGACCATCCTCTCGAAGGGATGGTTTGCCTTGATCTCCTGCTTCATCTCGGCCTCGATTTTTTCGAAATCCTCCGGCGAGATGCGGTGCTTCAGGTCCACATCGTAGTAGAAGCCGGTCTCCACCGGCGGGCCGGCGGCAAATTGCGCCTCCGGCCACAGCCGCAGGATGGCGGTGGCCAGGACGTGCGCGCAGGAATGGCGGATACGCTCCAGTTCGGTCATCTTCGCGCGGTCGTCGAGAGTTTTACGTTCGGCTTGCATGAGATTGTTTTAACGCAAAGGCACAAGGATATAAAGGCGCAAAGAGGATTGATGCGAAAAAGGCCGGTGACAAATCGGCGCTCCGGCGCGATGGGTTCGTTTCCGGTTCATTGAAAAAAATGCTTGGATTAGGTTGGATTAGCCTGGATTTGAGATGGATTTTAGGTTGGATTGGGTTGGGCTGAAGGTAAAAGCTGAAAAACTGAAACACTTAAAATCTGACAATTTGAGGCGCTGAAATACGCACTGGGGCCTGCGGAACAGTTGGATCCGGCCGGTTTCCAGATTTATTGCGCTGGCTCTCATCGCTACGATTTAAGTAAAAATTGGAGAAAGTGTAATGTAATAAAAAGCAGAAATCGAAAACCGCCTTCGCTGCGCTTTGGCGCGGCAAGGCGGAAAGCGGAAGGGGGTCCCAACGAAGAATGAAGATCTCGTGACTGCTGTCCTTGCAACGGAGAATTGACGCTGCCGGATTTCCGGCGCACACTCGGCCTGTCTAACAACGGGTTTCAATATGAGCTATCTCGAACGTGTCGTTGCAGACGACCACGCCCAGATTTCCGGCGACCTGAACAACGACCTCCCGCCCTTCCGCAAAGAGGCACTCATCGGCGCGATCAAGAAATGCCACCAGACACTTTGGGCGGGCGGCAAACTCTCGCCGGCGGCTTTATGAAAGATCGCCGAACGGATTGCCGCCGTTCAGGAGAAGCTGAACAAGCTCACGCACGGCTACCTTGACGAGATCATTGACGAGGAGAGCTATCAGTCCGCAAAAGCGGACTTGGCGCTCGAAAAGACCGGGTTGAAGCGGGAAAAGGAGCGGCTTCACAGAACCCGCGCAAGTTACTGGAACGAACCCGCTAAAGAGGTCATAAACACCTTGGAGATGGCGGGGAAAATGGAACCGGAAAAATCTCCGCAGGAGATTTGCAAGATCGTTCGCAAAGTTGGAACGAACCACCTGATTTCGCGCAAAACCGTTTCATTTTCTTGTGCTGAACCTTACGATTTCATCCCGTCGTTTTTGGCTTCTCGACAGGTCGCACCCGTTTGCAGTACCCCGTTGCTCCGCAACGAAAATCTCGAAAGTTCAATTTGGTGCGCGCGAGAGGACTCGAACCTCCAATCCTTTCGGAACCGGATCCTAAGTCCGGCGCGTCTGCCAGTTCCGCCACGCGCGCATCGCCTCCAGTTTCCACGGGCCGCGCCGGGTTTCAAGCGCCAAATCCAATCGGACGCGCCCCTCAAGACGCAAAAAAACAAAACAACCCCAGCCGCGGGGCGGAGTTGCATTGCACCGCGCGCCAAATTTGTTTAATTTGGAGTGTATGTCGTTGTGGACTCGAATTTTATTTTTGGCAGTGACGGTGTGTGTCAGCGCGGCGTTGAGCGGTTGCCTGCCCGACCAGGGCCAGTCGGATGAAGAAAAGGAACCGCATTATGTCCTGGGCCAAAGCCGCGTCAATTCCATGGATTACCAGGGCGCGGCGGAAGCCTTTGAAGAGTCGCTGGAGGTCAATCCGCACTCCGCCCAAGCCCATTACCAACTGGCGATGCTTTATGATACCAAGTTGACCGACCCCGCCGCCGCCATTTATCACTATCAGGAGTACTTGAAGTTTGATCCGGACGCGGCCAACGCCGCGATCGTGCGGCAACGCATCGAGGCGTGCAAACAACAACTGGCCGCCGACGTGCTGGCGCTGCCCTCTTCCTCCGCCACGCAACAGCAACTCGAAAAACTCATCGAACAAAACCGCCAGCTCCAGGATGAGGTGGACAAATGGCAGGCCTATTACGCCTCGCAACAGGCGGCGCTCACCAACCAACCGTACACGCAAATTCCCGAACCGACCCAGGAGGTGTCGCAACCGCTGCAATCCCAGCCGCAGATCGTTGCTGATCAGCAGCCGTTGCCGGAGAGCCACCCCGAGACCCATGCGGAAACCCACAAGCCGGAAGCTTTCGTGACTCCACTCCCTGGCGCTGCGTCCCGCACGCACATGGTCGTAGCCGGCGAAACAGCGATGGCCATTTCCCGTCACTTCGGAATCCGATTGAACGAATTGCAGGCGGCCAATCCGGGCGTGAATTTGAGCCGCATCCGGGTGGGCGAAGTTTTGAAGATTCCGTGACCGCCGGCCCGAACCCCCGCCGCCCTTGACGGACGCCGTTCACTTCGGCCGCAACTTTTTCCAGCAGGCAGCCTCCAAATGCGCGGCCGTTCAATAAACATTTCTAATTAACAACTTTCATTAAATTCAACACTGTCGAAGAATCAAAATAAGATGTTGATAAACAATGAGATATATACACGATTAGAATTTGACACGGTCAGCATTAACACCTATTCTAAAATTGCAACAATATGCGCTGTTTCTCGCGCAGGCTCGGTTTAACGTATTAGTGCCAAATGAATGATTCAGTCGCCAGCGTCCCGCCTTCCAGCGGCGCTCCCAAAATCTCCAAGATCAACGAGGCGGTGATCCGCATCGCCGGCAATTCGCAGGATGGCATCCAAGCCATCGGCGGGTTCCTGGCACGCCTGGCCGGGCGCAGCGAACAGGAGGTCATGACGTTCATGACCATTCCCTCGACCATCTCCGGCGGGCCGTCCATTTTCCAGGTGCGCATCGGTTCGGGCGAGGTGTTGAGCGCCGGCGACGAGGCGGACATGCTGCTCTGTTTCTACCAGCACAGCTACGAGGACCACGTCAAGTCGCTCAAGCTCGGCGGCATCGTGCTGTACGATGCCGACCACGTGCAACCCCGGGACGACTGGCAGGAGATGTACCGTCACGTGGGCGTGAACATTTCCAGCCTCACCGTCGAGGCCGTGGGCGGGACCGGCCGAGACAAGGGCAAAAATATTTTCGCCCTCGGTTTGCTCGCCAAAATTTTCGGTTTAAACGCGCCTAAACTGACGAAGCTCGTCGAGGAACGTTTCAGCGGCAAAGATCCGGCCATCGTCCAAAACGCGCTGACCTGCTTCAACGCCGGATATATTCATTCGCTCGAAAACCTGCTCAAGACCTACCAATTTTACATGCCGGAAAAAAGATCCCGCGATCAGGTGGTGATGAACGGCAACGAGGCGCTGGGCTTCGGGCTGATCACCGCCGGGGTGCGGTTCGGCGCGGGCTATCCGATTACGCCGTGGTCGGACATCATGGAATTGCTCCGGCGCGAATTGCCGAAATACGGCGGCTCATTCATCCAATGCGAGGACGAAATCGCCTCCATTTCCATGGCGATTGGCGCCAGCTACGCCGGGCGCGTGGCGGTGACGGGTTCCAGCGGGCCGGGAATTTCCTTGAAAACCGAGGCGCTCGGCTGGGCGGTCATGGCGGAAATGCCGCTGATCATCGTGGATGTCCAGCGCGGCGGCCCTTCGACGGGGATGCCCACGAACGTGGAGCAGTCGGACCTGAACATCGCCTGCTTCGGCGGCCACGGGGATTCCCCCCGCGTCGTGCTGGCCCCGACCAGCGTGGAGGATTGTTTTTACACTGCCATTGAGGCCGTCAACATTGCGCGCAAATACAGCACGCCGGTGGTGATCCTGACCGACCAGGCCATCGCCACGCGCATCGAAGCGTTTGCGGAGCCGCAACTCGAGCAGGTTTGCCAGGACATCTCGCCGGATTTCAAGCCGGTGGCCGACCACAAACCGTACGATTTGTCCAAGCCGGACGGCGTCACGCGGCACGTTCCGCCGGGTACGCGCATCGAGAGCGGAAGATATCCGATTGTCACCGGCCTGGAGCACGATGAGCTGGGGCATCCAACCGGTTCATCGAAATTGCACGCGCAAATGACCGCCAAACGGCGCAACAAACTGCGCAAGCTGGCTTGGGATTTTCCGAAATTGAAAACGTACGGGCCGGATGAAGGCCAGATCCTGTTGGTCGGCTGGGGGTCGAGCCAGGGGCCGATCCGGGAAGCGGTGGATCGCGCCCGCGGCATTGGCGAGGCGATTTCCGGCTTGGCCATCCGTTATCTCAATCCGTTGGCGAACGGCCTGGAGGAAATTTTCAAGGGGTTCCATCACATCTTTGTCGTGGAACTGAACGACGAGGGCATTTACGGCTACGGCCAACTGGCCGCGCTGTTGCGCGCGCGCTATTGCGATCCGCGCATCCGCGGCATCAACAAATCCGACGGCCTGACGTGGAAGGTGAAGGAAATCCTCGAACGCGCCCGCGAAATGGCGAGTGAGACCAACCAATAATTTTTTAAAGATCATGACCACCCTGACCACTGAAGCTTCCGAAGTCCACAATGGCGCGCCGATCGCGCCCCCCCTGCCCGAAGAACGCAAGGGTTTGACGAAGAAGGAAATCGCCGCCGATCATCCCACTTGGTGCCCCGGTTGCGGTGATTTCTCCGTGCTCGCCCTTTATTTCAAACTCATCGAGAAGCGCAAGGTGTGGCATGAGAAGGTCACGACCATCGCGGGCATCGGCTGCTCCAGCCGGTTCCCGTATTTCGTCCAGGCCCACGGCGCCCATTACATCCACGGACGCGCCCTGCCCTTCGCCAGCGGCATTTCGCTCTCGCGCCCGGATTTGCACGTGTTCGTGTTCGGCGGCGACGGCGACGCTTTTTCCATCGGTGGCAACCATTTCAGCCATACCGCGCGCAAAAACATCAAGATGACCTACGTGGTCATGGACAACTGGGTCTATGGGCTGACCAAGAAGCAAACTTCGCCGACGTCGCCGCTCGGATTCAAGAGCAAGACCGACCAATGGGGCGCGGTGGATTACCCAATCAACCCGATGAAGCAGGCGATCGCCGCTGGCGCCACGTTTGTGGCGCGCACGACCCACACCAACCCGAATCACGTGTTGCAGATGATGGAGGCGGCGATGGACCATGACGGATTCAGCTTCATTGAATGCCTGAGCGAATGCGTGGAATTTTACGAGGGCGCGTTTGACGCCAGCAATCCGCGCAAGGGCGGAGTGTTCAAGGAAGTGCCCAAAGACCATGACCCCAGCGACGAAGCCGCGGCCTATCAATTGGCCGGCACGGATTTTCCCGGCTATTTCGGAATCTTTTATCGGACCACCAGGCCGACCAAGAACGCCCGGGAGGCGGAAATCCAGCGGGGCATGATGGAGAAACTAAAGGGGCTGAAGGACTGGCAGATTCTCCAGAAAAATTTCGAGCGGATGAAATGACGCGTGTGGGGAGCGCACCCGCCCCGGGTGCTGTTTTCCGCGCCCTCGCTGAAAACCCGCTCCAACCGAACCTCTCAAGCGTCTGGGCCATCGCCCATGCGCCACGACCGTGCCCCCGAAACATTTTTATCCGTTTATCCGTGCCTGCCCGCCGAAGCTTCGGCGCAGGCGGGTCCATCCCCGGTTGAAAATTTGGTTGCGGCGCCAGCCGCGCTGCCCCCTTTTGTGGTCATCAAACAACTTGTCATGCTCTAACCTAACTTCCTCGGAGATTTTCAAAAAGGCCAGTAAAACCGGCGGTTTCCGGTTTTTGTCTGGCTACAAAGCCCATTGCGGCACAGTGGCGAAAAGTTTGATCAGGCCCAGTTTTTCCAGCA
>JBKQUF010000118.1:0-3349 GCA_052140285.1 Limisphaerales bacterium | reverse complement strand
ATTCCCGACGATATTAAAAAGGCGCGCTTTGATTTGTATCTGGTTTATCACGACGGCAGTTTTGGGGTGCATAACGCGCCGTATGATTTTCAATTGTTGCAAGCCGCCGAGACATTTGTAGAGGGACAATTATACCAATAATCGCCAGCCATGATTTATCGCATTTTTAAGAATGGAAAACGGACGGTCTTGATCACCGGCGCGACGGTGCTGTTGACCGCGGCGATTTCCTGCACGACTGTCGATCGCACGGCGGTGGTCTTGCCCGATGTTCCGGGCGCGACATACGTCGGATCCGACCAATGCGACACCTGCCACGATGACATTTACAAAAATTTCGTCACCGCCGATCACGCGCGGCTGATGGCGCAGGGCAACAACGCGCTGAATGCCGGTTGCGAGTCCTGTCACGGCCCGTGCAGCACCCACATGAATTCAGGCGGCGACACGCTTCCGCCCTATTCCTTCACGGCCGGGCGCGGGAGCCGGAGCAGCTATGGGGCGCGTCTCACGGACGTGCCGCCGCGCTCGGAAGAAACGGTTTGCTATCAATGCCACGCCGACGTGCGCGCGCAGTTTGAATTGCCGACGCATCACCCGGTGCCCGAAGGCCGAATGACCTGCACCGACTGCCATGACCCGCATACCGGCTCCATCTTCAAAGGCGGGGGAACGGCGCTGCTATCGGAAAACGACATGTGCCTGCGATGCCATCAGGCTGAGCGCGGGCCGTTTGTGTTTGAACATCAGGCATTGCGCGAAGGCTGCACGACCTGCCACAACCCGCACGGTTCGATCAATGCCAAACTGCTGGTGGATCGGGACTCCAATCTTTGCCTGCGGTGCCACTTTGAACAGTACACGGGAACCCAGATTTTGATCGGCGATTCCGATCACACGCTGCGGCTGCAACAAGGCACTTGCTGGACGGCCGGCTGCCATGAGGCGGTGCATGGCTCGCGCGTCAACCCATCATTGAGATTTTAAAAGCTCCGAGAACCATGAATGCGCCAACGCCTTTGAAAATCCGGCCCGGAAACGGAGCGCGCTTGCTTCCACTGCTTGGCGCGCTGTTGGTGGCGTGCGCCGGGACGGCGGGAGCCGCGGACACGAACAGCCCGCCCCTGTCGCCGGCGGATTATTTCGAGGGCGGCACGAACAGCTATAACAATTGGGTGGAATTCTCGACGGGCGGTTTTCTGACCAGCGGCAACCGGGCACAAGCCGAGGCCAATCAAAACTGGAACAGCGGCGGATTCGGCGGCATTGAAGACCTGCACCTTCAGGACAATGTTTTTACCAACACGACCCTGACCTTGGACGGGCATTCCGTTTATGATCAGCACGACTACGACATCACGGCGCGCCTCGAACATCCGGAAAAATGGTATCTCCAATTTCACGCGGACGATTCCCGCACCTGGTCGGATGACATCGGGGGATTTTATTCACCCAATGGGATGCAATATTACGGTCCAAAGGGCAACGACGCGCTGGCGCTGGATCGCGGCGAATACTCCTTTCTGGGGGGAATTACGCTGCACGACCTTCCGGCGATTACATTTCAATACACTCACAGCTACCGCAACGGCAACGAGGATTCGACCCTCTGGGCGCCGACGCACCCGGATTTGACCACCACGGTGCGAGGGCTGGCTCCCAGCCTTTACAATATTGATGAAACGGTGGATGCCTTTGACGTGAACGCCGAGAAAACCTTTTGGAAAACGGATTTCGGGCTGGGATTGCACTACGAACACGGCGATTTAAACGATGGTTTGGCCACGGCGTTTTATCCGGGCGAACCGGTTCAGCAGGATCGGACGGAAAATCAAGACAACAGCTACAATCTTTTCAGCGCCGATGCCACCGCCGAAAAATGGATCAAAGACCATGTGTTCGTTTCCGCGGGCGGAATGGTCGCCGATCTCGATAACAGTTTTTCCGGCAGCCAGATTTATGGCGATGGATTTGGCGTGCCTTATTCTCCTGCTCCCGGCAGCGGGCTGGGCTACTACAACATGACCGGCAGTTCCCATTTGCAGGAATATGTGATGGACCTGAACCTGCTGACCATTCCCATCAAGACGCTTGATATTATCCCGGCCATCCGCGCCGAGAAGGAAACATGGGACGGCAATTCCACCGGGACGGGGATCCTGAGTGATTTTCCCGGGGACACGTTCAACAGCCAAAGCTCGAGGGACATGATTGACGTGTGCGAAAGCCTGGACCTTCGTTATACCGGCTTTACGAATTGGGTCTTGTCCGCGGGCGGCCAATGGGACGAAAGCGACGGGAGCCTGACCCAACTCGGCGGTTTGACCCAGGTGGGCGGGTATGGTCCTCCCGTGGTTACCAATTACACCGATGACAGCAGTTTGTTGCAGAAATATTCCGTTGGCGCCAGTTGGTATCCGCTTCGCCGACTGGCCCTGGATTTTGGCGGCTATTACAAAAACGATCGTTACAATTATTCGGCCGACGCGGGCAGCACGCCCGATGGCGACACGTATCCGGGATATTTTACCATCCAAAGCCTTGAGACATACGATGGCAATTGCCGGGTGACGCTCCACCTGCTGCGAAGTCTCAGTTGGATCAGCCGGTACGAATATCAGCTTTCGACGATTGATACCACCCCGGACCCGACTTCAGGTTTTGCCGAACAACAAACTTCCAGGATGCAAACGCATGTGTTTGGCCAGAACATCTCCTGGGTGCCGTGGTCGCGGTTGAGCCTCGAAGCGGGATTTAGTTACGTGATCAGCAAGACTTGGACACCGGCTTCGGGCGCCACCGCCGCCATTCTGAACGCTCAGAACAATTATTGGACATTGAATTTTTCCCCCAGCCTCATACTTGACGACAAAACCGACCTGAAGCTGGAGTATTTTTATTACCAGGCGGATGATTATCAGGACAATTCCACCGCCGGGGTGCCCTTGGGGGCAGGTTCGCGCGAACACGCCCTGACGGCGACGCTCACCCGGCGGATCAATCCGCATCTGCGCGTGAGCTTGAAATACGGCTATTACGACTACGACGACGCGCTTACGGGCGGGAACAGCAACTTTAAAGCGCAGATGGTGATGGCCACGATGCAATACCGATTCTAAGCCGGAACGAGGCAGTTCAATCTCACGCAAAGGCCACAAAGTTCGCAAAGGAATTTTCAAAAAAGGAGTTTCAAAAAAGCCCCACCAAAAGGTGCAAGCTGTTTTCTTGAAAAAACCTTCCCTTCCATTTCTTTGCGGCCTTGGCGGACTTTGCGTGAGATTGAACTGCCTCGTTCCGGCTTAGAATCGGTATTGCATCGTGGCCATCACCATCTGCGCTTTAAAGTTGC
>JBKQUF010000117.1:0-9884 GCA_052140285.1 Limisphaerales bacterium | reverse complement strand
TCTTGCCGTCCGGACCAACGCTTGATTTTCCACGGTTTTCCAATTTGAGCGCCGGGTCCGCCGGGCTGGAAGCGCCGGCTCTACGTCAGGCTGGGAAGCCTGCCGCTACATTTTTCAGACACGCTCTCAGCCGGACGCGGATGTTCATCAATGGACATCGAGCGAGGTTGCGGCGCCTGATTCAGTTGAGGGGCAACTGCGGTCCCAGGGAAAACATTGGGTCAAGACCGCCGGCGGGATTACCGCGGGAGCCTATGTGCAGGACATCCTGGAGGGCAGGCTGAATCAACCCCAGGGAAGAGGCGCCATTGGAAAGGTCGTCTCCGTAAGCGCGGACGACAATGGCCGGCAGACAGCCATGGTGGACTTTGGCCGCGGTTACTCCGTGCCCATCTCCCAATCGGAACTTTCGTTGGTCAATGTTGTTCCCAATTAAAATCGTCTGCATGCCGGATTAAATCATTTATAAATCCCTTTGCCGGCAATAACGCTTTACACGTTAACATGGCCTAGTAAGTTGAGGTTGCGGGAACCATGATTAGACAGCAACAGCGCATCATACCGTCACACGCCAAAAGCGGCGCGACGATCCGTTGGCGCGGAAAATTGCATGCGATTCAAGAGGCCGGCGCGTTGGCGGCCAGGGAACTGTCCCTCGGAAATTTCCAGGCGGCGGTGGAAATCTACGACCTTATTCTCACCAAAGTTCCCGATGCCGCCATGCTTCATAACAACCGCGGAGTGGCCTTGCAGAAATTGAAGCGGTACAACGATGCCCTGGCCGGTTTTGGCAAGGCCATCGCCCTCAAACCCGACTTTGCCGAGGCCCACAACAACCGGGGCGCGGTTTTGCAAGAACTGAACCGGCTTGAGGAGGCTTTGGCGAGTTACGACCGGGCCATCGCACTGAAACAGGACTACGCCAACGCCCACTTCAATCGCGGCACCACGTTAAAAAAAATGAACCGGTACAAGGACGCGGTGGCCAGTTTTGACAAAGCCGTCGCGCTCCAACCCGGCTATGCCGAAGCCTATAACAACCGGGGCCTTGCCTTGCTGACCCTGGGCGACATCCCGGCAGCCGAAGAGATGTTTCTAAAAGCTTTCGCGCTGAAACCCGTCCTGCCCGACCCCTTGTTCAATCTGGCAAATATTCGCACCTATCAAAACGTGGATAATGCGGAGGTCAAAAACATTCACGCGTTGCTTCAAAGGCCAAGCGTTCCGGCCGACGTCAAAGAACACCTTTATTTCTGCCTGGGCAAGATTCACGATGATTGCGGCCTCTACGATGAAGCGTTCGAATGGTTTCGGCTGGCCAACCAAATCCGCAACTCCAAGGTCGCTTATGATTCCGGAGGAGCCGTGAGCCTGACCGATAATCTCATTGAGGTTTTCAGCAAGGATTTTCTGGCCCAGCCATTTTCATTTGCGTCGGACAGTCAGTCGCCTTTGTTCATCGTCGGCATGCCCCGATCGGGCACAACGCTCATGGCGAGCATTTTGTCCAATCATCCCGCCATTGCCACGGCCGGAGAGCTGTTAACGATTCCAAATTTTGCCTCCCGACTGCCGGAATTGACCGGAACGTCGGTCCCGTATCCGCAAGCAGTGAAGCAGATCACCCCCGCCCTGGCCGCCCGCCTGATCAATGAATACGAGGAACGCCTGAGACGCGGCGTTGATCCACAAATTCCGCTCGTGATAGACAAAAACCCCCTCAATTTCAGGCATCTCGGTTTCATCTCGATGCTTTTTCCGAAGGCGCGAATCATCCATTGCACCCGTCATCCACTGGATACGGGTCTCTCCAATTATTTTCAGCGGTTTCCCTTGCACTTTGATTATTCATTTGACCTGCGAAACATCGGCCATTTTTACGGACAATACGCCCGGCTGATGACGCACTGGCTAAAAGTTCTGCCCAGCAAGATGCTTGAAATCAGCTATGAAGATATGATTATGAACACCGAACCAACGGTGCGCCACATGCTGGATTTTCTTGGGTTGGAATGGGCGGACCGCTGTCTGGCGCCCCACACCAATCCGTGTTTGGTGGAAACGGCAAGCAATTGGCAGGTTCGCCAGCCCATTTACCAGCGTTCTTTGGAACGATGGCGGCACTATGAAAAGCATCTGACGCCGATGACCGATGAGTTGCGATCGGCGGGAATCGTTTGGGGAGAACCACAAACACAACAACACATCACAAAACTATGAGACACTACAAAGCGCCGTGGAGCACGTCACTCATCGTCGCCACCTCGGTCATCAGCGTCCTGTTGCTCGGCTTTGCGTTCGGCACGGCCTTTTATGGACGTGGCATCATTTCGTGGACGGGATTATTGCCGCTGGCCATTCTCGTTTGTTCCATTCCCTTCACCATTCGCGGCTATACCGTCACGCCCGGCGCGATTTTGGTGCATCGTCTGTTTTGGACGACCCGGCTGCCATTGTCCGGCTTGGAATCGGCCAAGTTCGAGCCGGAAGCGATGCGCGGCAGCATCCGCACTTTCGGCAACGGCGGACTTTTTTCCATCACCGGTTTTTTCCGCAACAAGGCGTTGGGGGCTTATCGCGCATTCGTTACCGACCAGCACCAGACCGTGGTGTTGCATTATTCCGGGCGCACCGTCGTTCTTTCGCCTTCTTCCCCGGAGGAATTTGTGCATGACATTGGCGTTTGAAAGAAAAGGCAGAAGGAAGAATGTGGTTACTACAAATAGGCCGCGCCGACGGCGCTGGAAGGGATGCGGCAAATGGGAAGGCCTTCGGGTGTGTGCGTCGGGTCAAGCAGACGGCTCAATTCTCCCGCAACACGAGCTATTGGCTGGTCCCAACGGCGGCGTTCTGTTTGCCGAAATAACCGCATCGTTGGATACCACGGCGTATCCTCGCGCTCGAGGAGCCAGCGCCAGTCGGGCGCATGTTGTAAGAGCATCCAAACCGGTTTTCCCAGCGCGCCGGCCAGATGCGCCACGGCGGTGTCCACAGTGATGACCAGATCCAATCCGGCGATGGCCGTGGCCGTGTCCAGGAAGTTCCCGAATTTCAGGTCCGAATGAATGTTCGTCAGAGACCGGAGATACGCTTCATCCCGCGCGGGTACGATGGGTTGCAAGCTGTAAAAGGCTGGCCCGGGAATACCCAGCACCGGGGCGAGTTTTTCCAGCGGAATGGAACGCGCGGTATCCTGATGATGATTGGGATTGCCCGCCCAAGCCAAACCCACTTTGAGTTGGTTGGCCTCAGCCGGCGTCAATTGAGAGTTGGGAGTGGCGCGGAGATACGGCGTTTTGGCCGGGATGGTTTCGAGCGTTGCACCGAGGAAATGAGGCAGGCTCAATAACGAAACGAAACAATCGAACGAAGGCATTGGCGCTCCGTACGGAAGGACAATGTCCGCGCAATTTGAATTTTGGAACAGGGCGGCCAGTTCCGGACGGCATTCGAGAATAACGCGGCCCACCCGCTCGCGCGCCGCGGGAATGAACCGGACCATCTGGATGGCGTCGCCGAATCCCTGCTCGGCATGGACCAGGAGCGTCTTTTCCGGCGCGCATTCCCCCTTCCATTCCGGCTGGGAAAACTTGCGCGGCTTCATGGGATTCTGGCGCAATTCATATTCCCGGAACCCTTTCGCGTACTGTCCGGCGGCCAGCAGGGACATTGCCCGTCCGTAATGCGCCAGCGCGTAGTCGGGCGCAATTTCGAGGGCGCGGTCGTAGGCCTGGACGGATTCGTCGAGCCGGTTCAGTTCCTTCAAAGATTTTCCGAGATTGTTCCAACTGGCGGAGTCGCGCGGATTGATTTCGACGGCCTGGCGGAACAACGCGGCGGCGCGCTCAATTTGTTCCAAATGATAGCAACTGTTGCCGAGGTTGTAACAGGTGGCGGCCGAGGGCGCTTCCAGTTCCATGGCCTTTTCAAAGGCGGCGACGGCGCGGGGGTGGTCCTTCAAGCCCTGGCAGGCGCAACCGAGTCCGCTGAAGATGCGGGCGGAGCGCGGCTGGTATTGCGCGGCGAGGGAAAACCATTTGACCGCTTCGAGGTCCCGGTCCGCCTTGTGCAAAATCATTCCGAGGAGAAAGAGCAATTGCGCGCTTTGCGGACGGACTTGCATCAGGACCCGGCAGAGGGCCTCCGCTTCCCGGACGCGGCCGGCATTATGCATCTCGAAAGCCAGCTTCAACGACTGCTCAAATGCCTCGTTCAACCGGAAACTTTGTTCAACCGGTTTTTCCGGCTTCGGAGTATCAGTGGCTTTGGGCGCCGGTGAAATGGCCGGATGGAAATCGGAACGCAACAACCCGTAAATCGCGTGGTCGGCGTAATGATCGTGCAACCACTCCGCGCCGCGAACGATGCCCTCGAACTTGAACCCGAGGCGTTCGGGAATGGCCCGGCTGCGTTCGTTCCGGGCGGCGCATTCGATGGTGACGCGATTAAGCCCCCAGACATCAAAGGCGTGGAAAATGAGCGCGCGGCAACTTGCCGTCATGATGCCCTGCCCCTGGTGCGCGGCATCCAGCCAATAACTCAAGGCGGTGGAATGGTTCGACCGATCAACATTCAGATGGTGGACAGCGCCGCATAAATGGCCGTCAAACCAAATGCCGGCGCAAAAACCTTGGTTGTTCGCGTGCTGCTGCAGCCAGGAGCCGATCCGGTTTTCGGCATCGGCGGAGGAATGAAGATTATCCACCCAGGGATGCCACTGACGCAGATGGTCCCGGTTACGGTCCATCAGCGCGAAAAGCTCGCCGGCGTCCGAAAGATGGATCAATTTCAGCTCAATCCGCGGACTGGCTTTCAGGGAAAATGACTGTGGGTCGCCGTCCATTGAATTCAGTGGCGGCGGGGCGAGCCGGTTGGTTTTGGGGATGAACCTGCCATGCCGGAAATGTTGCTCATACAGTGATCATCCATAACGAGTCATTCAATGGTTTATCGGATTAATCAAGCGGGACTTAAAGGTTTTTTATATAGCATTGACATTGCGGCGTTAACCGCGTACAAAAGTCGAAATTCCAATGCAACATTTGCTATGAACTCGCCCCGCAAAATCATCATGCCGGTATTCAGCGCCTTGGCTATCCTGGCGTTGCAAGTCTCTTCCGCCGCGCCCGACAGCGCGCCTCGCAGCCTTGCGCCTTACTTCACGCCAGCCACCCCGGACCCCAAGGCGCCGGACGCCGACGGCTTTCTCCAGCGCTGGCTGCTGCTCGAACCGATTTCGGAGCCAATCCGCAGCAACGCCGTGTTTACCCATCCCTACGTCCGGAAGGCCCTCACCACCGAGTACTTTCCCGATCAGTTTACCGTGGTACCGCACGATGGCGACAAGGTGACGGTTGGCGGCACTGATTACGCCTGGCATGCCCTGGATGCCACCAAATTCAACGTCAAACTCTTTCGCTTCGCCTATGGCCTGGACAAACCGGTGTACGGCGTCATGTTCTGGGCCGTCACGGTGATCGACTGCCCGCGGGAGATGCGGAATGTCCGCCTGTCCGTCGGCTCCAATTCGGCGTCGATGTGGTGGCTCAACGGCAAAGAAGCCGTCGGCCTCTTCGGCGACCGGCGCATGGTGATGGATGATTGCGTCTCCCAACGAGTCACACTCAATCAGGGCCGGAATGTCATTCGCGGCGCCGTAATCAACGGTCCCGGGATGAGCGATTTCTGCGTCCGCTTTATCGATGAGAATGGCAATCCGGTCAAGGACCTCACCATTAACCTTGAAAACGCTGGAAACTAGCAGCGGGGGCAGTGCGGATGCGCCCGTTTTGTGAATTGACTTACTCTAAGCTCAAATTTTTATGAAATATCCTATTATGACGGCAGCGGCTCTGGCCCTGCTCTCTCCCTTCCTGTCTATTCGGGCTTTGGCTCTGGACGGCGAACCCTACATCCACGATCCCTCGACCGTCATTGAGTGCGATGGCAAGTACTATGCCTTCGGCACCGGCGGCGGAGGCTTGATCTCCGACGACGGCTGGACTTGGCACAGCGGGGCCGTGCGTCCCGGCGGCGGAGTGGCGCCGGACGTCATTCACCTCGGGGACCGCTACTACGTGGTGTATGCCGCGGGTGGAGGCGGTTTGGGGGGAGGACATGCCGGCAACGTCTATGTGATGTGGACCAAGACACTCGACCCCAAATCCCCCGACTTCGGATTTCACGACACTACCGTCGTCGCCTCGTCTGACGGCGTCGAGGATGCTGACGCCATTGATCCGCAGTTCTTGCTTGATCCCACCGATGGCCGGTTGTGGCTCACCTATGGGACCTTCTTCGGCTTCATCCGGTTGGTCGAGCTTGATCCCAAAACGGCAACGCGCATCCCTGGCAACCAGCCGCTTGACATCGCGATTGATTGCGAAGCCACTTGCATGATCTATCACGACGGATGGTACTATCTTTTGGGCGATCACGGCACGTGTTGCGCCGGCGCCAATTCTACCTACAACATCCGCGCGGGCCGCTCCAAGAGTGTGACGGGGCCTTTCCTCGATAACATGGGCGTGGACATGCTCAAAGGCGGCGGCAAACTGGTGGTGGCCGCCAGCGGCCGCTTTGTCGGGCCTGGGCATTTCGCCTTGATGGACCTGGGCGACGGCGTGCAGAAATTTTCTTGTCATTACGAGGCCGACCTGGACCGCGGTGGCCGCAGCGTGCTGGACATTCGCCCGTTGCTCTGGAAGGACGGATGGCCCCTTGCCGGCGACAACTTCAAGGAAGGCACCTATGAGATCCAGTCCGTACGCAGCGGTTACGCGCTGGAGTTGGCCGTGGATAGTGTGTCGATGGGTGGCCGAGGCGGAGGATTCGGCGGAGGATTCGGCGGCGGCTTTGGAGGAGGCAACCGTTCCGGCGGGACGAACCGTTTTGGGGGTTTTGGTGGTGGGTTTGGCGGCTCGAACGGTTTTGGCGGCACCAACCGCCCTGCCAGAGGCGGTGGATTTGGCGGATTCGGCGGCGGGGGGGGGCCTGTGACCCCGATTCCGCTGCAGACGGTCGATCAGGTGTCATCAAATTGGCCGGATGGCAACATCGACATTGACATCGGCGATTACCTGCTCCGGCCCCATCAGAAGTGGACCATTACGCCTGTCAGCGGCGTCGGCGGCTATCCCGGCTCGCCCTATTTCAAAATCACCATCGCCGGCACGGATCGCGCGCTGGCTGCCACCGCGGACGCCGAGGTGGTTTCGGTTCCCGCCTTTACCGGCGCGCCCGAACAACTGTGGCGCATCGACCAGTTGACCGACGGCACTTACCGCATCATGCCCAAGGTGGTGCCCAACTCCACGAATTCCCTGGCCCTGACTGCGGTCGGCGACAGCACGCCGACGCTTGCGAAATTCGACCCCAACACCGACAAGGCGCGCTGGAACTTTAATACGCCGTAAGGAAGAAAAGATCAATTAGTCGGCGACGCATCGCCAATGAAATCCCTCAACCGCCGCAATTTTCTGAAAGCCGCCGGCGCCGCCGTGGTGCTGCCCGCCCTTTTGCCTGGCAGTGCGCTGGGCGATGGCGAGGCCCCGCTTTCCGCAGGCTCACCGGCTGGCTTGATCAAGCCCGGCCAGAGCGTCAAGTTTGCCGGCCTGCCGGCGTCAGGCAAATTGGCGATTCGCTACGCGTCCACGGAAGTGGGCACGATCAGTGTTGCCGTCAACGACCAGCCGCCGCGCAAAGTCAATGTCCATTCCTCGGGAGCGCTTACCGGTTCCTTTCTCGATGCCATCATCGAACTGGCGATTCCCGCCCAAGCCACGCTGACCATCAGTGTGGCGGACGACGACGTCGCGGTGAACATTGATCGAATCATTGTCGGCAACAAAGTCCTGGGGTTGCCGCCGGATATTTGGAACCTTCCGCCGTTGCCGGTTGCTCCCGGTTCTTATTCCCCCGATTGGGAGGCGATCAGCCGGATTTACACCGTGCCGGAGTGGTGGCGCGAGGCCAAGTTCGGCGCGTGGGCGCATTGGGACCCGCAATCCATGCCCGAACAGGGCGACTGGTATGCGCGCGGCATGTATGTTGAAGGCAGCGCGCAATATAATTACCACCTCAAACACTTCGGCCATCCATCGGTCTATGGCTACAAGGACATCTGCCACAACTGGGTGATTGACCGGTGGAAGCCGGATGAGTTGATGGATTTGTATGTCGAAATGGGCGCCCGCTTCTTCATGGCGATGGGCTGTCATCACGACGATTTCGACTGCTTTAATTCAAAGTATCAGCCTTGGAATTCGACGCGCGTCGGCCCCAAGGTGGACATCGTCGGCAGGTGGGAAAAGGCCGCGCGCCGGCGCGGAATGCGTTTCGGCATCGGTTTTCATGACACTCCGGGGCGGACCTGGGGTCAGTTCATGCCGGTGCGTTACACCAGCGATAAGAGAGGACCCATGAAAGGCGTGCCTTACGATGCGCTGCAAACCATCCTGGACGGCAAAAGCAAATGGAGCCAGCGGGACATTGCGGCGTTGGCGGCGCCAGCGGTGCTGCAAACCATCTTGAACGGCAAAGACAAATGGTGGGAAGGCCTGGACCCGGTGAACCTTTACGGACCGGTTCACAACGCCAGGGACCCGTTGCATTCGCCCTTTGCCAACCAGTTCATGTGGCGCGTGGATGACGCCATTACCAAATACCATCCCGACGTGATTTACTTTGATGAGCACGCGGGTGACTCCCAGGTGGATATGGGCGTTCATATGGGACTCGGTTTTCTGGCTCCCACGCTGATCGCAAACTATTACAACAAATCCCTCCAATGGAACCATGGAAAGATGGAGGCCGTGATCAATCTCAAGGGTGTGGGCGGGCGCTACAACAGCTTCCAGGACCACCCCGAATTACTGCCCTACGTTGACCGTTCCCTGGTCAAGAGCACCGAGGCCATTATCGAGTCCGAGATCATGGCCTATCCCTTCCAGACCGAAACCAGCATCTCGACCTGGCACTACCAAACCGGCCAGAAGTACATGGATGCCAGAACCGTCATCCGTTCGCTGATGCAGAACGTCTCCCGAAATGGAACCATGCTGTTCAACGTCACCCAACACGGGCGTGGCGATCTGGATCCGGAGGCCATCCGCATCTGCAAAGACGTCGGCGCCTGGTTGAAAGTCAACGGCGAAGCGGTTTATGGGTCCCGCCCGTTTGAGGTTTGCGGTGATAATTCAGTTTGTTACACGCGCAACGACGGAAACGTTTATGCGACGCTTTTGGATTGGAACGGCGGCCCGGTCACCCTCGCGGCGTTGAATGCCGGCGGCGCCACTCTGGGCAAAGTCTCAAAAGTCGAACTGCTCGGTTCCGAAACCCCGTTGACGTTTGTCCAGGACGGACAGGGACTGACGGTGACGCCCGGCGGAGCCGCGGAGCCTCTGCCGGGGATCGCCAATCAGGCGCTGGCTTCCGCGTGCCGCGTCCTGCGCATCACCCATGACAAGGGCTGGTTCAATGACGACGATCCCGGCGCCGTGGCTGCCGGATGGACTCGACGTTGCAACCTTGGCGCCGGCGACTTCAACAACGACCTCACCACCAGCGACACCCCTGGCGATGTCTGGAGTTGTTCGTTTACCGGCCGCAACGTTTCTGTCGTCGCTCCGAAAGAAGCGGGGGCGGGAAAGATGGAGATCCAGATTGACGGCCAAACCCGCGCGATGGCGGATTTATCCACCACCGGCGCGCGCCTGGCGCAACAGGCGGTCTGCGAAGTGACCGGTCTGACGGCCGGCAAACACTCCATTAACATTGTCAATCGTGGACCGGGGCCCGTGGCCGTGGATGCCCTAATCGTCGGGTAACCGGCAAGTAGCGTCAGGCCTCCTGGCCTGACGTAAAGGGCGGCATCCCTGCCG
>JBKQUF010000116.1:0-2863 GCA_052140285.1 Limisphaerales bacterium | reverse complement strand
GCTCGGTTTGGGTGAATGGCCACAACCTGGGACGCTATCCGGAGAAGATTGCCGCGCCTGGCGTTTACATTCCGGAATGCTGGCTCAATGCGGGTCCCAATGCGAACACCCTGGTGATCTACGATGAACGCGGCCATCTGCCGACCCAGGTCCAAGTGCAACCCGAAACCGCGGCCAGCCGCGACGTGGTGACCTTGCAAAGCGCGCAGACGGTGAGCCTGTCGGCGCCACCGGCGCCCATCGGTTTGGCCGCCGTTGCGAGCGCGCGCAGGTGATGGGCGCATCTGGCACCGCCCCGGAACGCCGGCTTGCAGCCGGCTTTGAACGTTGTTGCGCGCCTGGATTTATGCGAAAAAGCCGATTACAAATCGGCGCTCCGTTTTTTGCGGGGCCGGCTTGGAACTGCGCTTGCCAATTGCGCGGGCGTTTTGTCTAATCATTCCCCGTGCTCAACCAACAAACCATCGAGCGTCCCGCGAAATTTTCGGGCGTCGGCCTGCACAGCGGTAATCGTGTCAACATGACCATCCTCCCCGCGCCCGCCAATTCCGGCGTCCGTTTTCGCCGCGTGGACCTCGAAGGCAAGCCGGAGATCGAAGCGCGCATCGAGCACGTCTCCGAGACCAATCGCTCCACCACCCTCTCCAAGGGAAACGTAAAAATCCAAACCGTCGAACATATCCTCGCCGCCCTCGCCGGATTGGGCGTCCACAACGTCATCGTGGAACTGGATGCCAACGAACCGCCCATTGCCGACGGCAGTTCCCGCGAGTTTTGTAAAATCATCCGGGATGCCGGCATCGTCGCGCAGCCCGAAAAATGCGAGCCGTTCATGCCCAACGAGCCGGTCGAATTGAAAATGGGCGAAACATTGATGACGCTCTTTCCCGCCGATGACCTCAAGATCACCTGCACCAGCGCCGATAAACGCGGACGATTCACCCAGTATTACAGCACCGAAATCACGCCCTCGACATGGGAAAAAGAACTGGCCCAGGCGCGCACGTTCGGCTTTTTCGAGGAAATCGAGTTCCTTTTCAAAAACAACCTCATCAAGGGAGGCAGCCTGGAAAACGCCGTCGTCATCCGCGACGATGCCGTGCTCACCACCGAACCGCTGCGGTATCCCGACGAATTTGTCCGGCACAAGATGCTCGATATCATCGGTGATTTCTCCTTGCTGGGCCGGCCCATTCGGGGCCATCTCATCGCCGTCAAACCGAGCCACGCCGCCAATTGCGAGTTCGTCCGTCTTCTCCTGGCGCAGATGAACAAGCCGCTCCGCGCGGCGCGGGTGTTCGGGCCGCCGCCGGTCAGTGGCAATGGCGAACCCAAAAAGGAAACCTCGCCGCCCCCGACGAATGTCGTCATCGATACCGAGCAAATCATGCAGATGCTCCCGCATCGCTACCCGATGTTGATGGTGGATTGCATCACCAAACTTGAAGACACCCGCATTGAAGCCATCAAGAACGTCACCATCAACGAGCCTTATTTTCAGGGCCATTTCCCCGGCCACCCCATCATGCCGGGCGTGTTGCAACTCGAAGCCATGGCGCAAGCCGCCGGATTGCTGATGATGAAACACGCCGACACTGGCCGGCAACTCGCCTATTTTATGGCCGCCGAAGACGTAAAATGGCGCAAGCCGGTCCTCCCCGGCGACGTCCTGGTCATTGAAGTTGAATTGGTCAAAACGCGCGGAAAAATTTGCAAAGCCCGCGGGATCTGTAAAGTGGCGGGCGAAATCGTCAGTGAAGCGGAAATCACCTTCATGCTCCGCTCTGAACAACTATGAGAGCGGTTCATCCGACGGCCATCATCCATTCTAAAGCGAAGATCGGCGCCCATTGTGTCATCGGACCGTATTGTGTCATCGGTGAACACGTCGTCCTTGGCGAAAAATGCCGCCTCCATTCCCACGTCGTCATCGACGGCCACACGAAGCTGGGAAAAGGAAACGAAATTTTCCCGTTCGCCAGCCTCGGGCTGAAAACCCAGGACCTCAAATGGAAGGGCGGCGATACCCGTGTCGAAATCGGCGACGCCAACACCTTTCGCGAATACGTCACCGTCCACAGCGCCACCGGCGAGGGCGAAGTCACCCGCGTCGGCTCGCATAATCACATCCTTGCCTACTGCCATATCGCCCATAATTGCGTCCTCGGAAATAAAATCATCATGTCCAATGTCGCCACCCTCGCCGGACATGTCGTGGTGGAGGATTTTGCGGTCGTGGGCGGGCTGGCCGCGGTGCATCAATTCTGTCGCATCGGCAAAATGGCTATGATCGGCGGCTGCTCCAAAGTCGTGCAGGACGTTCCCCCGTTCATGATGGCCGACGGCAATCCCGCTGCAACGCGGACCATCAACAAAACCGGAATGGAACGGAACGGAATCTCCGGGGACGCGCTGGTGGCGTTGCGTTCCGCCTACAAAATTTTGTTCCGCGAGGGACTGACTGTCTCCAATGCCGTGGCCAAGGTCGAAAAAAAACTGCCGGACCTCCCCGAAGTGCGCCACCTCGTTCAATTTGTCCGCGCCAGCGAACGCGGTATCAGCAAATAACCTTGTCATTTTGCTGCGAGAATGATTGAATATTCGTTCGTGCTGGCAGGATAGCTCAGTTGGTAGAGCAGAGGACTGAAAATCCAAAAACGCATTTTTTGCTATCTTTAGCTACGGGCAGCAATCACTTATTTGATCAATGTTCACAATTGTTTTGTTGTGTTTCATTGGCTTTTGGCTTTAACTCTGTTTTGCAATATTTAGCCAAAAAAACTGCACGCGGTATACAATGGAGGGATACAATGGACAAAACGGACTTCACGCCAATTACTGTTGAATTTTTATTTTAGCAATT
>JBKQUF010000115.1:0-3254 GCA_052140285.1 Limisphaerales bacterium | reverse complement strand
GTTTCCAGCGCCCCCGCTGGAAACAATTTGGCGTCCAACCTGATGGCCGCGCCCAAAAACTGAGAGGCGTTCCGGCCTGTCCCCCCCTTTTTCTCGCCTGCCCAGCACGTCACACCAACATTCCCATTCCGCGCCGCCACGATCCGCCGCCGGGTCTCTCCACTCTCTCATACGCAAACTGCTCGCGCCGGCTGTTGGCGCAGATGATTTCCGCCAGCTTGGAATAACCGTCCGCCAGCAGAAAATGATTGTCGCACCCGTCCACGTAATCGCCCAGCGTCCCGTCATCGAGCTTCTCGCGTTCGCTGCCGGTGATGAGATGCGCCTCCACGGTGTCCAGAATCGCCGGATGCCCCGGCGTCTGGCGCGGCAGCAGCATCAGCGGCGTTTCCCGGACCGCCGGACGGGACTCGGCCAGTGGGGATGTTCGACGCGAGGGCGCGTCGAACGGCAGCCGGGGCGGCTGCGCTACCCCAACCACTTCCACCACGCCTTCGGTTGGGGTGAGAAATTCGCGGACCACGCGGTCAATCGTCTCGAAACGATTGCATTCGATGCACGGAACAAACCGCGTCTGCCCGCCTTCCTCGAAGAAGACGATGTTTTGCCGGATGCCGGCGCCGAGCCTGGTTTTGGTGAAGCGCACCACGGCGCATTTCAAGTTCAGCCAGCGTGTGTTTTTGGCGTCCCAAGCCAGCCCGCCGGGCAGGCTCACGTAAGCGTCCGGCGCATCGGGCACCTTGGGCCACGTGGCGAGGTCTTGCAGCCCGTTCAACGCCAGCGCAATCGTCCGCGCCTCGTTCACCAGGGGACGTTCATCGATAAACAACGCCGAAAGCCCCAGCCGATGAAACAGGGAAATCGCGCGCCCCACCACGTCGCCGGCGGAAATCTTTTCCGCCGCCAGCAGCCGCGTTTGTGTTTGGAGTCTGGCGTTTCTCTGGCTGTTGAATGTTGAATGTGGGTTGTTGGACGTTCCAGTTTCCCTCGCCCACAGCCAGCACCGGTCGCCCATGTCCAGGCCCGCCACGCCAAGGCAACCCTCGCGCGCGCGCGGCGCCAGATCAAACACCTCCACGGCGCGCGCGCGGTCGAGGATCGCCGGCGTCAGCGCCTGCGCCGTGCTTTGCGGCAGGCCCAGAACGTCGCACCGAAAAACGGTCATCTCTTCCGGATCGGCCACCGCCAGTTGGAACCGCGCCACGATTTGCTGAAGGTCAATCGCCCCCACCGCCAGTTGCGAAATGCGAAACGACCAATGCCGCTGTTTGAGGCGATCCGCCTGGCGATGTTCCGCGATGGGCCGGGCGCGGTCCAGGGCCGCGCCGCATTTGACGCACCCCAAAAAATAGTCGTTCCCCGGCTCATGCCCGGCCGCGGCTTCATCGCCGTCCCCGCCCTTGAAATCGCCGCTCCACGTCAGTTGAGGGCATTCGTTTTTGATTCGATGTTCGGCGTTCGTTGTTGAATGTTCGATGTTTTCCCCATCCCCAATTTCTGCTTTCGGCTTTCGGTTTTCTGCTTTTTTCCCCAACCTCACAATCCCCGGAAACTCCTCCTCCGCAATTTGCCGATGCCCGCACTCCGGGCATTGGAACACAAACACCCCCTGGCTGCCGTCCTTCCACGCCTTGTTCATCCCGCGGCCATGCACCCGCTGCGTGCCGATCTTCAGGATGAACCGCAAATCACTCGCCGTCAGACGCCCCCGCACAAACTTCATCATCCGGGGTTGGATGTCATCCACTTCATCCATCATGGCCACGTCCATGCTGAACGTCGTCGGCACCTTGCCCAGGCCGCGAATCATCCCCACCGCCTTGCGCCGGCCGTCCGTCACCAGAAACGCCCCCTTGCGATTCACCGCCCGCCCGGATTTATTCAGCGCCTTGCCCACCTGCGCCATTTCCGCGAACCACCCGATCTGGTCCACCACGTCCGGACGGAATTTTGAATCCACCACGCCCTCGACGAGATCGTCGTCCGGGAGGTAGAGGCCGAAATTGCGGAACTGCTGGCCGGTGCAATAAGCGGCGAGGTTCAATTCGAGGATGGTTTTGCCGAACTGCGCGCCGCCCGCCAGGTCCACTTCGGCATCGGCGAGTTTGTCGGAAAGGATTTGGTCAATGACGTCCACGACGGCGCGGAGCGCCTCGCGTCCGGCGAACAAGTACGGTCCATGCCCGCCGCAGGAAGTGGGAACGCGGGCGTCGGACAGGAGAAATTCCTCAAAGGATTTGCGCCGAGGCGCGCGGACCGCCCGACCCCGGAAAGGAGTGCGGACTGTACGAATGGTGGAGGTGTGTTTCATAAAACATGCTTCGAGGTAATTCGCGTTAATTAACGTTAATTCGCGTTAAGAGATTCCTGGTCATTCGTGGTTTCAACCGAGGTTTTGTCGGCGTCGAGGGCGTCGAAGGCGGATTTGAAAAGTTCGAGGGCTTTGGGATAGTCCTTGCATTCATCCAGGCAAAATTCCAAGGCCAGGGCCTGCTCGTTCTTTTTGTACATGCCGGCCTTTTCCACGGCGATTTTGACCTGACGGGCCTTGAAAGCGTTTCGTGTTCTGGCATCGGCATAGTGGATGGCGGTTTTGACCAGTTTGTCGGCGAGGGCCAAAGCGGCGCCATCGGGGTTTTTCTGGGTGTAAATGCGCCAGATGAGGGTCTGGGTGACTTGGATGACGGTTTTAATGTCCGGGGGAGGATTTTCGCGAAAGGCGGCGCGGACGGTTTGACACTCCTGGCAGGCCTTGGAGATGTTCGACAGAATTTGAGCCTCGCCGCGCGGTTGGCGCAGGCGTTTGAGAAAACGGGAAATCGACATGAGGGAAATCTTGAGTTTTTTCTTCTCCCAGAGCCATTTCTGCATCTGCACCAATTTGTCATGTTTGTCGTGCATTTTGAGGAGGACTTTGGCGTAGGGATCGAGAATGGACCGGCGAGGTTTGCGGTCGAAGGGGTTCAGAGCTGGAGTTGGAGGGGTATTCATCGAGGATGAGGATGAGAGAACCGGATTGGGAGGGGTATTCATCGGAGTTGGCGGGCTTTGTGGAGGCCTTTGGTGGTCAATGTCCAGGTGCGCTCTTTGGTGAGCGGGTCGGTGAGGCCGGCGGCGAATTGTTGGACCTCGACGTCGCGCAACCGCTCGCGGACGTCATCGTCGGTGGGGTTGTCGGCGCGGCAGAGCAATTGCGCGGCGGTGATGAGGGCCGATTCAGGGATGGGCTGGCCGTCGCATTGCGCGAGGACCAG
>JBKQUF010000114.1:0-10410 GCA_052140285.1 Limisphaerales bacterium | reverse complement strand
ACAAAGCGGGTCGCCATGAGTTTCAGACACGAACGCCTTGCGGCAGTTCAATCTGTCTGACAAAAAATGCGTTTTCTAAGTCAGACAGGCTGCTAGTCAAATTAAACACACCAGCGAGCCTATGGTTACGGCGTAAGCTGGAAACTGTCGGTTGATTCACAATGCGGCTGAACTCCAGCCGCATTTTTATTTTCTCTTTTATACTTGACCGCTCAAGCATAAATAATTATATTGTTGCCATGAATAAATTGAGCAAGGAAGAACAAGTCCGAGTGGTTGCCTGTCTGGTTGAGGGCAATTCGCTCCGTGCCACTTCGCGCATGACTGGCACGCATCGCCAAGCGATTCAAAAACTTTTGGTGGAGCTTGGCGCGGCCTGCTCCGCGTATCAGGACAAAACTTTCCGCAACCTGAATTGCAAACGCATCCAGTGTGATGAAATCTGGTCTTTCTGTTACGCGAAAGATAAGAACGTACCGGAAGTAATGCGGGGACAGCCGGGCGTTGGCAGCGTTTGGACTTGGGTTGCGCTCGACCCGGACACGAAACTTGTCCCTTGCTGGTTTGTCAGCAGCCGTGACGCGGGCGCGGCAAATCATTTCATGCACGATTTGGCCGGACGGCTGGCGCATCGCGTCCAGTTGACCACGGATGGACACCGGCCTTATTTGCAGGCCGTGGAAAATGCTTTTGGCAGCGAGATTGATTACGCGCAACTGGTGAAGATTTACGGCGCGGAGCGCGCTGGTGAAGCGCGTTACAGCCCGGCGCAATGTATGGGCGCACGCAAGGCGGCAATCACCGGCTCGCCGGATAAGGCGCACATTTCCACCAGCCACACGGAGCGGCAGAATTTGACCATGCGGATGCAAATGCGCCGATTCACACGGCTAACGAACGCATTTTCCAAGAAGATTGAAAACCACGAAGCGGCGATTGCCCTTCATTATATGCACTACAATTTTGCGCGGATTCACCAGACGTTGCGCGTGACGCCTGCGATGGAAGCGGGGATTGCCAGCCATGTCTGGACTTTGGAAGAAATCGTCGGCTTACTTTATTAAATTGAAAACGTCCCACTACCGGGCGAACACATCAGTGCGACGAATGTGGCGATTGACATCTACCAAAACGGGCAGACCAATCATATTACCTCGGACAAGGCGGTTTACGAATACCACGTGGAAGGGAACGTGACAAACATGACCGCCACGTTCACGGGAAACCCGAGGGTTGAAAATGCGCAGACCATCATCACCGGCGATTCAATAGTGTGGGACAGCGTGAGCGGACGATTCACGGTTACGGACCAGAAAATGATTTTCAAGCAGGGCCTTGCCAGCCTGAACTCGGCGACGGCGCCGAAATAATGACGGCGTTATTTCAGACAACCACGTCTCCTTTAAGTTCGCCCGATGCAACCCATTTCACGGCCCATCGCGTTGTCTCAGCCGTAACGATGCAGTTAAAAAATGGGTGGAACGGGCAACTTGCCCGTTTTGGCGGGCTGCCAGCCCGCCAACCCGCAACCGACGGCAGACACCAAACGGTGACGAATTTCCGCCGTTTCAATGCGGCGGCAAGTTGCCGCCGCGCACGGCCAAGTTGGCCGTGCCACCCAATTCAACCGCATGGTTCCGGCTCAGCAAACTCGCGATCGGCGTCTAACCGCCTGACAAGTGATTTACGGAACACGGCTTACAGACGGTGCCGTGGCGGGCTGGCCTTGCTCCTGCCATCCGCCTCCCAGGGCTTTGTAGAGTTGCACCAGGTCCAGCGAAACCGCCTGGTCGCTTTGCACCAAAGCGTCCTGCGCCGCGTACAACGACCGTTCGGAATCCAGCACGTGCAGAAAATCCGCCAGCCCGCTCTTGTAAAGGTCGGTGGATAATCCCAGCGCCCGTTGATTTGCCTGCACCGACTGGGCCAGGGATTCGCGCCGGACCTGCTCCTTGGCATACGCGGTGAGCGCGTTCTCGGCGTCCTCCAATGCGGTCAGCACCGCCTGCTGGTAGGCATCCAACGCCTGTTCCTGCCGGGCGTTTTGGACGCGCACGTTGGCCCGGATGCTGCCGGCCTCGAAAATTTCCCATTGCACGGTCGGTCCGGCGGACCAATACCGGCTGGCATAATCAAACCAGTTGTTCGCCGAGACGCTTTCCAGCCCCGCCATCCCCGTCAGTGAAAATTTCGGGAACAAATCCGCCTTCGCCGCGCCAATGCGCGCCGTGGCGGACGCCAGTTCCCGTTCCGCGTGGTTAACGTCCGGACGGCGTTGCAGTAAATCCGACGGCAATCCCACCGGCACCATTGGCGGCGTGAGTGGAATGGGTTTTTCGGCGGACATCTCATCGAGCAACGCGCCCGGCGGTTGGCCGAGCAGCACGGCCAGATGATACACGGATTGATTGAATCCCGTTTCCAGCGAGGGCACCTGCGCCTCGGTGGCGGTGAGCAGCGCCATCGATTGTTGCACATCCAGATCGCTGCTCAACCCGTTCTGGAAACGGTTGGTGGTCAGGTCCAGAAATTGTTGTTGCACCTGGATGTTTTGGCGCGTAATGGCGAGCCGTTGCTGGTAACCGCGCGCGCCGATGTAATTCCTCGCCACTTCCGCGAGCAGCGAGACCAGCGCGTCGCGCTCGCTGTATTCCGCCGCGCCAATTTCCGCGTTGGCCGCCTGCGCCGCCCGGCGCGTGCCGCCAAAAATATCCAGTTCCCAGGCGGCGTCGAAATCCGCGTTATAGAGATTGTAATCCAGCGGGACGCCAAACCCGGCCAACGGCGGAAAACTATTGGCGCCAAAACGATTTCTGGAATAGGAACCTGAACTTCCCAGCGAAGGCCACAGACTGCCGTTGATTACGGTCCGTTCGGCGCGCGCCTCCCGCACCCGGGCCTCGGCGATGCGCAGGGTAAGATTGGATTGCACCGCCGTCACCACCAACGCATCCAGATTGGTGTCGTTAAAATTCTTCCACCAGGCGGCGAGGGCAGCCGGACTGTTCGTTTCGCCATTGGCCAGGGCCGATGACCATTGCGCCGGCGCGCTTGCCTTGGGCGGCTGGTAGTTAGGTCCCACGGCGCACCCGGCGAGCAGCGTCAGGCAGAGGACCGCGATGGTCGTTGTCCGCTTCATGCTTTGACGGCCTCCCCGGTTTGGTTGGCGGCATTCAACAGGTGCAGGATTGCTTCCACCGTGTTGTCGTCGCCGGCGCTGGTGTTGAGCATGGCGTTGAAAAGCTGGCGGTTTGGCCATTCGTGGCCGAAGTAATGTTTCACAAACTTCCGGCGGTCGTCGTCGATCGTATCCACCAAATGAACGGCCTCCGCCTCGTTGCCAATCCGTTTGAGCACCCGCCGAAACTTCAATTCGCGCGGTGCATATAAAAACACGCTGAAGGTGTCCGCGCGTTCACGCAGGAAATACGGCGCGCCGCGGCCCACCATCACGCACGGTTTTTTTTCCGCCGTTTTTTGGATGACTTCTTGAATGAGGCAAACCAGCCGGTCCGAATCCAAAATGGCCAAATCGGGCGACGGCAGGTTGCGGTCGAAGCTTCCCTTCCAAATCACGTTGATCAGCCGTTGGGCCCACGCGTCGGCGCGCTCCTCGTGTTTGCGGCAAACGTGCTCCGGGATTTTTGCCAGCCGCGCGATTTCCTGCGTCAACGCTTCATCGAATAATTTCCAATTCAGCCGCGTCGCGAGTTTCTCGCCGATGGTTGCGCCGCCCGCGCCAAATTCGCGGTCCAGGAGAAGGATTTGTTTCATAACGTATGTCATTTATTCGGCCATCGCCACCGAGCGGGCCGCCTGGGGTCTTTTAAATACAAAAACGCACAATGCGCTGGCCGCGCACAGGCCGGCCACCAGTAAAAATACATCCATAAACGCCCAATAGTTCGACTGTTGGAGCAGTGTCTTGTACAGGAGGTCGTCCGCCCGCGCCAACGCGTCCGCCGGATTGAAATGTTGCTCGAAGACCTGCCGGACCATGCCCGATTTTTGCTGGAATTCGGGATTTAGCGGGGACATTTGTCCGGCCATCAAGAACTGGTGGGCCTGCGCATCACGTTGCAGCAGGGTGGAAACAATGGAAAGGCCGATGCTGCCCCCGAGATTGCGAATCAGATTCTGGAGGCCGAGGGCGTTGCCGATTTGTTCGTTCCGAAGCGTGCCAACCGACAGCGTGGTCAAGGGCACGAAGATGCAACCCGTGCCGAAGCCGGACAAGATATTCGCCGGCACGACGCTGACCATGGCCATTTGCAGACTTAGCCGGCATAACAAGAAGCTGGAAATTCCCACCACCGCGAAGCCGAGACCCGCCAGCAGTCGCGAATCCACCCTCCCCACCAGCGCGCCGACAAAAAATAGCGCGGCAAATGCGCCTAATCCGCGCGGACATACGCTTAATCCGGACTCAAAGGCGGTATATCCGAGCAGCGACTGGAGAAACAGGGGCTGCATCGTGATCAAGGCATAAAGCGACATCCCAAACAGTCCAAATAATCCGCAGCTCACGGTGAAGTTGCGGTCCTTGAATACCCGCAAATCCGCGATCGGATGATTGGCGCAAAGTTCGCGCGCGATGAATCCGATAAAGGATAGCACGGAGACGACGGCAAACCAACGCAGCCAGACCGCCGAGAACCAGTCCGCGTCCTGTCCCTTATCCAGGATGATTTGCAGCGTGCAAAGCCAAAGCGTCAGCAAAACCAGTCCCGTTCCGTCAATGCGGCTCGGTTTCATCGCGCGAATGTAAGGCGGGTCTTCCACCAGAATGGACATCAAAAAAAACGCGAGCACGCCCACCGGCAGATTGATGTAAAAAGTCCAGCGCCACGACCAATTATCGGTCAGCCAGCCGCCCAGGGTGGGACCGACAATCGGCGCCACCACGATGGCGATGCCGAACAAGGCCGTGGCCGCGCCTCGCTTGGCGGGCGGGAAACTTTCCAGCAGAATGGCCTGTGACAGCGGCGCCATGGCGCCTCCGCCCAACCCCTGGAAAACACGGGCAACCACCAACATCGGCATGCTGGTCGCCAGGCCGCAACATAATGAAGACACTGTGAACAAGATGGTGCAGCCGATCAAAAACCGTTTGCGTCCGAAAAAACTGGAGAACCATGTGCTGGCCGGCAGCACAATCGCGTTGGCCACCAGGTAGCTCGTCAGCACCCAGGTGGATTCGTCCTGGGTGGCGCCAAGGTTTCCCGCGATATAGGGCAGCGCCACCACGGCGATCGAGGTGTCCAGGATGACCATGAACGTGGCCAGCATCACCGCCAGCGCAATCAGCCACGGATTGGCGCGGGGACGCCATTCCATCGCGGTCGTGGAAGCGGCCTCGCTCATTTGACTCTCACGGTCGGCTCCACGGACATCCCCGGCGCGATGTCCAGATTGGTCGGCAACTCCTCGTCGAAAACTATTTTGACCGGCACTCGTTGCACGACTTTGACATAATTGCCCACTGCATTTTCCGGAGGCAGCAAGCTAAACCGCGCGCCGGTCCCGGCTTGCAGGCTGTCCACTTTGCCTTTGAATTTCCGGTTCGGATACGCATCCACCCGCAGCTCAACCGGCTGACCCGCGTGCATGTAGGTCAACTGCGTTTCCTTGAAATTGGCGGTCACCCAAACATACCGCGGCACCAATGCGAAGAGCGCCTGGCCCGGCGAGATATAATTTCCCAACTGGACCGTGCGGGCGGTAATGCGTCCATCAAACGGGGCAACAATTTTTGTATAGGAGAGATTCAGCCTGGCCTGATCGAGCCTCGCCTGGACCTGTCCCACGGTGGCCGTCGCGGTCTCGACGGCGGCTTGGCTCAGGGTGACACTCGCTTGGGCGGCTTTGACCTGGCTGTTCGCCGCGTCCAAGTCCGCATCGGCGGAACGGGCCTTCTGCTGTGCCAAATCATAATCGGTCTTGGAAACGGCCTGGCTTTCAACGTCCTGGTATCGCTTGAGGTCCGCGACGGCGCGGGCATTTTCCGCTTCGGCGGCAACCACGGACGCCTGGGCCTGTATGACTTTCGATTCGTCCACCTGCACCTGCGCTTCCGATTCGTCCACCTGGCTGTTCGCCGCCGCCAAATCGGCGTTCGCCAGGGCCACGCTTGTTTCGTAATCGCGGGGATCGATTTGTACGAGCGCGTCGCCTGCCTTGACCTGCTCGTTGTCATTAATCAACAATTGGGTAACCGGCCCGGATACGCGCGGGCTGATCAGGGTCACATAACCATCAATGAACGCGTCATCGGTGGATTCATAAGGCGCGATAAACACGTGATAAAATAAAATCACCGCGATGATGAGAACCACCCCGGCAATGCCGGCGAAAACAATTTTCTGTTGGCGGCTCCGTTTGCGCGGCGGTGGCGGTACGGCCTCAGGTTGAACACCGTCCGTTGCTTCCGGCTTGCTTTTTTCTTCCTCCATAACAATTCGGAATCCTTCCTTTCCGCCCTAATTATTCTTCAGCCCCAAATGTAACGCAACCGGAAATTTATCGCGCCTGTCTTCAAAGGCCATCTGACACTGCCCCGGAGCGCCGATTTGCAATCGGCTTTTTTCGGATAAATCCCAGCGCCAAGCGACGTTCAAAGCCGGCTGCCAATCGGCGCTCCGAGGTTTTGTGGGCATTGCGCGGGTACGCCCATGCGCCCGAGAGCCGCTATTTGCAATTTGACCGGCTCCTCCGCAAGGGTTAGTCTTCCCTTCCGTTTTCAAACGTTTTTATGCCCAGACATACCATCTCAGTCCTCGTGGAAAATAAATTCGGCGTGCTCACCCGTGTGGCCGGCCTGTTCAGCGGCCGCGGCTATAACATCGACACCCTCAACGTCGGCCCGACCCACGATCCCAAACTCTCCCGCATGACCATCGTCACCCACGGGGACGAAGCCACACTCGAGCAGATCGTCAAGCAACTCAACAAACTGCCCAACGCCATCAAAGTGCAGGACTTCAACGACGGCGACTACGTGGACCGGGAACTCATCCTGGTGAAGGTGGCGGTGGATTCCAAAACGCGCGCCGAAGTGATGCAAATCACCGACATCTTCCGCGCCAAAATCGTGGACGTGCAGCCCAAGTCGTTGACCATCGAGGTGACCGGCAACGAAAGCAAAGTCGAAAAGTTCCTGGAATTGATGGGATCGTTCGGCGTCGCCGAACTCACCCGCACCGGCAAAGCCGCTTTGCCGAGAAAATAAATTTGGTGGTTATTCCGGGCAAAGCGATTAATGTTTGAATAGTTCTGATAGTGAAAAGTTTTGAACAGTTTTGATGGAGAAAAGTTTTGAACAGTTTTGAACAGCTATGGATTACCGCAAATTCATCACCGTTGAACCCGGCAAACGCGGCGGCAAGCCCTGCGTGCGCGGTTTGCGCATCACTGTCGGCGACGTGCTCGGGTGGATCGCCGCCGGGATGAGTTGGCCGGAAATTCTGGACGATTATCCCGACCTCACCGAGGAGGACCTTCGCGCGTGTCTGGCCTACGCCGCCGATCGCGAGCAGCACACCATGATTGCGCTCACACCGCATGAAGCTGCTGTTCGATCATAACTTGAGTCACAAACTCGTCCGGCGGCTCGCGGACATTTTCCCCGATTCCACGCAGACGCGCCTGCTGAATTAAGCACTGCCGATGATTCTCTGATCTGGCGGCACGCAAAAGAAAACGGCTTTGTTGTTGTGACCTTGGACAAGGATTTCGCGGACCTGGCTTTACAGAGGGGCACGCCGCCGAAAATCATCTGGCTGCGTTGTGGCAACTCAACCGTTACGGAAGTGGAGCGTTTACTCCGCGCACATCTGACGAACATTGAATATTTTGAATCGCATTTGACTGCGGAAGTTTTGGAAATTTGGCCTTAAATACTTTGGCTTTTACGCGGATGACGTCCGTGGCATGACGAAAATTCGGGTTTGGTGCGGATGGTTCCCGGTTTTGGTGGGTTACTGGCCCCCGACCGCTTTCACCACTTTCTGCGCCGCATCGGCCATGGTATCGCCGGTGATAATCGCCACGCCGGATTCGGCCAGCGTCTTCATTCCCATCGCCACGTTGTTGCCTTCCAGCCGCACTACCAGCGGAATGTGCAGTTGCGTTTCCTTCACCGCAGCCACAATGCCCGTGGCAATGACGTTGCAATCCATGATCCCGCCGAAAATGTTCACCAGGATCCCCTTCACGTTCGGGTCGCTCAAAATGATCTTGAACGCCGCCGCCACCTGCTCCTTGCTCGCGCCACCGCCCACGTCCAGAAAATTCGCCGGCATCCCCCCGAAATGCTGGATGATGTCCATCGTGGCCATCGCCAGGCCCGCGCCGTTTACCAGGCAGGCGATGCTCCCGTCCAGCTTGATGTAATTCAAGTTGAACTTCGAGGCTTCGATTTCCAACGGCGCCTCTTCATTCAGGTCGCGCATCTCCAGGATGTCTTTGTGGCGATACAGTGCGTTGTCGTCCACGGAAATTTTGGCGTCGAGCGCCAGCACCGTTTCCCTGCCATCGCGCAATTCCACCACGGCCAGCGGATTCAACTCCACCATCGCCGCGTCGCATTCCCACCAGGTTTTGAAAACCCCGGAAATCAATTTCACGCCGGCATTGAACAAATCTCCGCGCAAGCCCAACGCCTCGGCAATTTTCCGCGCCTGAAACGGCATGATGCCCACGGCCGGATCCACCCATTCCTTGAACAGTTTTTCCGGATGCTTTTCCGCCACTTCTTCAATGTCCATTCCCCCTTCGGTGCTCGCCATGATCACCGGACGGCCCGCGGCCCGGTCCAGCAGCACCGCCAGATAAAATTCCTTCTTGATTTTCACGCCCTCGGAAATCAGCAGCGTCTGCACTTTGCGCCCGTCCGCGCCCGTTTGCTTCGTGACCAGAACGTTTCCCATCATTTTCTCGGCAAACACCACCGCTTCCTCCACGGACGAAGCCACCTTTACGCCGCCCTGGAACCCATTTTTGAACGTTCCCTTGCCGCGGCCACCGGCATGAATCTGCGACTTGACCACCACCCTGGCGCTGCCGCTGGCCACGATCTTCTCCGCCGCCGGCCGCACTTCGGCAAGCGATTTGGCGGGAATCTCCAACGGAACGGCGACGCCGTATTTGGCGAGCAATTGTTTGGCCTGGTATTCGTGAATGTTCATTCCTAAACGAACCGTAATTCAACGGGTTTTCCGGCGAAAAGCAATCCCCAACCGCATTTCTGAATGGAATTTAAGAGTGGGTCGAAAAGTGTTGGGAATTCGTTTTAGCCGCAACCATTCGATGATTAACCACGGATGGACACAGTCTGTATATCTAATTCAGATTTCAATAATCTAGCGAAAACCATTGATTTAACAATGCAAATTCGCTCTAACTCGTCACTGCTTTTGCTAACTTTTCGGTGCTTTCACTGACACTTTCACTGACACTTTCGCTGACAGTTGCGGTTTAAAGCCTCAAGCGGATTTCAAATCGGCGGCAAAATAAGAGCCGTATTTGCTGCGCGGGTCTTGGGGGTGCGAAGCGAACGGCGCACACGCTCCGCAAGGGTACTGCCACACGCAACGGCGTTGGTTCCAATGAAAACCCAAACGGTGAAGGGCGTTAGCGGCAGCGCGGTTGCTGGCCTTGGGAAATTCCAGCCATATCCATTTGCCAACAATCTCGGCAAGTTCGTATTGCTGCGGTAGTTGCGCCCGTAAAAATTCCAAAACCTTTTGTGTCGGCAATTCGCGGTTGTAGTTGTATTTCGTCACCCGCTCGGCGCGGGTTGATGATAGCTGATCGGCGTTTGCTGGTGCTGCTGCTTCACCTGATAATTTGTTTTTCATAAGCTTTTTTTTGATGTTCGCCGCTCGTGTCTCGCCGTATGCCGCTTGCTTCACCACTGGCGGAGACGTTTTTGAACTGAATCAGTTTTATTTCCGGCGTGCATGGGGCATGACAGCGAAAGATTCGGCGTTATCTGATAGCCGGGTCGCTGGCGTGGCCCATGCGCTTTGTCGCCGGAAATTAAACGCCCCGCGATAGCGGGAATCAGAAGTTTGAAAAAGATGGCGTAGCAGCAAGCGGGCTACGGTGATACCTCGGCGTCCCCCTAAAAACAAAACGCGCCATGTCAAAAACACTAAACAAAAATCCTCTGGCCTCGCAGAGAGAGTTTCTAAACCATATCCGCCTCGGCGGGCGCAACTGGCGGGACTGACTGCGAACGCATCAGGCGTGACAGGTGCGTTTCCTCCGGCCTGTCTCCGTTAATTCCAGAGTGGAAACGGCAGGAATTGGCGGAGTCAGGTAGTCTCCCGGCGGCAGTCTGCGGTTTTGAAGCGTAGGCCCAGCCAGCTCGCGCGCGTAGCCGTAGCAGCAAAATTGCAGTCTGACCCG
>JBKQUF010000113.1:0-2704 GCA_052140285.1 Limisphaerales bacterium | reverse complement strand
GGAGAGGGTCAGGGTGAGGGGAGGGTTCCCAGGGTTCATCGAGGGGGTGAGAATTATATCCGCCCGCTCTTCTTGTCTCTTGAGGTTCATGGAAACCTTCATAAAATTTAAAGAGTCGTTCTTATTTCTCCGCCAGATTGAAGTTGTCGCGCAACCGGATGTCCCGCGACGAACTGCCGATCAGGATTTCAAAGTTGTCCGGCTGCGCCACCCAGCCGTTTTGTGCCGGATCATAATACGCAAACGCGCTATGAGTCAGGGGAACGGAAACGGTTTGCTTCTCGCCCGGCTGAAGGAAAACCTTTTTGAAGCCTTTCAACTCCTTTTCCGGCCGTGTCAGGCGCGGGTTTTTTTCGTGTACATAAAGCTGCGCCACTTCCGCGCCGGCCCGTTCGCCGGTGTTTTCTATCTCAAACTGCGCGGTCACGATTTCGTTCGTGCCTTCGGCGGGAATCAATTTCAAATCGGAATACTTGAACGTCGTGTAGCTCAAGCCGAAACCGAACGGAAACTCCGGCTCGATGTCCTTCGTATCGTACCAGCGGTAGCCGACCAGCAGGCCTTCCGCGTAAGTCACCGTGCCGTTCGTGCCGGGATAATTGCCCGGCGAGGATGCGGCGGGCGAGTCCGACAGCTTCTTCGGGAACGTCGCCGGCAGCTTGCCGGATGGGTTCACGTCGCCAAACAAAACGCGGGCCAGCGCGTTGCCGCCTTCCATGCCCGGATACCATGCCTGCAACAGCGCCGGCACTTTGTCCAGCCATGAATCCATTTCCACCATGGTGCCTTCCAGAACCACGATCGTTTTGGGGTTCGCCGCGGTGATTTCTTGAATCAATTCGTCCTGGGCATAGGGCAGTTTCATGTTGGCGCGATCCGCCCCTTCGCAATCGAAGCCCTTGTCATGGTTCAATCCGCCAATGTATATCACCACGTCCGCCGCTTTCGCCGCCGCCACGGCGCGCTCCGCCAGTTCCGGCCCGCCGCCCTTGCGGTAGCCCTCGGAGAAAATAATGTTCACGTTCCTGCCCGCCCGGTTGACCAGGCCTTGCAACGGCGTGATTTCATAAAACGCCTTGATGCCCGAACTGTCGCCGCCATGCGCTTGCAACCGGATCGCATTCTCGCCAATGACCGCAATGGTTTTTATCTTTGCTTCGTCCAATGGCAAAAGATTATTTTCATTTTTTAAAAGCACGATCCCCTCCTCGGCAACCTTTCGCGCAACTTCCTGATGCGCCGCGGTGTTGAGCGAGCCGGTTGCGCGCCCGGGGTCAAGGACATGGGTGGCCAGCATCACGCGCAAATTGCGCCGGACTTTGTCGTCGAGGCCGGCCATCGGCAATTCGCCTTTTTGCAATAATTCCAAATACGGCTTGGCAAAATAAAAATCGTCGTAATTCCTTTCCGTTCCCATTTCCAGGTCGAGGCCGTTGAGCGCGCATTCCCGGGTGTCGTGCGCGCCTCCCCAATCCGACACGACCAGCCCTTGAAAATTCCATTCGCCTTTGAGAATTTTATTGAGCAAATAATCGTTCTCGCAGCAGTGCTGACCGCGGAATTGATTGTAAGCGCCCATGACGCACCAAACGCCGGCATCCTGCACGGCCGCCTGGAACGCCGGTAGATAAATTTCCCGCAGCGCGCGCTCATCCACCTCCACGTTGATCGTGCCGCGATCGACTTCCTGGTTGTTCAGCGCAAAATGTTTCACGCATGAGGAAATGTCCTGCGACTGCTCGCCGCGAATGTAGCCGACGCACATTTGCGACGAGAGGAACGGATCTTCGCCGAGGTATTCAAAATTCCGCCCGCCCAGCGGCGTGCGCAAAATGTTGACGCCGGGGCCGAGCATGATGTCCTTGCCGCGCGCGCGGGCTTCCTGGCCGATGGCTTCGCCTTCGCGGAAGCCAAGGTCGGGATCCCACGTTGCGGCGAGACAAATCCCCGCGGGCATGGCGGTGGAAAAATCATCCGTGTGTCCGGAGGGTGCCCACGTGTCCGGCCCGATGTCTTCGCGAACGCCATGCGGCCCGTCGTCCAGCCAGCGCCGGGGGATGCCCAGGCGCGGAATGGCCGCAGTGGTGAATTTGGAATCGGCGTGGATGATGGCGATTTTCTCATCCAGCGTCAGCCGGGAGAGCAAATCGTTCACGCGCGCTTCCAGCGGCTGATTTTCATCCTGGAAAATCTCCACCGCGGACAATTTTTCGGGCTGGGCACAAAGCCAAAACAAGGAGGCGAAGAGGCATGCAGCTTTTACAATTTTCATGTGATGGGCTGAATCTATCAAAATTCCCGGCCAAAATCATGTCGTAAAAAATCATCACACGATAGTCAAATTTGCGTTCCCGCAGTCGTCACTCTTTGTTCCTCGTTCGTTGTTGTTAACCAGTTCCATCCGTGCGAATCCATGTAATTCCCCGAAAAATTTGCACCTTGAACCTCTGAACCTGCCACATCCTGCCGGGCTTTTGAGCGACTATGGGCATTCGCCTGTTGCCGGTCGCGCCGACGCGCAGCGAAGGCGGGTTTTCCGCCTTCATTTTATGTTGCCCAGCAACATTACACTTTGTCCGTTTTATGCTTAAATCGCCTCGTGCAACTGAAATTTCAGACTGCAATGGGGAGCGCGACCGTCCCGGTCGCTGTTCGACGCGCCCTCGCGTCGAACCCTTCTGGATTTTGTGTGGGGAGCGCGACC
>JBKQUF010000112.1:0-23237 GCA_052140285.1 Limisphaerales bacterium | reverse complement strand
CTGGCGGCCGCCGTGGTTCGAGACCACCAGCGCCGCCGCTCCGCTCTTCGCCGCGACGCGCGCATCGTCGACATCAAGGATGCCCTTGAGGATGAGCTTGCCGCCCCAATGACCGGCGATCCATTCGACGTCCTTCCAGTTCAGTGTCATCCAAAAGTCCCAAGCCGACAAGATGTCGGCGCTCCGGTCTGTCGTCGCTTCAAGCGCAATAGGAAATATCCGGGCTAGGCACAGCTACACAGGTTTGCGACTTGCAGAAGCGCCCCCTGAAATGGGGGAAGCACCGAATGTCTAGTGCCTGGTAACAATTTGTTCAGAAAGCCTCTGAAAAACCATGGTTTTCACAATTTTGTCCTGCACCCAAGTTCTTCCCCCGCGCTGTTTTCAAGCTTCATGCGCTGTCATCAGCCCTTCCCATTTTTTATCTTCAACGCTGCAGCAGCGTTCCGCCAGCGACTTTATCAGGCGCAAGGCCTCGGAAAAACCGGCCTGGGTCCGTGGCGACAAGGTTTCGCCAAAACCAAATTCCTCCGCCCGGATGGTCAGCCACCAGGCTTCCGGCAAATACCCATAGACGTCCCGGGCAAAGGCGAGCATGGTGCGCGGGTCGGCCGCGTGCGCCATCAATTGCGTGGAGTTATTGGGCGAGAGTTTGCGAAACTGGATTTCGCCGGGAACATCGACGGCGGCGTCCACGAAAATCACCGTGCCCGCTTGGGAAACCATCTCGGAATGTTCGGGCGAAAGCTGCTGGCAGATCAGGGTGCCCACGCCGGGCAAGCCCAGGGAGGCGACCGCCTCGACGACTTTCGGTCCAACCCCGTCGTCGCTTCGGAGCGTGTTGCCATAGCCGATGACAAGCAGATCACTATTCATAAATCAGCCCCGGGCCGCTTCCTTCAATACCCGGCCATCCGGCGCGATCAACCGGACCAGAAGCGGCATTTGGCCGACGGCGTGGGTGGAGCAACTCAAGCAGGGATCGTAGCAGCGGATGCCGTGCTCAATGCGGTTGAGCATCGGTTCGGGAATTTCATTGCCGCCTTGGGCGCCAAGGTAATGCCGGGCGATTTGGGCCACGGTGCGGTTCATCGCCAGGTTGTTTTGCCCGGTGGCGACAATGAGATTTACCTTTTGCAGGAGGCCGTCGCGGTCCACGGTGTAATCATGGAACAGCGTCCCGCGGGGGGCTTCACTGACGCCGACGCCGCGAAGATTGTTGATGCCGGCGTCCGCGCGCAAATCGCCGGTCGTCAACTCGGCGTCGTCGAGGTAACGTTCGACCCATTCAAGGGACGCCAGGATTTCGATGAGCCGGGCGTAATGATACAGGAACGACGACGTGACGGCGCCATGGCCCATGCTCTTAAAGTTCTTCAACTCGGCGTCGGCCTTGGGCACGCCCATCTGTTCGCAAATGTTCAACCGGGCGAGCGGGCCGACCCGATAGATGCCGGCCGGAAATCCCAGCGGCAGATAGTACGGGGATTTGAGATACGAATCGGTTTGGACGGATTCGCCGATGTATTCAAAATACTTTTGCGGGTCCAATTGGTCGGCAATAATGCTGCCGGTGCTGTCGGTGAAGCGCAGTTTGCCGCCGTGATGTTCCCACGTGCCGTCGGGCGCGATCAAGCCCATGAACAGCGAGGGAAAATTGCCGAAAATCTGCACTTCCCGCTGATGGCTTTCGAGGGTCTTCTTAAAAAGGGTTAACGCGTTTTGCGTGGTGCGGTGCGCCTCGGGCAGCCAGCCGCGGATTTTGGCGCGGCCTTCTTCGGTCAGCCCGCTCCGCACGCCGCCGGGCACCGCCCAAGCCGGATGAATTTTTTTGCCGCCGAGAATTTCAATGATTTCCTGCCCGAATTGCCGCAGGCGGATTCCCGCGCGGGCCAGATCGGCATTGCTGGCAATCAAACCGAAGACGTTGCGTGACGCGGGCGGGGTTTCCCAGCCGAGGAGAAAATCGGGTGCGCTGAGATGGAAGAAACTCAGGGCATGGCTTTGGATGATCTGCCCGAGGTTCATCAACCGGCGCAGCTTGTCGGCCGCCGGCGGAATATTCACCGCCATGAGCGCGTCGCCGGCCTTGGCCGAGGCCAGCGTGTGACTGACGGGACAAATCCCGCAAATGCGCTGGGTGATGCCGGGCATTTCGGTGTAAGGCCGGCCTTCGCAGAACTTCTCGAAGCCGCGAAATTCGACGACGTGAAATTCGGCGTCCGAAACATTTCCGGCGTCGTCCAAAAAAATGCTGATCTTGGCGTGGCCCTCAATGCGGGTCACGGGATCAATGACAATGCGTTTTGACATAAAAATTTCTCAACCAAATTTCAATTGCGCGCCTTCCAGCTTGGGCGTCACGCCGCTCAAGACCTGCACCATCACCGCCTTGATGCGGTCGGCCGGCGGAGGACAGCCGGGCAGGAAGTACTCCACCGGCACGGCCTCATGCACCGGCATCACGCGTTCGAGCAATTGTGGGACGATGCCATCGGCCTTGGGCACGCTCGGATGGTTCCGGGCGCTTTCGACATAGGCGCGTTGCAAAACATTTTCCACGTTTGCCAGCCCAAGCTGATTGCGGATGGCGGGGACATTGCCGGTGACGGCGCAGTCGCCGAAAGAAACGAGGATTTTGGTCCGGGCGCGGATTTTATGGAGGATTTCCAGATTATCCTCGTTGCAGACGGCGCCTTCAATGAGGCAGACATCAACGTTTTGGGGATATTCCTTCACATCGACGACCGGGCTGTAAACCAGGTCAATTTTGCCGGCCAATTCGATGAGGAATTCATCGAGGTCAAGGAACGACATGTGGCAGCCGGCGCAGCCGCCGAGCCAGACTGTGGCAACTCTTAAACGATCCATTGTTTTTTCTCCCGTGCGTTGACGATGAATTCAAGTTTATCGCGGTCGTGTACCATTTCGGCCACCGTCGAGCCTTTGTGGAACAACGCCCCGGTGGGACAGGACATCACGCATTTGCCGCACTCGGTGCAGGAATCGGAATCGCCCCACGGTTGGTTCAAATCATTGATGATGTTGGCGCGCGCGCCGCGGCCGGAGACGTTCTTGGTCCCGGCGCCCTCGATATGCCAGCAAACCCGCACGCACCGCGCGCAGAGGATGCAGCGGTTATGGTCCATGCCGAACAACCGGTGCGTGACATCCACTTTCCATTTGGGGAAACAATAATCATAGCGGACGTGCTCCATCCCCTGCGAATACGCCAGCGTTTGCAATTCGCAATGGCCGTTGGCAACGCAGACGGCGCAAACGTGATTGCGCTCGGCGAACAGCAGTTCCAGAGTCATCCGGCGATATTTTTGCAACCGCTCGGAGTTGGTCTTGATCTCCATGCCTTCGCCGATTTTGGTGGTGCAGGCCGGCAACAACTTGGCGATGCCCGCCACTTCCACGAGGCAGAGGCGGCAGGCGCCCACGTCATAGACGCCCTCCAGGTGGCAGAGCGTCGGAATCTCGATGTCATTGTCGCGGGCGACCTGCAACACCGTGGCGCCTTCCTCGGCGCTGACCTGTTTTCCGTCAATGGTTAAAGTTTTTGCCATAAAATCATGGGGTGGCCAGTTCAGATTTCTTTGTTTCGCCGTTTTTGGCGGCGAATTCGTCCGGCTGGAGCAATTCTTCGTATTCGTTTCGGAAAAAACGCAGGGTGCTCAAGGTGGGATTGGGCGCGGTCTGGCCCAGGCCACAAAGGCTGGTGTTGCGCACCATGTCGCACAATTCTTCAAGCTTCGCCAAATCGCGGGCGGTGGCCTTGCGATTCAGGATTTTTTCCAGGAGATGCAGCATCTGGACGGTGCCGGCGCGGCAGGGAACGCATTTGCCGCAGGATTCATCCACGCAGAATTCCATGAAATAGCGCGCCACATCCACCATGCGGGTGGAATCATCCATCACAATCATTCCGCCGGAACCCATGATTGAGCCGAGTTTGTTCAATGACTCGTAATCAACCGGCGTGTCGAGATGTTGCGCCGGAATGCAGCCGCCGGACGGGCCGCCGGTCTGCACGGCCTTGATGCTTCGTCCATCGGGAGCGCCGCCGCCCATTTCCTCGACGATTTGCCGGAGGGGCGTGCCCATGGGAACTTCGATCAGGCCGGTGTTGGTAATTTTGCCGGCCAGCGCAAAAACCTTGGTGCCCTTGCTCTTTTCCGTGCCAATGGACGCGAACCATTCAGCGCCTTTCCGGAGTATCGGCGGCACGTTGGCAAAAGTTTCGACGTTGTTGATGAGCGTGGGGCAGCCCCATAGTCCGCTTTCCGCCGGAAACGGCGGGCGTGGGCGCGGGGTCCCGCGTTTGCCTTCCACCGAAGCCATCAAGGCGGTCTCCTCGCCGCAGACAAAGGCCCCGGCGCCGATGCGGATGTCGATGTTGAAGTTGAAGGGCGATTCAAAAATGCCGCTGCCAAGCAGACCGAATTGTTTTGCCTGTTTGATGGCCGTCAACAGCCGTTTGATGGCAAGCGGATATTCGGCGCGGACATATATAAATCCCTGGTTGGCGCCGACTGCGTAGGCGGCGATGGCCATGCCTTCCAGCACACTATGCGGGTCGCTCTCCAATACGCTGCGGTCCATGAAAGCTCCCGGGTCGCCCTCGTCCGCATTGCAAATCACATATTTCTGTCCGCTGCCGGTTTTGGCCACGGTGCCCCACTTGATGCCGGTGGGAAAACCCGCGCCGCCGCGGCCGCGCAGACCGCTCTTGACCATTTCTTCGACCACCTGTTTTGGGGTCATTTCGCGCAGAACCTGGTGCAACGCCTGGTAGCCCTCGACGGCGATGTACGCCTCAATGCGTTCGGGATCGATCTCGCCGCTGTTGGCCAGCACGATCGACTTCTGTTTTTTGAAAAACGGAGCGTTCAAATCGCCTTGTTTAATCCCCGTCTTTCCGCCTTTCAACGTCTTCACCAGTTCGAGCGCGTCGTCGGGCGTCACCTTCTCATAAAGGGCATTTTGCGAATCCACACTCACCAACGGCCCTTCGCAACACAACTTCATGCAGCCAACGCCGCGCACCTCGACTTCCTCGCTCAACCCGGCGTCCTTGACGGCCTGTTCCAGGTTTTTTTTGACCGTCTCGGAATTGGAAGACATGCAACCGGCAGCCAGGCAGCAGCGGATGATGATGTTCTTGCGGGACGTCTGTTCCTTTTCCGCAATTACCATGAGTTCATCATTAAGCATTGGAAATCCATCCTTTCACTTGTGCCACCGCTGATTCGGGGGTTTGCCGCGGCGTAACGGCGCCGTCATAAACCACCGCCGGCGCAATGCCGCACGCGCCGATGCACCGGGCGGTCAACAATGACAATTGATTGTCCGGCGTGGTTTCGCCGGCCTTGATCCTCGTCCTGGCTTCGACCGCCGCGAGCACCTTGTCCGCCCCTTTCACGTAACACGCGGTGCCCAGGCAAACGACGCAGGTATGTTTGCCCTGGGGTTTGAGAGTGAAAAAATGATAAAAAGTGGCCACGCCATAAACGCGGCTGGGCGGCAGTTTCAATTTGGCGGAAATGAAGAGCAGCAGGTCGTCTTCCAGATAGCCAAACAATTCCTGGGCTTTATGAAGAACCTCAATGAGGGCATCCTGCCGGAACTGATGCTTCTTCATATGCACTTCAAGAATCTTGAAGCGCTTGTCGCCGCTGGCGTGTTCCAGCACGGTCGCCAACCGGGACTTAGCGGACGGAGCAGACGTGGTATTCATACGATTGCTTTACCGAAACTTTCGGCGCTTAACCAACACCGATAAGTTAAAGGTAAATAATCGAGAGGAGCCCGGCTTGTCGGATTTTGGCGAAAGCAAACCCTCTTTTGCAAAAAAAACCCGTCAACGATTGGGACGGAATTTCGGGACGCAATCGGGGCAGATGCTGTGGGTAAAATGCAGGTTCAGATGCTCAAGCAGAAACATTTCCGGTTGTTTCCACTGGTCATTTTCATCGCGGATTTTTTTGCAACTGGAGCAGATGGGCAGGAAATGGGTTTGCGCCTCGAGGGGCACCTTCAAAAGATCCGTGAGCCGTTGCTTCTGCATCTGGCGTTCGTCCGCTTCGCGGAGCGCGTGGAGGATCGCCACGGGCAGATAATCCAACTGGCTTTTGCGCACGTAATCGCTCACCCCGCCCATCAGCTTCTCAATTTCCATTTCACGCGACAACGCGTTCGTGACGAAAATGAACGGAACTTCCGGGCATTGTTCGCGGGCGATGCCGAGCGCCTCGAGGCCGTCAAAGGCGGGCAGGCCGTGGTCGGAAAGAATAACGTCGGGACGCTGCTCCAACCCGCGCAAAAACTCAGTGCGTGTGTCGGCGCGATGCGTTTCAACAGACAGACCGGCCCGGCGTAATTCGTTTTCCACCTTGACCACGTCTGCCAGCGCGTCTTCGAGATATAAAATTCGTATCTCCTTTTTCATAAACCAAGGGATTATCTGGTTCCTTGCCAAGCCCGGAACCTCAATCTTAAGTCGAAACTTTAGTCCGGCTGGCTCGCGTTGTAAAACTTTTTTGAACACTTTTGAACATTTTTGAACCATTTTATTCGGGCAACCGTATCGAATAGCCTCGAGCGCCAACATGTTGCCGGCTTGGAAATTTTTGGGGCTGCCGGAGCCGGTTGCAAACCGGCGCTTCGGCCTTGCGGGGCAAACGACAGAATTCTTCAGATATCGCTGAAAGCCCGCATTTGGGTCTGTTTTTTTTAGCAGGCATATATACGCCTTCGTTGCCGTGGTTAGCTTCTATTTAATTTTACGCCAAGAAAACAGAGAGGACGAAGAATTGTCCCGCAGTCGCCCTTGTGTTGTGAAATATCCAGGCTAAATTCCCTGTTTCCTGGCGCGTCGTGCAAATAGCTTTATCGCCGCCCCGTTCGCCGCTAAATTTCTTCGCGATGATTCAGTATCTTGATTTGCTGCGGCGCGTGCTCGAACACGGGAAATTCAAAGGCGATCGCACGGGCACGGGCACCTACTCGGTGTTTGGCGCGCAGGCGCGATTTGATTTGCGCCACAGTTTTCCGGTGCTCACCACCAAGAAACTGCATCTCAAGTCCATCATTTACGAACTTCTGTGGTTTTTGCGCGGCGACACCAATGTGAAATACCTCCACGACCATGGCGTGACGATTTGGGACGAATGGGCGAATAAGCAAACCGGCAGCCTGGGCCGCATTTACGGCGCGCAATGGTGCGACTGGCGCGCGCCCGACGGACGGTCCATCAACCAAATTCATTCGGTAATAGCGCAAATCAAAAAGAACCCGGACAGCCGTCGGCACATGGTGACCGCCTGGAACCCGGGTGAGCTCGAGCAGATGGCCTTGCCGCCCTGCCATGCGCTGTTCCAGTTTTATGTCAGCGACGGCGAATTGAGCTGCCAGTTGTATCAGCGAAGCGCGGACCTCTTCCTGGGCGTGCCGTTCAACCTTGCCAGCTACGCGCTGCTCACCCGGATGGTGGCGCAGGTGTGCGGCCTGAAACCGGGCGATTTTGTGCATACCTTCGGCGACCTGCATTTGTATGCGAACCATCTGGAACAGGCGAAACAGCAACTGACACGCGAACCGCGTCCCCTGCCCCACCTGAAAATCAACCCGGCGGTCACGGAGATTGACGGCTTTAAATTCGAGGATTTTGAGTTGGTCGGATACGACCCGCACCCGGCCATCAAAGCGCCGATTGCAGTGTAAATTTGAATTTGCCTTCACCGTTTTGGCGGCGCATAGTTTCACGTCATGAGCGACCGTCAACTTGTTCTTAAAACTGTCCGGCAAATGCCGGCCCAGGCGTCACTTGACGAAATTCTTGACGAAATCGCTTTGCTGGCTTCGGTGAATCGTGGATTGGCCGAAGCTGAAGGCGGCGAAGCTGTGCCGCACGAAGAAGTCGTCAGGCGCTTTCGCACATGGACTTCAAAATTCTCTGGACGCCAGAAGCAACGGCGTGTTTGAACGAAATCGTTCATTTCATCGCCCAAGATAATCCCACCGCTGCCATAAAGATGGGGGATAAAATTCTTGATCGCATTCAGTCTCTGTCAGATTTTCCAGAACTCGGAAAAATTTTCCGCGGGACAAATCGCGCGGATGTCCGTGAGATTCCGGCCAAACCTTACCGGATTATTTATCAAGTCCTGAACCGCGAGAAAACCGTCAAAATTCTTTCCATCTGGCATGGTGCGCGTCAGGAGCCGGAAATTCGATGAAACACTTCAAGGCAATTGCCGCGATGTCGCAAAACCGCGTGATTGGCGCGGACGGGAAAATTCCGTGGCATTTGCCGGAGGATTTCCGGTGGTTCAAACGGATGACGATGGGCAACGTGATTGTCATGGGGCGCAAGACATTCGAGAGCCTGGGCCGTCCGCTGCCGAGCCGGAAAAATCTCGTGCTCACCAAGCACCCGCAACGGGTCATCAAGGGGATGCCGGAAATTTTCGGGCAATATCATGAATGGCGCGGCGGAAAATACCTGAAACGGGCGTATCAATTTCACTTTTCCAAGCTGGGCGAAAAGGAAGAAACGGAGATTTTCATTTTCAAATCGCTGGACAGGCTGGATCCGGACGAGTTCCCCACCGATATTTTCATTTGCGGCGGCGCGCAAATTTATGAGCAGGCGCTCCCCCGCTGTTCCGACCTTTATCTGACAGTGCTCAAACGCGACGTGGAGGGCGACACGTTGTTTCCTCCGTTCGAGAAGAAATTTGATTTGGCGGAGCAAATCCACGATTCGCCGGAATATCAAATCCTGCATTACCGGCACAAGTCATTGGGGAAATAAAAAAGGCGGACCGTTTCCAGTCCGCCTTTTTGAATTGGTTGAATGCTACTCGGACTTGACCGCTTCGTCGGCGGCGTCGAAGGCGTGTTGCAAGGCAACCAAGTCTTCGCCGGGCTTGAGCGAATCGAGCATTTTCTGTTCTTCCTTCAATTGCTCGTCGGAATAGTTGGCCGCCTTGATGGAGAGACCGATGCGGCGTTCGCCCTTGTCAATCTTGATGACGCGCGCGGTGACGTCCTGGCCCGCCTTGAGCACGTTCTTGATCTTGTCCACGCGGTCTTCGCTGATCTGGGAGATATGGACGAGGCCGTCGATTTCATGTTGCAAGCCGATGAACGCGCCGAAACTGGCGAGCTTGGTGACTTTGCCGGTGACAAGGTCGCCGACTTTGTAGAGCTTCTCGATGCTTTCCCAGGGATCGACGCCGAGTTGTTTCATGCCCAGCGCGATGCGCTGGTTGGCGCGGTCCACTTCCAGGACCGACGCTTCCACCTCGTCGCCCTTCTTGAGCATGTCGCTCGGATGATTGATCTTGCGCGTCCAGGACATATCGGACACGTGGATCATGCCGTCGATGCCCTCTTCCAACTCGACGAACGCGCCGTAGCTGGTGAGGTTGCGCACCTTGCCTTTGACGTGGGCGCCGACCTTGTATTTCTGGTCCGCGGAATCCCATGGATTGGATTCAAGCTGGCGGATGCCGAGGGAAATTTTTTGTTCCTCGCGGTTGATGCCGAGGACGACGGCTTCAATTTCCTGGTCCTGCTTCAAAACGTCGCTCGGTTTGGCCACACGTTTGGTCCAGGAAAGTTCGGTGACATGAATCAACCCTTCCACGCCCGGCTCGATCTGCACAAACGCGCCATAGGGCACGAGGCTGACGACTTTGCCCTTGACCTTGGCGCCGACGGGATATTTGGTTTCGATATTGTCCCAAGGGTTGGCCATCTTTTGTTTCAGTCCCAGGCTGACGCGCTCTTTTTCCTTGTTCACGTCGAGGACCACCACGTCGAGTTCCTGGCCGACTTTCAGGACGTCGGAAGGATGGCCGATGCGGCCCCAGCTCATGTCGGTAATGTGGAGCAAGCCGTCGATGCCGTTGAGGTCGATGAAAGCGCCGAAATCTGTGATATTCTTGACGGTGCCCTTGCGAATGTCGCCGGGCATCATTTCGGCGAGCAAGGCGGCGCGTTTTTCGTTGCGCTCGGCCTCGATGAGTTCGCGGCGGGAGAGGACGATGTTCTGGCGTTCCTGATTGATCTTAACGACCTTGAACTCATAGCTGTTGCCGACGAAACTCGCGAGATTTTTCGGGGTCACGACATCGATCTGCGAGGCGGGGAGGAAGGCCTCGACGCCGACGTTGACGACCAGGCCGCCTTTGACGACAGATTTGACCTTGCCGATGATGCGTCCGCCTTCGTTGCAAATGGTGAGGATTTTGTCCCAGTTTTTCTTGAACTCGGCCTTCTCGTGGGAGAGAACGACGGTGCCTTCCTTGTTTTCGAGTTTCTCGACGAGGACATCAATTTCATCGCCAACTTTGACGGTTTTGATGTCCGGAAATTCCATGGCGGGGATGACGCCTTCACTTTTGTAACCGATGTCCACGAGGACTTCCTTGGGACGGACTTCGATGATTTTACCGACGACGATTTCGCCCTGGGTGACGAGCGGTCTGCCGCTCTGCTTGAGGGCCTCTTCCATTGTGAGCATAATGACTTGTTTGAACTGCGGGAGACTTTTCGACCTGCGCAGCAGGGCTTGAAGGCTCCATTGCCTAAACCAAAAGCATCCGTGGCAACGGAGGTTAAAGGTCAGGTTGTTGGTTGACTGTTTTTTCTCAGCCTCAATGAACATCCGCACACGCGGCGTTCAGGCAAGGGTAAGATACGGGAAAGGCGGGGAAGGGCAAGAGGAAAAACGCTAATTTACCATGAAATTCCAGCATCCTTGGCGATCCGATTTGCCAGGCCAGGTTTAATGTTTTGATTTCCATGAACAGGAATGGCAATTATTTTCCATTCCCCGGTTTTTCCAAAGATGTGATGGCTTCCTTTGATGCGTTTAAGAGTCCAGCCAGCATCCTCCAATCGTCGGCAAAGCTCCTTGCCGGTGATCGGGTTCATATCGCCAGCTCGGCAATTTCCACCTCCGGTTCGGGAGAACGTCCTTCCTCTCGCAAAACTTCGAGACAACCTTGGGCCGCTTCACGCAAATTGGCCATTAACTCTTCAATCGTTTCACCTTGGGAATAGCACCCGGTCAAGGCGGGCACTTCACCCCAATAACCGCCCTCCGGCTCTGGATGGATGACCGCTTTGAAATTCATATTTGAAATCTACGAATGCCACGGACCAAATCAAGATGTATTTCACAATCGGCCTCCGCCCTTTCTTGGCCAGAACTACAACTGCGCCATAAAATTCATTTTCTCGTGAGGAAAAACGTTACAATTCAGACCCCGTTTGGGCGCTCAAGTTTGAGACAGCCGACAAAGAAATGGACAGGCCACCCGAAGGGAACCGGCAATTTTTGCCCTGAAGTTCAGCCATGAACAAAGGCCGTTCGGCGGCGGGCGAGACGGCATTGCCGCGCCCGGACCGTTCGCTGACGCAGCCTTCGATCAGCAACCCCACCAGCAGCAGCGTGGAGCCGACGATAACCGCAATTACGGTCTTTTTGAACTTTTCTCGTCGGCGCCGTTCGGCGTCGATTTGAAAGCACGATGGAATCTGGAATGGATTCGTAGAATTCATACTTCTTATCGGAGCCAGCAGAAGCAGGGCTGATGCCAACTTCCCGCACCCGATTTGACGTTGATACGTTCCCCCCTTAGTTTAGGGGTTCATGTTCGACCTTGTTGCGCCATATCAACCCGCTGGAGACCAGCCGGAAGCCATCGCCAAGCTGACACAGGGCATCTTATCCGGGGCGGCCCACCAGGTGCTCCTGGGGGTGACGGGTTCCGGCAAGACGTTTACTGTGGCTAATGTCATCCAAAAGGTGGACAAACCGACGCTGGTGATTTCCCACAATAAGACGCTGGCGGCGCAGCTGTACGCCGAGTTCAAGAGCTTTTTCCCCCACAACGCGGTGGAATACTTCGTGAGCTATTTCGATTATTACCAGCCCGAGGCCTACATCCCGCGCACGGACACGTTCATCGAGAAGGATTCCAGCCGAAACGAGGAGATTGAGCGCCTGCGGCTGTCCGCGATGAGTTCGCTGTTCTCGCGGCGCGACGTGATTGTCGTGGCCAGCGTCTCGTGCATTTACGGCATCGGCAGCCGGGAGGATTACGAGGAAATGATCATTCCCATTCGCGTCGGCAACCAATTCTCGCGCGAACAATTCCTGAGCCGGTTGGTGAGCCTGCAATACGACCGCAACGACATTGCATTTGAGCGGGGCAATTTCCGCGTGCGCGGCGACACGGTGGAAGTGAGACCGGCGGGGCGCGAGGACGGGCTGCGCGTGGAATTCTTCGGCGACGAAATCGAGCGCATCACGCGCTTTGAGCCGCTGACCGGCGACAAAATCGAATTGCTCGATGCGGTGGTGGTCTTTCCGGCGAAACAATTCGTGACGACGGATGATAAGATGCGCCGCGCGTTGCTGACGATCAGGGAGGAACTGGGGGATCGGATCGCGTGGTTCGAGAGAAACGGCAAATTGCTGGAGGCCCAGCGCATCAAACAGCGCACGGAGTTTGATCTGGAGATGATGCAGGAAATGGGGATTTGCTCCGGCATCGAAAATTATTCGAGGCACATTTCCGGACGTCCGCCCGGTTCGCGACCGAACACGCTCTTCGATTTTTTCCCGGACGATTATCTGCTGGTGATCGACGAATCGCACGCGACGGTGCCGCAAATCGGCGCGATGTACGAGGGCGATCGTTCGCGCAAGACGGTGTTGGTGGAACACGGGTTCCGGCTGCCGAGCGCACTGGACAATCGCCCGTTGAATTTCCTGGAGTTCCAAGCCATCCAGAACCAGACGATTTACGCGAGCGCCACGCCCGCCAAGCGGGAGATCGGCTGGGCGCAGGGCAACATCACTGAGTTGGTGGTGCGGCCCACCGGCTTGATTGATCCCAAGGTGACGGTGAAACCGCTCAAGGGGCAGATCGACGATTTGATCGAGGAATGCCGGAAGCGCGCGGACAAAAAAGAGCGGATCCTGGTCACCACGCTGACGAAGCGGACGGCCGAGGAATTGACGGACTATCTCCGGGGCATCAGCGTAAACGTGCAGTATCTGCACAGCGAGATTGACGCGATTGAACGCGTGGAAATTCTCCGCTCGTTACGCAAGGGCGAATTTGACGTGCTGGTGGGCATCAACCTGCTGCGGGAGGGCCTGGATTTGCCCGAAGTTTCGCTGGTGGCGATTCTGGACGCCGACAAGGAGGGCTTTCTGCGGAGCGAAACGAGCCTGGTGCAGACGGCCGGCCGGGCGGCGCGCCATTTGCACGGCGAAGTCATTCTTTACGCGGACGTGATGACGGACAGCATCAAACGATTTCTGGCCGTGACGGAATATCGCCGCCAACGGCAGTTGGAGTACAACCGCGAACACAACATCACACCCCGGAGCGTAAGCCGGGCTGTGGAGGAAAGCCTGGCCGTTTATGAATCGAACCGGGAAGAAGCGCACGGCGTCTTGCGCGAAGGCGGCGGCGACATTGATTTAAGCGCGACAATCCAGGAATTGGAGGGCGAAATGCTGAAAGCGGCGGAAGACCTGCAATTTGAGAAGGCCGCCCTGCTCCGCGACCAGATCAAGGAATTGAAACGGATGATCAACGGCGAGAAACCGGAGGCGCGGTCCAAACCGGTCAGCTATTCCAAGTCGAGGAAAGCGCGATGATAGAAATTCGAGCTTTCTTGCCGGAGGCGAACAAGAATTCAAATAAATAATTTCAGACAACGTTGTCTTGGAGCGTGTCTGTAAAATGTAGCGGCAGGCTTCCCGGCCTGCCGTAGAGCCGGCGCTTCCAGCCCGGCGGACCCGGCACTGATATGGGAAAACCATGGAAAATCAAGCGTTGGTCCGGGCGGCAAGATGCCGCCCTCTATGGCAGACAGGATTTCCGCTGCTACGATCCAGGCGCAGTTTGTTTTTTCAGATACGCTCTTAGAATTAACAGGTGAATCACTGGTAAAAAATGTTGGGAATTGGCGGAAATCGAAGCGGAACTTGACAGGCCTGGAACCCGTGTAATCCGTTGAAAATGAGATTGACACCATGGAAATCGAGGTCGAAAGTCGAGCAATGAATCACCCGGCAAACGTCCCAACAAGACCGGTTGAGTTCGGGTGAATAACTTGAATACGTGTAAAAGCCAACCCATTGGCCGGATGGGAATTGCTGGTCGCTCATAACATGGACATGAATTCTCTCTGTTTTAATTTATTCCACCAATTGTTCGCGCCCATTCGCGTCAAGTCCTCCTGAAAGCTTTCGGGGTTAGGGTTAATCCGCGCAATCCTCAGTTTCAAAGATTCGCAACGTTATCCGATGGGGGATGACAAATCGGGCCGGGGCGATTCGGGCCAACAGGGTTTCGTGTTCGCGGTCGAAGACCTCGGTTTGTTCCCGGGAAAGCGTTGCGCCAATCCAGCGGCAGGCGCGAATGCGACCGCGCCATGATTCGCGGCTAAACGGCAGGTCTGCCTGGAATTCATGAAACGTTTTCAGCCGAAGCCACTTCCGCGACCACTCCGGGACAATCGCGTCGCTCCATCGGCGGAATCCGCGCCGGACCTCGGCATTGTGCTTCCTGATCAATTTATTGGTTTGCCCAATGATTCCGTCTTCTCTCCTGTCCCAAATCAAGGTGCTCACCAGAAGCAATCCGCCCGGACAAAGCAGCCGGGGGACTTCCGATCTCATCCGTTTGATATCGAAGTAACCCCAGCACATGCTCGCGGTAATGGCGTCAAAAGCATGATCCGGCAGGCCGGTCTTCTCCGCCGGGGCCACCTTGAACTTGATGTTGACGCCATATTTGCGGGCAGCCATTTTAGCCGCCCGAATCTGTCCCTCTGATGGGTCCACGGCGGTCACCTGGCCTCCCTGTCGGGCAAATCGAATTGCCAGCGCGCCGGTACCACACCCAAGATCAAGAATGTCCTGGCCGGCCGCACCGATGCCCAATTGCCGCAGCAATGTAAAAAATTGTTTTGGGTATCCCGGACGATGCCGCAGATAATCATGGGAAGTTGCGCTCCAATTCAGCTTCATAACGACAAATAATCAACCGTATGTTTGATGGAATCGGATTTCGCTGCCTTCGCCGAACTCATCTTCATCTCCATGGCGAGCAAGAGGTGTTGCGGTCGGGCGCACCTCTTTGGGCACGCCCACCCTGTAAAAGTCTTCAAGTTCCACGATGCAAATTTTGAACGATTTCATTTCCGATTCTTCAAAACCGCTTGCACCAGGATTTTCGTCGGTTTGTTGAGCTTCATTTTTTTGGCTTCCGCCAGTTTTGCCCAGCGGAATTCGCGTCCCTCGTCATTCAACGTCACCCGCGGATTTTTGCGCACGCAACGGCACGTGTAATTCAGCAGCACGAAATGCGCATCGCGATAGAATTCTCTGGAATGGATGCAATCCTGCACCAGCACGAATTTAATATCGGCGATCTTCAGCGCCGTTTCTTCCAGGATTTCGCGGCGCAACGCCGCTTCCGACGTTTCCCCGAATTTTATCTTTCCGCCCGGGATGCCCCACAGGTTGGACCATTTGTGCGTCCGAATCATCAGCGCCTCGTTTTTGGAATTGAAAATCAGCGCCCCCACGGTGGCCAGCGGCATGGACAAATGGTCATCCTTGAGCGCGCGCGCCTTGAGATGCAAAAAATTGTTCTGCTCCAGCACGTCGCGCAGTTCGGAGAGATGTTCCACAATCAATTCCGGCGCCGCCGCCCGCAATTGTTCCAGCGTGTTGTAACCCGTCAGCACCGCGCACGAATGCACGCCGCCGTGATGCGCCGTCTCGATGTCATGCTGCATGTCGCCCACGAACAGCGTCTCCTCCGAACTCAGATGGTTGTCGCGGAGAATCTCATGGATTTTCTTGCGCTTGTCCCAGACATCGGTGTACGGCTTTTCCAGGTAGGCGTCGAACCCGGTCACCGCGCATTGCGCCTTGAAATGGTCCGCGTGGATGGTGCTTAACACAAAGGTCCGCAGCTTTTTCTCACGGCAAAATTCCAGGAACTCCCGCGCATGGGGCAATTCGCACACGGACGCCTGGGACCGCTTGAACGCTCCATGGAACCATTCCTCCAGTTGGGGCATCGGCACGTTCGGCGTGTGCCGGTCGTAAAAATTGGTGAAGGGCAGGGAAAATTCCGCGCGAAATTCCTCCAGCGACATCTCCGGCTTTCCGGCCTGGGTCAAAACGTAATTGGATGCCTTCAAAACCGCCGGCAGGTCGTCCACCAACGTGCCCGACCAATCGAAAATAATGTTACGGATCACATTCTAGATTATCCACAAAAACTCCCCGTTACCAAGGAAACAAAAACTGGTTCTTCGACGTTTTTAGTGGGTAACGGGGAGTTGTCGCGAAGCGACAGATGGAAATTAGCCCGGCACAACGTGCCTGGAAAAAAGCCCAAGAATCTCACGCGTCCTGAAGGGACGCCCGGAACGGCCCGGTTCGGCGGGCATTTCCACCGTCCTTTGCCGGGGGCAGATACATAATGATTTGTATTACCAGACACTTTGTGGAGCAGTCCCTGCTGCGCACGGCAACGTGCATAGCGCCAAGGATTGGCGGGCGGTGCTGGAACCAGTGGTGGCACGTCATCAAAGTCGAAACATTCCGCGTTATTTTCGGGCCGATGCCGCCTTTGCACAGCCGGAACTCTATGAGTATCTGGAAGCAGAGGGGTTCGAGTATCAATCCCAAGCCGCCATCGCAGTTTCTGCATGGCTCTTGTGGACCAGCCGATTAGTTTGTTCAATCTCTACAATCCAGCGATAAAACGGTCCCAAAACTTCATCCTTCGCGTGGTTCTCGGCAGCTTTCACAGCCTCTGCTTCAACGTAATCCAAATCTTTATCCAAGACCCCACTAGAGTATGAACGCGTTTGAGGACCGCATCCGGTATAAAGACTTGTCCGTACCTTTTCATAAAGAACCTGGCCTCCCAAGCTTTTCGCCCTCGCTAGAAAAGCCCGTGTGAGGTCGGGAAAACGGAAGATTATGAGCGAACCCTCAAATTTAAGCAGGGCGGCCAACAATAACAGCATTTCCTCTGAAGTGGCTGTTGCGATTTCATGACCCATCCGATCAAGCCAGAACGCAGCGTCCCCTATCACTACTCCTTGAAATAATGGTATCCAAAAGAGATGCTGCGGATCATTTAATTTCAATATCCTTTTCCACAAGCGTTGGCAAATCTCTGGAAAATCCGGTTCCTTTGCCAAGCCCGGCAGATTAAGGCGCCCTTCAAAGCCAAAGGGAACCGGGAGGTAATCCGCAGGCGTATCTTTCTTGGCCGCGTGGTCGAGTCGGGCCGTCAGCAGGTTAAAAATCAAACGGGGATATTGTTTGATCAGCGAATTCCATTGAGGCGCTTCGTGTAACTGAAGATCAGAAACGTCAACCAACTGCATCACAACAGAGTGAATGACTTCGGGTGGAAGTAGTGATTTGCGTTCTTGATACGGAACAAGCGCCTCCAATACTTTCAGAATCATTCGCGGTGCATGCCGTTTGACCGGCAGATTTTGAAGAATATGGACCGCAACCACCATATTGGCGTCACTGCACCACTCAACCAGATCAAGGAGGTTCATTGCTTCCTGCTCGGTTGCCTCCTTCGCAATATCCATCAATAACTTTATTAAGACTTCGCACAACGGTTGATTTTGTCGGGCCTTCCAGGCCAAAGCACGGATCACGGCTGATTGAACTCCTGGAATCGAAGTCTTTATCGCAATTTGAAAGAATTCGATTTGCTTCTCCTCGTTGGCAGCGGAATTTTTTTCGAACAGAGCAGGCCACATCTGGGAGAGATTGGTTTCAGTTCCTAAGGTAATGATTTTTAGGGCCAGATACAGAGCCAGATCGTGTGCCGCCTCCGCAAGTCCCAAGAACAATGTGGCGGGCGTGGGACGATTGCCAGCCAACACCAGATCATCTGCCATGTTCCGTATGAATTCGTGGAGCAATGAGGGCGTCGGAAAATTGGCTGCCAATTCAGCGGCTATTTGACGCACCTGTTCATTCCATCGAGCCTCTATTTTTTGGTGCTGCTCTTGTGTGAAGGGTGGTCTGATTTCCTCTTCGAACTCATAGGTGGCGTTTGACATCAAGGCAACGGCGGTTTTTAGCGTTAGATCATTTGGAAGGCTGTTCAATACCTTGCGTGCTTGCTTGGTGAATTCGTGGTCTTTCTCGTAGGCCAAGTCCCGCTTCAGGGTCTGCCGAATTTCATAGAGAACCGCAAAATGATTATGTTTTGCGATAATTTTCTCAAAGAGCGCGAGCGCCTTTAATCGTTCTGACCTCCATTTTTCGGCAAGTTTTGGAATCTCCTCTTCCTTTTGGAATTCCGGCAAAAGAATTCGCTGAATAGCGCCAGCCAATGCAGAAAGGGCATCCAAAGCGGCGAGCCACGTTCCATGTTCGATCACCCAAGCGAGGATGCCGAATGCCTTGTCACGGATGGGCTGCGTGTCCTCAATCGAAACAGACCCTTTGCAGAAATGACAGGTTCTGCCCTCCCACCAAGTCCATCCCACTACCCGATTGAAGCACGGTCCCAATAACAGGCGCAAAACCGGTGTCCTCGATTCCAATATCTTCAACGCACGCGGGGATTGGAGGCAAGATTCCAACCAATCAAGCGCATCCAAAGTAATATAATTCGGTTTTTGAGGATTGAATTTGATGACCTCTGCGATGGCTGCCCACGGGTGATTCTGGTTGTTGTGTCCCCATTTTTTCGCCATTCCCAGTTGCCACAGATAATCGAGGGCGTCGCGCCGATACTCTTGGTGATACAGAGCGATTGGTTTCAGCAGTGTCGAAAGCTGATCGCAGACGTCATCCCATGAACCAGTGAACCTCGGAAGGCGCATGGCACTGGCATCCTGTTCCGAACCGTCGCCGACTGTTTTCAAACTAACGGCCAATCTTCCCAAATCCAAGCTTTCTTTCGGCAGATAAACGCTGAAATCACTCCAATGCTGGAGAATTTGTGCGCGTTCCCAGAAACCGGCAGATTTGAATCGGGCGTGCTCCTGTTCCATTAATGGCCTCAGCAGGTCACCATCCGGAATTTGGTTAGCCCGCGCAACCCAGGTCGCCTCCGAGAGATTGCGAAGCAATGCGGAACTGCGGTCTGAAAACTCCCGCAAAATCTGCTGCACGAATCCAGGGGTTTTCTGTGTCGGCTCGTAACAACCTTCATAAACAAGAAAATCAGCGAACAAATCCGGCACAATTCGCAACCCGTCTTCGCCTCCGGCTACCAGCTCAGTTTGCCGCAGGCGGATCAAGTGGTTTTCAATCTCGACGATGGGGCGGCCCAGGCACTTGGCCACTCTTTCCGAGAAGTCCGGTCCAATGGAAACCGGCGCGAGCAGGGCGAGCAAACGTAAGAGACTCTTGGAAACATGACGGTCTGGTTCGGGGACGGATTCGAGGTTCTTGTGTTCAAATTCCCGGAACACGTCTTGGCGAAAATCATTGTCTCTAGCCCAGCCACCCCATTTCAAGCGCCCCTCTCTTAACAATCCACCTGCAACTACGGTCAGAAAAGGACTGTCGGCTGTGAGCTTGACCAGGTCATTTGCATGATCCTCCAAGTTGGTGCCGAGGACTTCGGTGGCGAGTGCTTTGGTTTGAGATTTCTTCAGGGGAGAGACACAAATCAGAGGAGCGCGCTTCTCCAAGAGTCCCGTTTCATAAAGCTTATGCGAAAGTGCTTCGGCACCTTGTGGCCGCGTGGCAAGAATGATTTTGCTTTTTCGATCCCTGGTTTCCTGTGCTACAAGCGACAGAAGTTGTAAGGGAACTTGCTCGGCGCGATGCGCATCGTCAATAACGATGACCCGGATCGATGGATCGCCTTGGAACGCAAACTGAAAATCTTCATCGGACCTATGGGGATTTAAGATCAAGATCTCAGCATCAGGTATTTCCTTTGGCAAAGTTATGCATAATTCCCAAATCAACCGGCTCTTGCCTTCGCCCCCCCGGGCGCTAACAATCTGAACAATGTCCGTTCCGCCGAGAAAATTCCGAAGCGCTTGCATTTCTCGTTCTCGCCCCACCAATTTCCAGTCGTGACGCAATAATCTGTGATTTCCCACAAACTGCTCAAAATATTTTTCGGGCGGAAGGAGAGACTCGGTTGTGTAGGGGATAAATCTCTTCAGTTCCTGAGGCAACAAAAATGATGAGAGGACCTGCGCCTGTTTCGTAACCGGCACTTCCCGTTTGAATTCAGCACAGATGGTGCTCAAATTCCAGAAAGTCCAGTTCGGATGCTTGTCCATCTCATCTTGAACCCTCTCGTGTGGATCGCAAGCAACGGCCAGGAAATAATGCTGTGCGGGATAGTCTGCGGCGGCCTTGATTGCGTCGCGTGTCTGTTGAGGAGTCCAATTGTCATGGTGTTTGCACTGGAAAACCCAAATCTCTCCCCCTTCAACTTCGGCTCTCAAGTCGATACCTTTTTGATCGCGCCCCGAACCTGCCGCATACAGATCAGCGGATATAATACGCTTTGTTACAGCCTGTCCGTGCCGGTTAATCGTAAGTGTTATGCCAGACCGTAGAAAATGGAGGAAGAACTCCTCGAACAAACGCCAAGGCAAATCGGCCAAGCGCAGGCGAAGATGCTCATCCAGGTATTTCCATTTTTCAACCATTTGTGATTGCAATTTAGAACTTATAGTTCTATTTTGCAAGCAAATGCAGATTGAAGTGCCAATTTTTCCACGCCCAGGGGTGGTAGGAAGAATTCGAAATGGGCTGGCTAATTCGCCCATTACAGCGCTGCTTGGGCCGAGGCAGTGCGGTAAAACCTGGCTGGCAAGGGCATTCGCCAGTTCGACAGATAATTATTTCGACCTCCAGACACGTATTGCCCGCGCACAGCTTGAGGATAATAACTTCCTAATTTTGGATGGTCTGGAAGGGGTGGTGGTTATAGACGAAGCTCAAGAAAAGCCGGATTTATTTCCTAAATTGCGTGTCTTGGCAGACCGCCCTCAAAATCAAACGCGCTTTTTAATTACGGGGAGCGCTTCGCCAAGCATTGTAAAAGGAGTCTCCGAAAGTCTTGCCGGCCGTGTTCGGCTGCTTGCGCTTGGCGGTTTCAATCCTGAAGAAGTCGGCTGGGAGAATTGGACAAAATTATGGATTCAAGGTGGTTTTCCACGCTCCTATTTGCATGAAATTGAGGAGGAATCCATGAACTGGCGGCTTGATTACATTGAACAGTTCTTGCGGCGTGATTTACCTGCGCTGGCAGAAACGCATTTAACGGACGAACAGCGGCGGCGGTTGACTCAGTTGATTGCGCATAAACACGGCCAATATTGGAACCACTCGGAAGCCGGTTCGATCATCGGTGTGAGCTATAAGACGATCCAAAGACACCTTGAGATTCTAAAAGGAGCTTACATCCTTCGCGAGTTGCCGCCTTATTATACGAATATCCAGAAGCGGCTTCGGAAAGCGCCGAAGATTTATCTTCGTGACAGCGGCCTCCTGCACGCATTGCTTTTGATCCCGAATCAGACCAAGCTCTTAGCTCACCCTAGTCTAGGTCCATCGTGGGAAGGATTTTGCATCGAGCAAATAATCAGCCTGACAAATTCACGTGACGAAGAGTGTTTCACCTGGTCCGTTCAGAGTGGCCCGGAGGTGGACCTAGTATTGACCAAGACGAAAGGAGTGTTCGGTTTTGAGTGTAAGGCGTCTGACGCACCACGACGAACTGCGTCGATGATCAACTCGGTCAAAAACTTGGGCCTCAAGAAACTATTCGTCGTTTATCCTGGTGAAAAACTTTATCCTCTCGACGAAAATGTTGAAGCGGTGGGGCTTAAGAGCTTGGCGCGCATTCTTCCAGAGATCGTTTGAGTTCTCAAAATCTCCAATGCCCTGACCCCCGACACTTTTTCGATGCTTATCGCGTTCCATAAACCGTTCGGCGTGCTCTCCCAGTTCACCGCCGACGGCTCGAAGAACCGTCCGCTGTCCGAATTTGGGTTTCCCAAAAATGTTTATCCCATCGGCCGGTTGGATGCGGAATCCGAGGGGTTGCTGCTCTTGAGCGACGAACCGCGCTGGAACGAACAGCTTCTGCATCCCCGCCACGCCCATGAACGCGAGTATTGGGCGCAGGTCGAGCGGATTCCCGCGCCCGAAAAATTGAAGCAACTTGAGCGTGGCATCATCATCGAGGGCCGAAAGACACTGCCGTGCCGGGCCTGGATTCTGGAACCGCAACCGGCGTTTCCGCCGCGCATTCCGCCCATCCGATTCCGCAAATCGGTGCCCGATTGCTGGATTGGGCTGGAATTGATTGAAGGCCGGAACCGTCAGGTCCGCAAAATGACCGCCGCCATCGGCCATCCCACCCTGCGCCTGGTCCGCGTCCGCATCGGCAACCTTCGTCTTGGCGACTGGCCCCAAGGGCAATGGCGGGTCCTATCCTCGGACGAAGAAAAACTGGCCGCGGGATGAATGATTTTCAGGGTGCCACTCCCCAACCGTGGCGGCAGGCATCCTTGCCTGCCGTAGAGCCCGGGCTTCCAGCCCGGCGGAAAAAACCGGTTCCAATCAAAGCGGTTACAATTTTCAGGAGTCATCATCAGCCACCCTCCTTCAAGTTCATGGAAAGGTGAGGGCGGCGGTTGTTGGAGACAACAGGGTTGGCTTGCGGATGTGGCTCCTTACCTAGCCCTTCACTGCCCGACGCGTCGTGTTTAACGATCGCTTCTGCGCGAAATCGCGCCTCTAGGTCACCGCCGTCTTGTCCTTCGCGCTGTGGCTCAAGAAAACGTCGTATGCGAATGCCTCATCCAAACGATTTGCCGCATGGTTCATTCAAACTCCTTTATGTTCCGTCCGAATCTGCCAAGAATCTGGTCTCGGCTGCGCAAAGTAAGACCATCTGGTTCGCGCCCCAACTTCAAGAGGTTTTTTGCTTTGCTTTGCTCGAAGTTAACTATTTCTTGGATACACCCGATGACGAATTGATTTCGCGAAGCACCGTCCAAACCCGCGACCAGTTTGTCAGTTTCATCTAACAGCGGGCCCTTAAATGTCACATCATATTTAAGTTTGTGAATAGGCAGACCTGCTTTACCCAAGACTCCTTTGATGATCTTTGTGGAGTATTCCTGCTCGATCACTCCTCTTATGCCAC